>PEAB01000046.1 GCA_002753395.1 Nitrospirae bacterium MYbinv3 | reverse complement strand
CATGATATACTCTCTCTTAACATGATGCTCTCCTTATCGATTTAAGTTTGGGAAACTTATTTTATCATAAGGAGAGCTAAAACTTCTTTCGTTTAGGAGTTTTGCAAGAGGCTCTATATCTATGCTATTATTTCTAATCATTATAACAGAAGAGGGATAGATGGCAAATGAACCGCTGCCAAACGAACAATATGATCTGTTAATTGTTGATAACTCGAAGACCTCAAGAAAGATATTGAGAAGGCAGATACACGAACTACTACCTGAATCTAAGATAGTAGAAGCAGGTAACGCCAAAGAGGCCAGAGAGATACTGGAAAACTCCCCAATTGACCTTGTCATAAGTGAACTAGACATGCCGGAGATAGACGGATTTGAACTGTTGGAATGGGTGAGAAACCGCCCGCAATCTAAGACACTGCCATTTATTATCTACACACTCGTAGGCGATCCAGATAGCATTGGCAGGTCTGTACGGTTGGGCGCAACCGACTACATCCTTAAGCCTTGTACAAGCGAGATATTAACACACAAGATTCAGTATAACATCGAAAAAGTTAGAGAGATGATCTTGCAAAAAAAGGAGATTGCAAAGGCGGTCTCTATCCCAACACAGCCTCAAATACTTATAGAGATTAACGAGGAGATGAATAAAACTACCCCCGACCTTAAAAAGATTATAGCATCTGTAAAAAGAGATGCGGCTTTGTCGGCAAAGGTCATCAAGATAGCCAACTCACCGTTTTTTAGTAACGCAGATGTAAGCACAATTGAGAGGGCTATGAATATACTGGGGTTAAAGGAGTTCAAGAATACGGTCTTGATCTCGCTTATGCAGAACCTGACAGGTAAAAAGAAGGCTGTAAGCGATAGATTCTGGAACCATTTATTATACACTGCTGAGTTATCACGGTTTATTGCAGAACATAGGCTGCCGGAATTCGGCATTTTCATCTCAGGGGCTGAGAGACGCCAGGAGTTTACAAATCAGGCCTACATGGCTGGCTTGTTTCACGACTGTGGAATGCTGCTCCTATTAGACAAATTCGACGACTACAACATGGTAACAATGTTTAATTTGATAAATAACGTAATAGAGGCTGAACAAGCTCAGTTTTTTACTAACCACTGTGCCATGGGACATATACTGCTGCACTCATGGGGGATACCAAGAATCATTTGTGAGGCAGTTCGTTATCATCACAACGACGATATCCCAGTTAGCGACGATGTCGACAGGCTGTCACAACGAAGGCTCTGGGCTGTATTACAGCTAGCTGATTACATCTGCCGTTTCGGTATTACCTCTGGCTCTTGTGACGAAAACACCGACATTGCCTGGATGCAGTCTTACGAAAAAACCACATATGAATTAAGCCTTAGCTTGAAAGACCTTAAGGAACTAAAAATAGCTGCCAAAGAAGTGCTAAGTAAAACCGGCGGCGAAAATATATAAAGACAGCGCTAACAGACAACAGTCCCCTTGACCCCCATTAAAGTTCAACTTCTTTGGATGCAACTTAGTATGACCACGTAATAACCTTAGTTCCCATGATATTCTTATGCACCCCTTTTTTATAGCTTGTTTGTTTTAACATTATAGTAGTATACTAAACTATGATATGCGTTTCAGTGGAGGCTTAAAATAAGCAAAAACAGTGTAAATACCATTTGGGGCTGGATAATTGAGTATAGGAGCTGGTTAGCTGACCTTGTATTTATTGTCTGGCTTGTGCTTGCGATATACTGGTTTTACCAGTTTTATGCTATTACACCAGCGCCCTTAAAGGCAACGGGCCTGGTTGCCAAAATCTTCCAAGAAAACGATGATAGTGGTATAAATGGGCGATCTGCTCTAGCGTTTATCTTATGGACAGGGACGTCGGGGATTTTCGTCGCCGGTTTTATAGTATACGTCTTTAAATTCATCTACAACATCGCAATCGGTTTGGTTCAGGAGGCAATCCCTAAAAAGCTCCACCATTTTATCACACCTGTGGTGTTTCTAATTGCCATGTGGCCGTGTTTTAGGTATCAGAGAGAGATTAAAACGGTCTATAATACTTTATGCAGAGAGGGCAGCGACATCGTTAGATTGGCAAAGGGATTTGATATAAAATTAGAGATCAAGAACAAACAATCTGCTTCAGAGGAGTTTAATAATGAACATAACAAGAAATCCTTCAATGACTGAAATAAAAGTAACTGATGGTTAAGTTTCTACTTACTCTAGTCTGCTGTACAGTTTTGGCATATTATATATTCAGCGCCAGCTTGAATGCCCAGTGGTATATTATAGACGATCACGAGATTATGAATTTTTTAGGTCCAGATAAACATGTCTCATTATTTAATATCCCATCTCTGATAGAAAACACGGAGATTATGAGCCTGGATATCCACCCTCGTTATCGGCCGGTTCACTGGTTGATAGTAATCTTTGAGTCCTGGTTGTGGGGCGAACATCCATTTAGATGGTATCTGTTTAAGATGATGGTGTTTATCCTCTTTGCCTCCGTGATGTGGTGGGTTACACAGCACTATATTGGCTTTGCCTATAGTGGTATCTTTACTCTGTTCGTCTTGTCACAGAACTACTGGGTCGATATCTGGACCAAACTCGGAGCGCCGGAGGTAAACGCAGCCCTGGGCTTAGCTTTATACTCGGCCGGCTATTTCGCTGTCTTAAAAAACACCGCATCTAACACCGATGATGAAGCACCCGCCAGCATCCTCTGCTGGATACTTATAACTGTAGGAGCTGTCGTTGCTATGGGCAGCAAGGAAAACTTCTTGATACTTCTTCTTCCTCAGATATGTCTGTCTCTTTATTTGCTTGTCAAGGGTAAGCTAAATTCCCATGCCAGGTTTGCCACAAGCATTATTATCGTTTTTGGATTGTTAATGGCTGCGATGATCGCTTACCTCATAAAGAGACACGGAGGGAGCGATTTTTACTCCAAGAGCGCAGACTTCACCGATCGCCTGGGGGTCTTTGTATCCTTAATCACCTCGTTCCTTACAAAGATACATTCGTGGGGTCTGGGTAACACATTCTTAATTGTAGTAGCCTCCGTCTTTTTAGGCGTTATATTTATATTAGGCTTAGTTATCTTTAAGCAGAAGGGCACAGGGGTGACAGGGCAGTATTTTTCTGCTATCTCAAAGACAGCAGGTCTGTTGCTGATTTTGGCGATTATCGTTATATCACAGATCATCTTTTATAATGGTTATTGGCCGGCTGACAACAGGTTTGACTTCCCTGGCAAACTGGCCTTTCCTGTTGCCTTTCTTTCCATAATCTTGTCACTGTTGAAAATACTCGATCTGCTTGGCGTAACTCCAAAAACCATAACTCCACTGAAAATCATCATAGCTGCTGTCTTTTTATTAATAGTGATCCAAAGGGGTTTCATCCCGCTAAGAGAGGCAACTCAAAAACACGCCTTGATCACTACCGAGTTCACTGACAAGATTCAATACATAAGCGACATACTCAACAAGCAGCCACAGACACCATTGGTCTTTGAATCTCACAACGTATGGGACTATGAGCCCATCTTTTCTGTTGAAAGGTTCCTAAGCGTAAACAAGGTCAAAAACCCGCTGTTTTTGCGCACACATGGCTATAAACCAACTAGTAAGATGCCTGCTAACCAAAAAAACACCCCCTTGCTGCCAGAGTTTGAAAATAAGCTAGCAAAAGAACTAACCGAAATATCTTCCAGAGGCAGCCTGCCAGTACGCAACACCGGACAATTTACGAGGTTTATGAGAAATCCGTTCTTGCCCCTAAAGGACTTAAAGGAAGACCAGGAAGAATGCTTAAGCCTTGGCTTCTCAGGGGATACAGGCGGCAACTGCAAGTATCTGATGCGTTTATGGTAGCAGTGTAAAGCGATATCTTATTAGTTGAAACACAGACTTGAGTGCCCCTGCCACTATTTTCTTAGTAGCGGTAGCGCCCTTTAGTCTTTCACTACAAGGCACCGGGATTTCTGATATCCTTAGTTTTTTTAAGCAGGCCGTTGCCGATATTGCCACGTTAGGTGCAAAGGTATCCGCAGGCAGGCTATTAAAACATTCGACAAAGGCGTTTGACCTCATCAGACGATATGGCGAGTTCACATCGACTATCCCTGAGCCAAAGAACCCCATTGTAAGCCCCCTTGAGGCAAGGGTAATTGCGTTGCGCATAAGATGTATCTTGCGGTTGTCTCTCCTGCCGATCAAGATGTCGCAGGAGTGTCTTTCTTGCCAGAGTTTATGGAAATAGGCGGGACTTATCTCACCGTCCGAGTCTGTCTGAAACAGCCACTGGCAACTGCAATTGTCCCGATAGCCCATCAAGATGGTTGCTCCATGTCCAGTGTTTGCCTTATGGTGGGCTACTATCCTGCGCTCCATCTGCGCCAGTCTGTCAATAACGCCTCCGGTGTTGTCCTTTGAACCATCGTTATAGACGTGGATCTGGAACTTGATCCCAAGCGCTACCAAGGTAGTAAGCCAACTCTCTAGAACCTCGCCTACAACACCCTCCTCGTTATAAACCGGCATGATGACAGCTAAATCCGGTACAGCCTCTACTTGCACTTCATCCATAGTATCTACGTTAGCTTTGTTATACCTAATATGTCAAGGGGACCAGTCCCCTTGATCCCATTATATCACATGTTTATACACAGTGTTTAAATCGTATACTGAACTATTACATCTTTTGCTATTTGGCATACATCACTTTCTAACTTGTTGTAGATCAAATCTATTTCGTCCTGTAGCTTGATAGTTCTCTGTAGCGCTGTAACTATCTTACAATAACATTTTATCTCCTCAAAGGATAAGGCTCTCCCATTTCTGTCTCTCAACCATTTCTCACACACTTGGTATCCGCCAATATGGTACTGCCACACGTCGTTGGGTAATCCCTCGAAGTATTGGGTTGGATTGATATATAGGTGTTTTTCTTTGTTGTTGTATAGCAGTTTAAGGACCTTGTTATCCCCGTTGCCCTGAAACCTTGCAAGGGGTGGCTCAAGCCCCCGTGACTTAAGCAGATGCAGTTCAACAAGGCCTTTACCGTGTTGGGCCATACTGGTAAATACGCTATGGTCTTTAGTAAAAGGCAACCTTGGAAAGTCTATCTTCAGGAACTCGGCATATTTGGCTCTGTACGTGTTTGAGTGGAGAACGGCGTAGATGTAGTAGAAGATTTCCTCGGGGGATGGTTCCGTTTTGTAGACTTTGGATAGAGAGTCGATTATATTGGGTTTTATATTGGATTCCCCTTTTGTTGATTCTGGATGGAACAATCTATTCTTTTTTCTTGAAGGATAAATGTAAAGTGGTACAAGAAAAGGAGCCCCACCATAATCAGGAAGCATCCTAACATCCATCAATGTATCTGAAACAAAAACATGAGAGTAGGAAATATTAATCGAGGTGGTACGGTCTATAATAATTCCTAAGTTGTTTGTGAAAAAATGTCTCATTAACTCCCATCTGTCTCTATCAATCAATTCAGGTAGATAACAAATCATTCTTATATCGAAAGGTCTGTATGCATAAGGTCTTATATATTTTATCCATTCAATCTTTTTAGTTCTTTCTCTGGCTGTTTTTATATCCCAATCCCTCTTCCCGTTTATTTTTAAAGCCTTAATAACCAGATCATCAGGAAGATTGCCTGTAAAGGTGAGTATCCTTTGTTTGATTTCCTCCTTAGTAAATCCGATTACAAAGTTGTCTCTGTGAGTTTTAACACCACTTGATAATTTATCAAATATCTCTGTTAGAATTATAAACTGGTCATAAGCAGCCTGCAAGGAAAAATCTTTCTCCACAAAGAAATAATAAGGTTCTGATGGGGTTAGCCCTTTCCAATCTGTTGTGTTAATGTCATGTCTTGTCAGGTAGTCATATTTGTCTTCCCTCAATCCAAATAAATCCTTATAGTACACCTTGCCTAAGGCGTTTTGCTTATCATTCCTTACGAAAAACACAATTGCCACCCCTTGCTGGATGTCAAACACGTTTTCATCTCTACTACCATCCGGTGAATTTTCACCAATGCGGCTGCTGCCGTGGAGGTTAAGTACGTATATCTGGTTAAAACTCTCCAATAATGACCTTCTCATCCCGCGGTGTATTAAGCCCGACAGATAGGAGTTGTTTGTTATCATGCCGATAAGCCCCTTGTCGTGTTTATTGATCTTCCATTGAGCGAATCTGATAAACTTAATATAGTCGTCTGATAGCGGTTGGATATTTTTTTCTCCTGCAACGTTTTTTTTGTAAATACCCATTTCATTTTCTATAAATTCGGACTTGTTGATGGAGCTCTTGGAATATGGAGGATTACCTAATACCACCAATATAGGCGTTTTATTCTTTATGTCCTCTGCCCTGTGTGACTCCTCAGATAGTGATGACATCCCTGGAAGCCGGGATTGCTCTAACGTCTCCATGTCTAACGTATTGGTGATAAACACCATAGCCCTGTCGTCGTCCTGTAGTGTATAGCCCAACTCTTGCAGCATTAAGGACATCTTTATATGTCCTATCGCATACGGCGCCATCATCAGCTCAAATCCGTAGAAGTTCTGAAGCACATGACGTTTAATAAAACCAGACCTGTCACCGCTGCCATATGATGCAGTGTACTCTTCTATGGCCACTCTTGACGCCTCTGCCAGAAACGTACACGTCCCTGCGGCAGGGTCCAGCAAGGTAACGTCATCGCCGGCTAATCCACTGCGTAGAGAAAACCGGTCTTTCAGGATATTATTCACCGAACGCACAATATAGGAAACCACCGGCTGCGGCGTATAGTAAACCCCTCTGCGCTCCCTTGTCTCAGGGTCATACTCAGAGAGAAAGGTCTCGTAAAAGTGTATGATGGGGTCTTCGCCCTTGCCCTCGTGAAAATACTGATGCAGTATGGCCTTTACCTCAGTGACGGCCAGGACCTCCGATATGTCGTCAATGATCCACTCCATCTGCCTTGGAAGGTCTGTTGAAGAGACGAATCTAAAGACATCCCTCAATATGCCAAGAGACCTGGGAACCTTGGAAAACGCACCCTCCCGGTTAAACCCGTTGCCGGAGCGTGTCCTTGCGGCAAACAACCCATACGTAACCGTCTGGGCATAGAGATTTGCAAACTCCTCCTTCTTGAGACTGCCTATCAGGTAGTTACTAAAGGCCTCGTAAAATCCCGCAATACTACCGCTTGGCGACTCTCTGTCATCGCTAAAACCGTGAGATATGATTACGTCTTTTAAGAAACGCGTCCGTTTAGCCAACTCCCTTGATAGATCCCTAGAATCATAGATTTTTGGCACGGAGAAGGCAACGAACTTATCAAGCAGGCTGCGCAGTCCTGCCTCATTGTCTGTAGGCGACGTTATATGCAGTGCGTTTAATACAAGCGGGCTGCCTACAGTTGCCTTGTCTATGAGTTCGCCGTTGCGGTACAATCTGAACTCCAGGAAATTTGTCAGTATCAGGTTTGGGAATGTGTACAGATAGCGTATCAACTGCTCGGTGCGTTCGATCTTTCCGAGGTCATCTGTCAATGGCTCCTTGGCCTCTATGTATCCGGTGATGTGCTGCCTGCCATCCCAGAGCCTGAAGTCAGGATTACCCCCGTCGGTCTGTTTGGGAAGCGTCGTTACGACGATGTCTTTTCTACCGGTCAGCTCCAGGTACTCGCAGAGCAGCCTTGAAAGCGCCGGATAATAGGACTCCTCTCTGGCATCCCCAAGATTGAATGTCCTTGCTATATCGCTTAGATATCCGCTGATTTTCATAAAAAAAACAATCCACTAAAAATAGTATCTATACTTTTGCACTTTTTTATAAACCAGCGTTCTATGCAGCCTTGAAAATAGATTCCCGCTTTCGCGGGAATGACCGCAAATAGCGTTTTTGGCTGTTCTATATCATTCCTGTGTAATCAGGGATCCAGAAAGTGCAAAACTGTAGTATAATATTTAACTTTAAATTTAAACCCTCTATATGTCTATGTTTTTTGCTTCAAGGGCGTGTCTTGTGATAAAGTCCTTGCGGGGTTCTACCTGATCGCCCATGAGGATAGTAAATATCTCGTCTGAGACCACCATGTCATCGATGGTTACCTGCATAAGGGTGCGTTTTTCAGGCTCCATAGTCGTTTCCCACAACTGCTGTGGGTTCATCTCACCAAGCCCCTTGTAACGCTGTATGGACAGACCCTTTCTGGCCACCTTCATAATGTAGTCTAAAAGCCCTGTTGTAGTTTCAAAGACGTTCTCAACGCCCTGATTGACTATCTTATATGGCGGCTCACCAAGCTCTCTGACCAACTGATAGTAGTTTTCTAGCTCCTTGAACTCAGGCGACCATACAAAATCGGTATTGAGGTGCACGCTTTTGTTGTCCATGACGATAACCACAGAGTGAGTCTGATGCTCCTTGTCGAAATCAATATCCCTGAACTCAACGTCTTTAAGCTCTTGACGAAGTTGTGAAAGTAACACGTCAAAGGTTTCCTGATCCCTCAGACACTGTTGGAGGTTATCAACCTTGAGTAACACCCTGAGCGCTTGACCATCCTTTCCACGGGTGGAGTGCCAATCTATGAGTTTTTCAAAACCGGTCAGCCGTCTTAAATATGGTATGAGGTTCTTACCCTTTACCGTGCTATTCTTTAAGGTCAATTCGAGGTCTGCCGAGGCCAGCTCAAGAAGCATCTCCTGCATCTGCTGGTCGTTCTGTATGTACTTCTCCGTCCTTCCCTTTTTAACCTTGTAAAGAGGGGGTTGTGCAATGTAGAGATAACCGCGTTCGATAATCTCAGGCATCTGTCGATAAAAGAATGTCAGAAGCAGCGTTCGTATGTGTGCCCCGTCAACGTCGGCATCAGTCATCAAGACTACCTTGTGATAACGGAGCTTGGCGATGTCAAACTCATCCGACCCTATGCTTGTGCCTAAAACGGTTATAA
Source organism: Nitrospirae bacterium MYbinv3 (assembly GCA_002753395.1). GTDB lineage: Bacteria > Nitrospirota > Thermodesulfovibrionia > Thermodesulfovibrionales > Magnetobacteriaceae > Magnetobacterium. The sequence goes on along the minus strand of PEAB01000046.1, from coordinate 20,811 downwards.
GGAGCCTTATCTCCTCGGAGGTTAGCATCTTGTCAAAACGCGCCTTTTCAACGTTTAATATCTTGCCGCGCAGAGGTAATATGGCCTGATACCTCCTGTCCCTTCCCTGCTTTGCAGAGCCGCCAGCGGAATCTCCCTCTACGATAAACAACTCGCTCTGTGCGGGGTCCTTCTCCGAACAATCAGCGAGCTTTCCAGGGAGCCCTGAGCCATCCAGCACACCTTTACGCCTGGTCAACTCCCTTGCCTTCCTGGCAGCCTCTCGCGCTCGAAATGCCTGCAGCGCCTTTTCGATTATCTTTTTGCCTACGGAGGGGTTTTCCTCAAAATAAGCGCCCAGGACATCGTTTACAATGGACTCCACAACGCCTTTGATATCAGTATTGCCAAGTTTCATCTTGGTCTGCCCCTCAAACTGGGGATTAGTCAGCTTAACACTCACAACGGCCGTTAACCCTTCTCTGACGTCATCGCCAGACAATGGGGGGGAATTCTTTAATAGACCAGCCGAGGCGGCATATGTGTTAGTGGTTCTGGTAAGGGCAGCCTTAAAGCCGCTGAGGTGTGTTCCACCCTCTTTCGTGTTTATGTTGTTAGCAAAGGTGTATATCATCTCCGTGTAACTATCGTTGTACTGCATGGCTATCTCTATCGAAGTACCCTCTTTCTGACCTGTGATATAGACAGGTTTGTCCTGAACAAGCACCTTGTTACGATTTAAGTGCACTACAAAGGACACGATGCCGCCTTCGTAGTGAAAGGTCTGCTTTTTATCGCCTTTCTCATCACTAAGGTTGATGGTCAACCCCTTATTCAAAAAGGCCAACTCCCTGAGTCTTTGAGACAAGGTGTCGTAACTGAACTCCAGGGTCTCAAATATAAGGTTGTCGGGCTTAAACATGATCTTGGTCCCTCGTCTGTCCGTCTGCCCTATAATCTCAAGGGGGCAAGTTGGGGCACCCCTTTCAAAACGCTGATGATACAATTGTCCGTCACGCCTGATCTCCATAGCAAGCCACTCACTCAGGGCGTTGACCACGGATACGCCCACACCATGCAGACCTCCGGATATCTTATACGCGTTGGAGTCAAATTTACCGCCGGCGTGCAGTTCGGTCAGGACGATTTCGGCTGCGGTCCTGCCCGTAGGGTCATCGGCGTGTACGTTTGTGGGGATACCGCGACCATCGTCTATGACCGTGCAGCTACCGTCGTGGTGTAATATGACATCGATGTTCTTGCAATAACCAGCCAGCGCCTCATCAACGCTGTTATCAACGACCTCGTAGATTAGATGGTGTAAGCCATCTACACCAGTTGAGCCTATGTACATTGAAGGCCGTATACGGACACCTTCAAGCCCCTTTAATATCTTTATCGAATCGGCCTCGTAATTATCTTGCTCCTTAGCCTTGTCCACCTCTAACGGATTAGAGCCTTCAATGGTTGTATCGCCGTTTTTAATGTTATCCGCTGTGTCTGTATTCGTATGAGAAAGTTCGTCCATTAATCACTCCAATGTCTATTCATTTGTGGTCTTTTTTACCTTTTTTAATAATACGCCTCCGGTGTCTGTATTAAATACAATCTTACGTCCCAGATTTCCGCCCAGATCCGAGCTTAAAATAGGGATCCCCAGATCATTAAGCACGTCATCAGCCACAATAATGTTTCTCTCTCCAACGTTTAAAAGCCCGGAGGTTTGCTGCATCATAGATGCCCCGCCAAATATTTTTGCTTTTAAAGCCCGCTTGTTACAACCCAAGGACAGCATCTTTTCTATCAATTTATCGATGGCTATATTTCCATACCTTGGAGACGGCAGACCATCCCCGTTCCACAGGGGAAGCAGGTAGTGATTCATCCCCCCATACTTTAAAACCGGATCCCACAGACACACAGCAACACATGAACCTAAGATTGTAGTGATGGTGCAAGGCTCTCTATGCGCATAAATATTGCCTGGATATAAGAAATGATCATAAATAGATTTTTCAGATTCCATGTTTATCTACAGTACCTAAAACTCCTTTTCCTCATCAAAGAGAAATTCATTACCATTAGCAGAGAAAGTATCTCCTGACACCTCTATGTTTGACTCTGGTATAGTTAATGAAAAGATACTCCCCTTACCCTTCGTACTTGCAACGGTGATCTCTCCATTTAACAACTCTACAATGGCCTTAGTTATACTTAGACCGAGACCGTGGCCTTTATGGGTTTTTGTGCTTCCGGTTTCTAACTGTTTGAACCTGTCAAAGATAACGATTCTATCTCTTTCGTCCATGCCAACGCCGTGGTCCTTTACGGTTAGCCGAAGCTCGTTAGATTCCTTCCACACCCTTGCTTCTACCTCCGTGCCTTCACCACTAAACTCTATTGCGTTAGATAGGAGGTTGGCCAAGATGACTTGGAGTTTCTCCGGATCGGTCTTAAAAAAAGGTTCTTCATCTTCTCCGTTACTGCATTCATGTATGAAGTTCAGGGTGATCCCTTTTCCTTCTGCCATGCTCTTGAAGGTCTCGATGGTGGTGTTTACAAGTGATAGACAGTCGATAGTGGAGATCCCAAGATTAGTCTCCCCGGCCTCAAGTTCTGCGGCGATAAAGATGTTTCTAAGCTGAAAGTCAAGGCCAAAGGCCTCCTCATGGATAAGTTTCGCCATTGCAGCGATATCCTCAGGGTTTAGCTTGTTTGTTACTACTGCCTTTACAGCTTTTTTTATAAGCTGCTCGGATAGTCCTAGTATTGATGTGAGCGGATTGTTAATCTCGTTTTTTATGTTTGAAAGAAAATTGGACTTTAATGACTCAGACTCTTGTAGTTTTTTGTTTAGAGATTCGAGTTTCTTTGTCATCATTCTTAGATCATACAGAGCCCGTTCCTTCTCCTGAAAACGCTTCCTGAGTTCTTCTATTAATTCCGCATCAGTTATATCTTTCATATAAAACGCTCCTTATTATATTCTCATAGGCATCAGCACACATTTATAATCGTCTGAGCCTTCCTCCTTAAAGATTGTCGGGTTTAGTGTATCCAATAGTTCCATACTCACCGTTGGGGTTTGCATAGACAACAAGGTGTCCAGCAAGAACCTTGCATTAAGGCCCATCGTGATAGGTTCAGCGTTGTACTGTACGTTTACGCTGTCATTTGCCTCTCCGATTTCAGGGTCTGAGACAGAGAGCGCAAACGTATCATCAGCTATCTCTACCTTCATAACACGTGCCTTGTCCTTGCCCATGACCAACACCCTTCTCAGGCACTTGATAAGCTCCTCTCTGTTGATAAAAACTAATTTATCGTTATTGATCGGTATGACTTGTTCGTAGTTTGGATAAGAGCCATCAATAAGCCGTGTAAGAAACTCTTTCTCTTTTAGTTTAAATAGCAGATGATTTTTCGTCACCTCAATCACTATCTCATCATCCAAGGCAGGTAAAAACTTTTTCAGTTCTGTTACCGCCTTTCTGGGGATAATGACCTTGATCTCATCCTCAAAATCAAGTTCCATATCATGGCTTACAATTGCAAGCCTGTGTCCGTCCGTGCCCACCATGTTGAGCTTGTTGAGGTTACCAATCAGGTGCAGGAGCACACCGTTAAAGGCATATCTGGGGTCGTTTTCTCCAGCACAGTAGATGGTTCGCTCAAATATAGAAAGCAGCGTATTAGAGTGTACAGTGATGATCTTCTGATTTGAGAACTTGGGCCAGACGGGGTAGTCATCGGGATTCATGCAGGCAATCCTGAACTTGCTCTTGCCCGACTTGAGCTTAATCCACCTTATATCAGCAGCATTGCCCTCCCCTGTACTGTCATCCTCTAAGACAAGGTCATCCTCTACCTCTCTTGATATCTCAAACAGCCTCTTACCAGGCAGACACAAAGTCAGCTCCTCTTGTATCCCTTCTATCACAATAGGCTCCTTAAGGGCAACCTCAAGGTCGGTGGCATATATCTCGCTCTTATCCGGTCCCAATGTCATCAAGAAATTAGTTATTATTGGCAGTGTCGTCTTCTTCTCAACGATACCCTGTATATTGGCCAGTTTGTTGTGTATTTCCTGTTTGTTTAGTGTAATCTTCATCAATATACCCCCTTAAATTTATGGTTATGGTTTGATCCTGTTAATAATCTGTTGTACTACTTTATTAAACCCCTCGTCTTGTTGGATTTTGGTCTCTACCTGTTTGCATGCGTAGATGACCGTGGCATGATCCTTACCACCAAAGGCCTTGCCTATGTCGCCCAAAGAGAGGTCTGTGAGTTGTTTAGAGATATACATGGCCAGTTGTCTTGGTATAATCAATTCCTTGGTGCGTTTTTTAGCCTTGATATCAAGCAGCTTTATACCATAGTACTCGCACACCATTTTCTGAATATTTTCAATATTGATGGGCTTTACATCGTCGTAGAATAGGTCTTTTAAGACGTTTTTTGCCGTTGATACGCTTATAGGTTGGCCTGTGAGGTTTGAATGTGCGGCCAGCTTGATTAGACACCCTTCAAGCTCTCTGATATTTGAGCGGATGCGAGAGGCTAGATAGTATGTAACATCATCGGGCAGTATGATCCTCTGGTCCTCTGCCTTACGCTGTAATATGGCTATTTTATGCTCAACGGTTGGCTGTTGGATATCCGCTATCAGGCCCATCGTAAATCGGGACTTAAGCCTATCTGTTATTGCCCCTAACTCTTTTGGAGGACGGTCGCTGGATATCACTATCTGCTTCTGTCTTTCGTACAATGCATTAAAGGTGTGAAAGAACTCCTCCTGCGTCTGAGTCTTGTTAGCTATAAACTGTACATCGTCTATCAGAAGCATATCAAGACTCCTGTATTTATCCTTTAACTCGCTCATTTTTTCGTGCCTTATTGCTGCGACTACCTCGTTTGTAAACTGCTCGGAGGATACATAAAGCACGGTGGTAGTTGAGAGTCTTTCGATGACCCTGTTACCTATAGCGTTTATGAGGTGGGTTTTACCAAGGCCGACGTCGCCATATATGAAAAGCGGATTGTAGGCCTTACCCAGCGACTCACTCACTGCTAATGCCGCAGCATGGGCAAATCTATTGCTTTCCCCGGGGACAAAGCTCTCAAATGTGTACTTTGCGTTTAAGTAGATCCCCTTGCCCGAGAGCCTTACCTTCCTGGTTTGTAGGATTATATCCCTCTTGGTCTCTTCAGAGCCTTGATCCTGGTCTATTTTAAACTTCAGGGCGATCGGCCTTAAAACGGCACTACCCACGGCCTCATCAAGAAGCCCAGGATAATTGTCCTCCACCCAGTCTCTGAAAAACTGATTGGGCACCGACAACACCGCCTCAAACTCGCTTAATTCAACGAGCTTTATCGGCTTAAACCACAACTCAAAGACGGATTCATTTACCCGAGACTGTATAAACGAAAGACTGTTATGCCAAATCTCTTCTATATCCATAACTTATAAACAAGTTATCAACAATTGTTAATAACCTCCTTTAAAACATGTTATTAAAGTGCCAAGTATATGTTGAAAAAACTGCATTCAGAAGTTATTATATGTTGAGCAAAAATAATAGTCAGATTTCCTACATACATACAAACAACATAAAGCCCTGTCTTTAATACCTTTTTCATACCTTATACACATATTAACACTACCTACTCCTACTACTAGTTTTTTATTTAATATACAGAATAATAATAGAGCTGTCCGCTTTATCAAAATAAAGTCAGGCTTCAATACGATTATTTGCCTAACAGGATCAAGGAGTCTGGTTCCCTTGCGGGAGGGTCTAAGGGGTGGCAGCGCCGCCCCCTTTTTTCTTTGTATCTTACTCAATGGAAATCCTATCAGCTTGTCTGGATAGACAGGGTGCCCCCATCCTTTTTTTTCAAAAAGAGAAATTCCCTGATGAAAGTATCTATGTTACCGTTAAGCACTGATTCGGCATTTGAGGTCTCATAGCCCGTCCTGTGATCCTTAACTAATTTGTATGGGTGTAGGACATATGAACGTATCTGACTACCCCATTGTATGTCTTTTTTATCGCCGATGATGCCTTCTTTCGTTTTATCCTGCTCTAAAAGCTGTCTTTCATATAGTCTTGATTTGAGGATCTTCATAGCTCGTTCTTTGTTTTTATGCTGGGACCTTTCATTTTGGCATGAGATCACTATACCACTAGGGAAGTGGGTAATCCTGACGGCTGAGGACACCTTATTGACATGCTGACCGCCTGCGCCTGAGGCCCTAAAGGTATCTATCCTTAAATCATCTTCTTTTATCTCGATCTCAACATCCTTTTCTACCTCTGGATAGATCAATACCGCCGTAAACGATGTATGTCTCTTCTTGTTGGTATCAAAAGGTGATATCCTCACAAGTCTGTGAACGCCAACCTCTGACTTAAGATACCCGTAGGCGTAGGGGCCCTCATATGTGATGGTGACGCTCTTAACGCCTGCCTCTTCACCTGCAAGCATGTCTACTATGTCGGCCTTGTATCCATTGCGTTCTGCCCATCTCAGATACATCCTCATCAACATCTGTGCCCAGTCCTGACTCTCCGTACCTCCTGCGCCGGGGTGTATCTCCATGATAGCATTACAACTATCGAGTTTATTTGAGAGGATGTGTCTAAGCTGTAGTACCTCTATCTTTTTCTCCGTACTGCCTAGCTTATCTTCTATCTCTTGTATCATTATCTGTCCGTCCTCTTCATCGAGGATAGACAACGAATCATTGAGGTAGACGACGTCTGAATTTACATCCTCATACGAGTCTATGATACCCTGCAGGTATGACCTCCTTCTCTGAAGCTCCGCGAGCTTCTCATGTGACGACCAGTGTTCACTACTTGTCAACATGATGTTGATAGAGCTAATCTCGTTAGAAAGGTTTTCTATCTCAAAGATAACCTCTTAGACTTTTTACCTTCTCTTGCAGCGGCTTTATCTTTTCCTTTAACTCCAGTTGAGCGATCATTTTTTATCCTCCGTAACGATTGTTTAAAGATTTTAATTAATATTAGCAGATTAAGCATGTTACACAGGGCAACAAACACATTGCCAAAGACTGTGTAAAACGTCATAGTCGGGTTTTTACTAATGGTTGATGTCAGGGTAGCGGTTTTAAACAGCTCTGTTTTAGACAAAACCTGCCCTGTGCTATCAATAAAACCTGATATACCTGTATTGGCTGCCCTGACGAGCGGCTTTCTATTTTCCACAGCCCTAAACACCGCCATAACAAAATGCTGGTATGGCCCTGAGGTCTGACCAAACCAGGCGTCGTTTGTTATGGTTACTATGAAGTCCCCTCCGTATTTATAGAATTCCCTTACCAATTCTGGAAAGATTATTTCGTAACATATATGGGTTGCAAACGTTCCAACAGGGGTCTGGGCAATATTAAGTCTCTTACCTTTATCAAATTCTCCAATACCTACGACAAATTTGTCTACAAAACTCAGCACACCCTTTAGTGGTACATACTCACCAAAAGGCACCAATTTTATTTTATCATACGTGTAGATGGTTTTACCAGTGGGTGATAGCAGGACGGCGCTGTTTGTCAGCGTGAATTTATTGTTTCTATAATCTCTGACCAAGTCTGAGCCAAAAAGAAGATAGGCGTCTAACGTCTTTTGGAACTCTAATAGTCTGGTTGTGTATTTTTCGTCGCTCATAAAGAGAAACGGCAGTGCCGATTCAGGCCAGACAATAAGCTGTGGTGCGTCCTTTTTGACCTGAGCGCTCAGGGTCTCGTACTTGTCGAAGTTGTAATCCCTGAACTTCTCATCCCACTTCATGTTTTGCTCTACGTTGCCCTGGATGATGCTTATGGTTATGGGGGCGCCCCTATAGGTGTTCTTTATACTGATGGTACCGTACCACAAGATACAACCCACTATAACGACAAACATTGTAGTGTGCATAAACAGGTTTAGCGTTGAACCATTGTGTGCTGCGGGTTCCTCGTTTATCCTGAATACCTTGACGATAATCTCTGCAATAAGGGCATTTGAATATACTACCAGGAATGACACCCCGTACACTGATGTAATGTCGGCTATCTGTATCAGGGGCAGTACCTTGTACTGCGTGTAGCCCAATAAAGACCATGGAAAACCGGTAAGAACGATGCCTCGCAGGTGTTCACATCCTACCCACAGGGTAGCGATAACTAAGTTCAACGGCAGTCTTGTTTCTCTGTAGGTAGATTGGACGAGCACACCGAACAAACTTGTATAAAGGCTTTGATATGCACACAACACGAGGACTATTAGGATACTGAGTATAAATGGTACATTTCCGAAGTGGTTTATAGAGTGGTATATCCAGTACTGTGTGCTAAAAAAGAAGGTTAGTCCCATGATAAACCCAGCCATTTTGGCTGAGACCTTTGGATGTCTGACGCTTATCAGAAATGGTACAAGGCCAACCCAAGCCAGTGCGTGCATATCCGGCTTCGGGAAGGACAAAGCCAGCACCAATCCCGAAAAAGCTGGCAATATATAGGCGTGTATCAACTCTGTCTTACTATTTATCTGATTTAAGGACATTAGCGTTTAGGCTTTATAATAAAGAAAATGGTGTTAAAAAAAAAAGAGTCAAGTAGAGAGTAGGTGGAAAGAAGGGGAGTCATGGTCGCCACTGCTTGTGCAGGTCTACCCTTTTTTTGTGTTATAATGTCTTATGCAGATAATACGAACCAGTATCGTTTCGTTTTTCAAGAACAACTACATGCAGTCATGTGCTGCTCTTGCATATTACGGGATGTTTGCCTCTATACCGCTCTTGCTTTTGGCAGCGCTGTTGTTAGGTAGATCGATCACCTCCTCGCAGGCGGCGCTGATGGGGCTGCGCAGGTTAACCTATCTGCTTGTACCGGAGTTTCAGGAGATAATAGTTAAGGAGGCAACCTCCCTCTCTCGCCTAGCCATGACATGGGGGTGGGTAGGGTTTGTGTCGTGCCTGTCTTGCATCTTTCCGCTTGTTACGGCCATAAGAAATGTCTTTCTAACCATATTCGGGGCAAAGAGGAAACGTACTTTTTTGATTGAGCTTATGCGTGACTTCGTAACGGTCATCTTATTGATAGTGCTTCTTATCTTCCTCGTGATAAGCGAGATCATCTACGATGAGCTGATTATCGTCTTGTTGAAGGCTGTATCGTTTCCCTTGTACATATTTGACTTTTTGGTAAACGTAGTCATCTCATCCATTGGGTTGACGGTGTTTTACTACGTTTTTATACCAGTAAAGGCTGGCTTCAGGCCTATCGGTGTTACGGCTGGGCTGGTGTCCATCTTTTGGGGTGTTGTCAGCCCCATGTTAGTGTTTTTCCTGACGTTGAACCCGAAGTTTGGAATTGCCTTTGGTTCTTTAAAGGCCATCTTTTTAATCTTTATGTGGGTGTATGGTGTCTTTTGTGTCATCGTCCTTGGAGCGGAGTGTATAGCACAGTGGTACCTGCAATCACAAAAAGATGTGAGGAGTTAGCAGAGCCTCCCCTCAGTCCTAATGCTTGACCCTGTTTACATTGTCTTCAGTCAAGTATGTTATAATACTAGTGATTACAATGAAGAGATTTAACCTTTTATATAACACAACTATGGGCTTGACCCATATTGGGCGGTATAAGATACAACACGAGCTTGGTCATGGGGCTATGGGGGTCGTGTACAAGGCCAACGATACGATAATCGACCGTACCGTTGCAATAAAAACTATCAAATTGGGCAAAATGCTTTCATCCTTTAAGGAAAAGGATATCTTGGAGCTGTTTTACCAAGAGGTTAGGATAGCCGGTAAGCTGTCGCATCCTAATATTGCCACCATCTATGATGCTGGACAGCACTACGACATACACTACTTCGTCATGGAGTACGTAAATGGAGTGCCTCTAAAAAACGTCATCACGGAGAAGCTCCCGCTGAACCTTTACGACAAGGTACGCATATTAATCATGATAGCCAACGCGTTGCACTATGCCCATCAGCGCGGTGTCATACACAGAGACATCAAGCCTGCCAACATCATGCTCCTTGAGGATTACCAGGCCAAGATAATGGACTTCGGTATAGCCATGCTCTCAACGGCAAAGGACGCCATGTGTAGACCAACACAAGATAAGATACTTGGTACACCTTCATACATGTCTCCTGAGCAGATAAGCGGTCAGGAATTGGATAGAATGACGGATGTGTTTTCACTAGGTGCACTATCCTATGAGTTCATTACAGGCAGGAAGGCCTTTCCGGCAAGCGATATCACGTCCTTGTTCCATAAGATCAAGATGGAAGACCCCATTGCACCCCATCGCATCTTGCCCGAGATAAACGAGGCCCTTGGAGAATGTATCATGGGCGCACTAAAGAAAAACAAGGAGGAGCGTTATCAGTCTGCTAGCGAATTCGCAGACTCACTTGTCATCTTTCTCAACAAGAGTGAGAAGGAAGGCTCACAGAGCGCACGAAGCCCCGTAGAGTACGCCAATAAGGACTTCCTCCTGGCGTTGAAGAAAAACTACGCCTTTTTTTCAGACTTTACTCTTGATGAACTGCACACGATTATAAAAATAAGCAAGAAAAACACATTTAAAGCCAACGACATAATATTTAAAGAAAACACTATTGGCAATACAATGTATATTATCATCTCGGGACAGATCAAGATCACAAAGGTGTTTTCCCCCGATGATGCCCCTACCCTGTTAAACAGGCTAAAAGTGGGCGACTGCTTTGGCGAGATGGCAATTATGGAGTCCGCCCCGCGCTTTGCCACTGCAAGCTGTGAAACCGACTGCATACTCATAGCCATAAACGAGGTGGTTCTTAGAAACTCCGAGCCAAGACTCTGCCTCAAGTTATACAGAAATCTGGCACTCATCCTGTCAGAAAAGCTAAGAAAAAGCGATTCGAAGGTCAACGCCCTCCAGGCTAAACAAAGAGAGCAAGACATAAGTTCGTACCCGCCTCCTGTTTAAGAAAGCGTTATCATAACAACCTCGGGTGGACAATTGTAGCGCATTGGAACCATGTTATTCCCCACGCCGTTTGTTATATACGTCTGGCGAGAGCCGTCTTTAACGAGTCCGCTAATATATTTCTGACCCGCTGTAGACGGTAAAAACGGTGAACCAATATAGGGGAAGACCACCTGTCCACCGTGTGTGTGACCTGACAAAACAACGTCTATTCGCTTCCTAAGCGCCTCAATCTCTATATTGATATCAGGGTTATGGCTTAACAGTATCTTCACCACCTCAGCCTCTAACGCTATGTAAGCGTCAAGCAGCGAGCAGCTCTTTTCCCAGTAGTCGTCAACGCCAAGGAGGTAAATTTCTTGATCGCCTCTTTGAAGCCTTACGCTCATATTTCTGAGCCAGATCACGCCAATCTTTTTAGTAAACGAGTCGCATATGGCGTCAACAGCGCCCTGGCCGCTCCAAAAATCGTGGTTGCCTAAGACGCCGTAAATCCCCATCGGGGCCGAAAGAGTTGATAAGGCATCAACGCAACGATTGATATACTTCATATCGCCCTTTTCCATTTTGACCTTAGCGCTGCCGCCTACCTCATTCGTCCCTGTTATGAAATCACCGGTAAGGGCAATGAGGTCAGGCCTTTCCTGCATACAGATCCGTGCAGCCGTTGAAATAAGCCCCTCGCTGACAATTAAAGAGGAGTGAAAATCACTCAACAGCGCTATCTTCAGCCCTTTAAAAGACGAGGGTAATGCTGGTACTAACAATGTTATCTTTTTAAGTCTTAACTGGTAGCGCGAGGTATTATAAACCCCCTTTGCCCCCAGTAATACGACACCAGCCCTAAAACCATTGACGATAAACTCCCTGCGCGTCATAACTTAATTATAAGCGTAGTCATTGGGTTTAATCAATGAGAAAGAGAAGAAAACAAAAAAGGTATCATATTAAAAAAGCATGGTAAATTTAATTTAATGCCTATGAAGTTTACTCCGCTGACTGTTATACAAACCCAACTTGTCATTCCCGCGTAAGCGGGAATCCATTTCTTACGAACAATAAATGGTGGATAGATTCCTGCTTTCGCAGGAATCCAGAAAGTGCAAAACTATAGTTACTTCATTGCTAAGTAGTTCAAACCTCATTAGCCAGCTCCTCTATGCTCTCGTTCAAGAGGGGATGCACCACACCTGGTGCTATCTCCCGCAGGGGATGCAGGACAAACCCTCGCTGATGCATGTACGGATGCGGGATGACCAGACCATCCTCCTGTACCACAAGCTCCCCATACAGAAGGATGTCTAGATCGATAACCCGCGGCCCCCATATTCTAGTTGGCACCCTGCCCATCGCCACCTCAATGGCCTTTAGGGTCTTCAACAGTTCAAAAGGAGGCAGTTCCGTCTCTACTTCCACACACATATTTATAAAGTCAGGCTGATCCGTATCACCCCATGCCTCGGTCTGATACATCCCAGAACGAGCAGTTACCACCATCCCATTTGCCTGCAGCATCTCAACTGCCCTCAGACAGTTCTGACGCTTTTCGCCTATATTAGAGCCAATCCCTATGTAGACCGTCAAATAACCTGCCTCATCCGCTCTAGAGCCTCCTTGATCCTGTCTACACCATTGGTCAGGGCAAACCTGATGTAACCCTCGCCATTTACGCCAAACCCATTGCCAGGGGTGGCAAGCACTCCGGTCTTCCCCAACAGATGTATAGAAAAACTCTCCGAATTAAAATTGGCTGGTACCTTTGCCCATAGATAAAACGTCGCCTCTGGCCTCTTGACCTCAAGACCAAGGGATCTTAGGCCATCATACATGCAGTTGCGTCTGTCCTGATAGGTGTTTCTGATGTACGCCAGTTGATCATCCGGCGTCTGAAGCGCTGCTATGGCCGCCTCCTGAATAGCCTGAAACACACCGGAGTCGAGGTTGGTCTTGATCTTGCCAAGCCCCTGGACAAGCTCCCTGTTGCCTACCGCAAAACCTATACGCCAGCCGGTCATATTGTAGGTCTTGGAAAGGGAATGAAGTTCGATAGCAACCTCCTTTGCCCCCTCTACCTCCAAAAAGCTGATCGGCCTCTTGTCATCAAAATACGTCTCCGTGTAGGCGGCATCATGACATATGAGGATGTCGTACTTGTGCGCCAACTCAATCGCCTTTACAAAGTTGTCCCTACTAGTGGAGGCGCTTGTTGGGTTATTGGGATAGTTGAGGAACATGAGCCTTGCCCGTTTCAGAATGTCCTGCGGGATGGCCGAGAAGTCTGGAAAGTAATCGTTTTCCTCCTTAAGGGGCATAAAATACGGCTCCCCCTGAGCAAACAACGTCCCTATAGAATAAACAGGATAACCCGGACACGGACACAATACCACCTCACCCGGATTGACAAAGGCAAGGGGAAGGTGCCCCACGCCCTCTTTGGAGCCAATGAGCGACAACGTCTCCGCCTCAGGGTCGATATCAACGTTAAACCGCCTCTTGTACCATGCGCTTACCTCAGCCCTGAAAGACGCCATGCCGCGGTAAGATGGGTAGCGGTGGTGTTCAGGGTTCTCTGCTGCCCGCTTTAGTGCCTCTACAACATGAGACGGCGTGGGAATGTCAGGGTCGCCAATGCTCAGATCTATGACGTCAACATTGTTTCTTAATGCCTCAGCCTTTAACTTGTCAATACGGTCAAAAAGATAAGGGGGCAGGTTTCTCACTCTGTCTGCAAGTGCAATATTCATTGGACCTCCAAATAATATTTTTTAAGCTACCATTATAAACAAAAATGAGAGTATAAGAAAACGGTAATCCTGCACAAGTAGTGTTGAGCGTAAATTTAATACCCTCCCCTCACCCCTAATGCTGTTGACTTAAGTATACCACCCAGCTAACATCTTAAGCCGCCCACGCCTGACATCACGGGGTCAAGGGGACGAGTCCCCTTGCGAGGGGGTCTGAGGGGGAGAGACGCTCCCCCTTCTCCTCTCCTCCACCACTTCGCCGCCTCCAATGACTTTATCGCCAACATACAATACGGCGCTTTGGCCTGGTGCGGGAGACCATTGCAGGGTGTGCATGATGACCTCGATGGTGTTGTCGCTGGTGATCTTGATAGACGCGGGGGTGGGTCTCATCGTTGAGCGAAACTTAACATGGACGAGTTCTGGGACGTTGGTTACAGGTACCAACCAGTTCAGCTTGTTGACCTTGAATCCACCTTTTAATCCAAAAGACTTTGGTCCAACAATCAGGGTGTTGGAGGAAATATCTACGTCTATCACGTAGAGAGGCTCTTTCGCCGCTATACCTATACCACGCCTCTGCCCTATGGTATAGGCGTAGAGGCCGTTGTGTGTACCAATGGTCTTTCCACCCATATCCACGATTGGACCTGCGGCCTGTGCGTCTTTTAAGTAGGTGGTCAGAAAACCGCGATAACCCGTGTTGTCGACAAAGCATATATCCTGGCTCTCAGGTCTCATGCAACAGGGCAGGGTAAGGTCTCTTGCAAGCTCCTTGACCTGGGTCTTGTTCAACCACCCTAGGGGAAACAGCAATCTCGACAGGGTCTGCCGGTTCAACACGTATAAGAAGTACGATTGATCTTTTATCCTGTCCGATGCGGTTAATAGCGACGGCTCAGGCTGTCTTTCAATTACAGCGTAGTGGCCTGTGGCGATGTAGTCAAACCCCCTGGCATCCGCCTCAGACAAGAGATACGGGAACTTGACGTACTGGTTGCACAGCACGCACGGGTTTGGGGTAAACCCCCTCTTGTAGCTTTCGATAAACGGCTCAATGACCTGCTGCATGAACTCAAGCCGCACGTCCAGGAGGCTGTGTTTTATGCCAAGGGCTAAGGCTGTTGCCTTGGCGTCGTTGAGAGACGCTGCTGAGCAGCATGCACTAGATGAGCCTGTTGCCTCTGACCTCTCACTCCCCCACAGGATAAAGCTCAACCCCTCTGTGTAATAGCCCTGTTGTCTAAGCAGATAGGCAGTGATAGAGGAGTCAACACCGCCGCTCATGCCCACTAGTACCTTTGGTCTATCTCCTAATAGGAGGGCGTCTGTGTCTGTGCAGTTGTTGTTCAATTTTATCCAGTGAGGGGTTGAGCCTTATGACCTTTGATGGGGTCAGGCGACGGGTTGCAACAGCCTTGGCCTTTGAGTCTCTGACCTTGTTCAGAGCGATATTGATCAGTGATGCCTTGTGATGAGACAGTTGACCGTTTCTTAGTTTGTTGTCTAGCTCCACTTGTATGTAGTTGATCCGATTGTCAATCTCAACGCCGGCACCATTAAAGGCGCTGACCACAACAGGGGTTAATAGTAAGACTACTACGATCAAAACAATGTTTTTCATAATCACCCTCATCTCCTTAGTTGTGTTGTTTAATTTAGTTTAACAGATCAAACAGCATAAAACAAGAAACGTAATAGTATGGGTGCAAAGAAACATGTGGGTTTTTGGAAATAGAAGGGGAGACTCAGACCCCACTGCAATGGGACCAGTCCTCTTGACCCCATTATATCGCATGTTTATACACAATATTTCAATCATATACTGAACTATTACCAATTTATGAGTTACGGGAAGGGGAAACTCCAAAAACACCTGAGCATATATACAGTGATCACCTGATTTATTTATATGGGGGGAGTATATATAATAGTAGTATGTGAGATTATGAAATATAAGTGGCGCATAAGAAAGTCGTGGGTTTTGTCGATGAACTGATAGCGAGATTAAGTAATTGTGAGTGAATAGTTGGTTTATACAATGGTAGATGCTGAGAAAACAAGAGAGCAGCTTATCGATGAGTTGAAGCAATTACAGGGAGAATTGCAGCAAGCACGTGCCAGGATTGTAAGTTTAGAAAGCCATCAAGGCTTAGATAACCAATCTGCGACTACAGGTAAGACCATATTAGACAACATTGTCACAGGGGTGTGGGTTAGCGAGGACACCACAGAGCGTAAAGCGATACAGGATGAGTTTGGAAAACTCAACGATATTAACGAGCAGAGGAGATTATATGAGGATTTACGTCTCAAGTCTAAGATAATCTCTAATATGGCCGAAGGGGTTAACCTCACTACGTTTACTGATGAGACAATTGTATATTGCAATCCGAAGTTTGAAGAGATGTTTGGTTACGAGACCGATGAATTAATTGGCAAGCATATATCCATAGTTAACGCCCCTACAGAAAAGACGCCTGAAGAGACAGCCAGAAATATCCGTGAGGCATTGGATAAGTATAAGTCTTGGGAAGGTGAGGTGTACAATATAAGGAAGGATGGTATTCCTTTTTGGTGTTATGCAACTGTCTCAGCATTTAAGCACGATAAATACGGTGAAGTGTGGGTAGCGATCCACACAGACATCAGCCGACGTAAAAGAGCAGAGGAAGAACTAAAAAAATTCTTTGACCTCTCTATAGACATGTTGTGTGTTGCTGATATAAATGGCTGCTTTAAGACGCTTAGTCCATCTTTTGGCAATAAACTTGGTTATACAGACGAAGAGCTTAAATCAAAACCATTTATCGAGTTTGTACATCCTGATGACAGAGAAAAGACACTAAGTGAGGTTAAGAAACTCTCTCAAGGTATTCCAACAATCTACTTTGAAAACAGGTATCTGTGTAAGGACGGTAAATATATGCTTCTTGCATGGACATCATCGCCTGCCCCCGAAACAGGTCTGACATATTCGGTAGCTCGTGACATAACAGAGCAGAAGGAAATAGAAGAAGAGAGATTGCAGGAGAGTGAAAAGCGTTATAGTAGCCTGTTTGATCAATCTCCTGACGCTATATTTATTGCTGATCCGAAAACAGGTTATATAGTTGATGCCAACCAGACGGCATCTGTGCTTATAGATAGACCGATCAGTGAAATCAAGGGTATGCATCAATCCCTATTGACTCCGAAAGACAGAGAAGAACATTCAAGAGAGCTATTCAAGGCAGTTGTTAGAGATTTAATCAACGATAATATGTCTTACCCTGTAGAGGTTGATGTTGTCCGAGCAAACGGAGATACAATCCCCTGTGAGGTGATGGCGCAGATCATCTACCACAACGGAAGGCCATTTATACAGGGTGTTTTTAGAGATATTAGTCTCAGAAGATATATGGAAGCAACCATTAGGGCTGAGAGAGACAAACTCAAGAGAATGACAGATGCCATAACCATTGGTCTCTTAATCGTAAACAGAGAGTATGGCATAGAGCTTGTGAACGATGCTATAATCAGTGATTTTGGAGAGGTAAATGCTCGTAAATGTTACGAGTATTTTCATGACAGGACAGAGCCATGTCAGTGGTGTAGGAATGAAGAGGTGTTTGCTGGGGGAACTGTTAAATGGGAGTGGTATAGTCCTAAAACCCAAAAAACATACTCACTCCTTGATACACCACTTGTTGATTTAGATGGTTCGATATCTAAGTTTGCGATATTGTTTGATATCACAGATATAAAACAAGTTCAATTAAGGCAGAAGAGGGAGCTAGACTTTCAAATGGCGGCCTCAGAGGTAACTAAAGTTGCTCTTTCTTCTGAGAGTAGTATCTATGATATTGCCTTGATTATTAACAAATATGCGATGTCACTAACCGGTAGTTCACATGGATACGTATCGGAAATTGATCGAAACGCAGATGACTTGATAGGACATACCATTACTCCGATGATGCGTAGTGGGATGTGTAATATATTGCAGTTGCAGCAAAAAATAGTATTTTTGAGGGATGATAGTGGATATAATGCACTTTGGGGTCATTCCTTAAATACAAAGGAGGGATTTTATACAAATACCCCTCAGACACATCCCGCATACAAGGGTTGCGTACCCGATGGGCATGTTCCGATACAGAGATTTCTGTCGGTACCAGCAAAGATTAAAGACAGGCTTGTTGGGCAGATTGCCTTAGCAAATGCCGAGAAGGATTATACCGGTGAGGATTTAGATTTTATAAACCGTCTTGCATATATCTATGCCATAGCTGTTGATCGGAAAAGGATGGAAGAGGATTTGAGATTAGCTGAGGATCGTTATAGAACGATTTTAAGTACCTCTATTGATGGTTTTTGGATATTAGATGCAAGAGGAAAGATAATACAAGTCAATCAAGCATATTGCGACATGATAGGATATACGAAAGAAGAGTTGCTACAAATGAGTGCAAATGATGTTGAAGCGTTAGAAACACGTGAGGAAATAGAACGACATATAGTAAAAATAATTGAGAATGGGGCGGATCGTTTTGAAACCAAACATAGGTGTAAGGATGGCAGGATTGTTGATGTCGAAATAAGCGTGAACTTTCTCAAGAGCTTTAACTTGATGTTTACATTTATGAGGGACATAACAGAACGCAAGCTTATGGAAGAGGAACTAAGAACCTTAAACGCTAATCTTGAGGTCCGAGTAGCCAAAGAAGTAGAGGGCAGGCAGAGAAATGAACATATGCTCATACACCAATCCAAGATGGCAGCTATAGGTGAGATGATTGTACTAATTGCACATCAGTGGAAGCAGCCATTAAATGCGCTATCGATGTTTGTATTAGACCTGAAAGATGCATATGGATATGGTGAGTTAAATGAGGAGTATATTTATAAAATGGTTGCTTCATCAATGGGGCAGATAGCGTTTATGAGTAAAACGATTGATGATTTCAGAGACTTCTTTAAACCATCAAAAGAGAAAGTCATGTTTGACGTGAAGGTTGCCATAGAAGATCTGTTCTCAATGTTTGGCAGCATCTTTACCAAAAACGATATCTCTATTGAGGTGAAAGAAATGCCATGTTCAAACCTTCTTGTAAATGGGTATCCTAATGAGTTTAAACAGGTTATGTTAAATCTATTAAACAACTCAGGGGATGCAATCATGCTTAGAAGAAATACCGATGTTATACATGGTCATATCGAGGTGGTATTTAAGAACAATGAAGATAGAAGCGAGACCATAATATCAATCAAAGACAACGGTGGAGGCATTCCCAAAGATGTGATAGACAGAATATTCGAACCTTACTACACAACAAAGGGAACAGGAGGTACAGGGATAGGTCTCTATATGTCAAAAACCATCATAGAAACAAATATGGGTGGGAGCCTGACAGTAAGAAACTTAAATGGAGGTGCTGAGTTTACGATAACGCTACAGTCATGCAGTTAGGACCGTTACAATAAGCTATATTTTCTTGGTTCTGCCGTAAAGTGAATGGGTGATAAGTAGATGGACATAAATATATACTAAACTAAATGGAGTTTGCAAAAGGATTTTGGCCTTGACATCCATTATAAATATGTCATTCCTGCGAAAGCAGGAATCTATGCGTCTTGGCGGGATTACGGAGTGGATTCCCGCTTACGCGGGAATGACAAGATTTTTGCAAACCTGCCTTATCTTGGTATATAATTAATTATGGGCAGGTACTTAGCATAATTGCAATGTAGCTAAAATGGTTTTGGACAATCCATCTTGTAGGTACTGATAAACACTATTTGAAAGGAGATCATATGTTTTTGAAAACCTTTTATTGCACAAATATTGCCATTAGGATTTCAACAATATTGCTATTGACTCTTTTTATCGTTATAGTTGGCGTTATTGCTGTACCCTCAGACAGTTGGTCTTTGACAGGTGCGGATGTGGCAATTTATAACGATACATATTATAGCCTTGGTGGTACGTGGCCTAACGGAATAACCGCAATTAAGGCGATGCTTTCGTATTTCGGATATACTTATGAAGATGTCACTCCAACCGATATTAATACTATATCTAATTTGAATTCCCTATATAAGATGATAATCTTTGGGGGCGGCTGGGCAGGTGGTTACAACACTTACGTAGGTTTCTCTGGTTTTGAAAATATAAGGAACTTTGTTAATAATGGTGGTGCGTATTTCGGCATCTGTGCCGGAGCTTATTTTGCTACAAAGGTTGTGATGTGGAAGGAAGACTATCCCTCCGTTATCAATTATTATCAATACCCTTTGGGTCTATTTGAAGGCATAGGTTTAGGTGCATTAGTGCATATTATGGGTTGGAATACACCGACCGGGTGTTCCCCTGAAACGATTGCAAAAGGAGCTGCCATGACGACTATCAATGTCGACAATTCCGTGTTACCCAATGTTAATAAGTCGTTAAGCATACTATATTTCGGCGGACCGTTTTTTATACCCTTTCCCGGTCAAACCTTTACAACGGTAGCAACTTATCAGTCGGTAGGTGCGCCTAGTGATGGGTATGCTGCCATGGTTATGTTTAAATACGGAAACGGTAAGGTGTTTCTATCAGGACCACATCCTGAAATCTCTTTTGACAACTGCTCGCTTTGGTACGACATTAATACTTGGACACTAATGAAAGACGTAATAGCAAAACTTATCGGCAAGTAATTAATAGTTTCGATTACCCTTGCCCATTCTGAGGGCACATAATACCAAGTTGCGTTCATACCAGTATTGGTATAGAAGGGGAGACTCTGTCTCCCCTCAGACCCCTCTGCAAGGGGACCAGTCCATTATAATACAACATCTTACATTCTGAAACATAATATACCTCTTTGAATGCAGTAATTCTCATTGAAGAGTGAAGATATATCTTTGTGGGGTTCAATTGGCAAAGGGGTGACTGTATGGATTGAGAGCAAGAGAAAACTACGCAGCATTCTCCCTAAAAACATGTCTGAGCTTTACAGTTTCAATCTAAAATAAAGAAGAGATCAGCAAGAATAGCGATACAATGACGCAATCCTCCCACCCTGTCTTTGAAGCAGGTAAAAAAAGAGCTATTAAGGT
>PEAB01000045.1 GCA_002753395.1 Nitrospirae bacterium MYbinv3 | reverse complement strand
ATAGCGATGGAGAACGGGCTGCGGTTTGCTATAAGAGAAGGCGGTAGGACTGTCGGAGCCGGGGTCGTTACGGAAATATTGGAGTAGAGAGTTAGATGAGAGACATAATATTGCTTCAGTGTACAGAGTGTAAGTCCAAGAATTATTCGACACGGAAAAACAAGAAAAACACAACGGGTAAGCTAACACTAAAAAAGTTCTGCAAACACGACCGCAAGCATACCGAGCATAAGGAGACAAAGGCCTGACTTATAATCTCTGCCAAAAGAGGTTATATAGAGAGCAGGAATCTGGGCTTGACAAATCAGAGCATAGTTGTGTAATTTAAAGAACAGGGGCAGGGCAATAGGCCAGTAGCTCTAACGGCAGAGCGACGGACTCCAAATCCGAAGGATGGGGGTTCAAATCCCTCCTGGCCTGCCATAAATTCCCTTCTCGACATTGCCGGCTTTAAGCATATGCCGGCGTCAAGCGTAGAAAAATGCTTTTAGCTTAGAAAATTAAGAAGATTGATTTAGAAGATTCAGAATGCTAGTTGAAGACTATAATATTTTGTGAGGATAAAGAGTATATAATGATTGAAAAGATAAAGGCCTTTTTAAAGGAAGTAATGCTTGAGTGGAAAAAGGTTATCTATCCGGGTAAAGATGAATTGATAGGGTCAACATGGGTAGTGCTAATATTTTCTTTCGTAATTTCCATTTTCTTAGGGTTGGTCGATTTAGGATTATCTAAGTTAGTGGGGAACATGATTAGGTAAGAGATGGAAAAAAGATGGTATGTAGTTCACACGTACTCTGGATATGAAGAGAAGGTGAAGCTAGGCATTGAGGACAAGGCGCAAAAGCAGGGCATAACTCAGAGGATAAGCAGGATACTTATACCAACCGAGCGAGTAATCGAGTTAAAGCGGGGTAAGAAGAAAGAGAGCGACAAGAAGTTCTACCCAGGGTATATCTTGGTTGAGATGGAGCTTGACGATGAGACGTGGCATCTGGTAAACGGTGTACCGCGTGTAACCGGCTTTGTGGGTGGTATGACTCCGGTTTCATTGCCAGAGGAGGAGATGGAGCTGATCCTGCAGCAGCAGGAGAGCGGCGCGGGGCAAGAGGTAAAGAAACAGTTTGAAAAGGGAGAAAACCTGCGTATCATAGATGGCCCATTTTCCAATTTCAACGGTTACGTAGACGAGGTTGATATGGACCACGGCAGGTTGAAGGTAATGGTGAGCATATTTGGCAGGCAGACGCCGGTAGAATTAAGCTTTTATCAGATAGAAAAGATATGATTCAATCACATATGTTGAAGATAGAGGGGATTTCGCTGTACTGATTCTGTTATTTCTTGATGCAAAGCAGTGTGTACATATAAGCTGTTAAATTTACGAGGGAATGTTATAGCATGGAGAATTGATAGGTAAAGGGTAATAAAGATTTGATAACAAGGAGATGGTAGATGGCAAAAAAAGAGGTAACAGTAGTAGTAAAGATACAGATAACGGCAGGTAAGGCAAACCCTGCACCACCAATAGGTCCTGCCTTGGGTCCGCATGGTATCAACATCATGGAGTTTTGCAAGCAGTTCAACGCCAAGACCCAGCCAATGGGAGACACTATAGTCCCAGTCTTAATAACGATATATAAGGACCGCAGCTTTACCTTTGTACTAAAGACGCCTCCGGCCTCTCAACTCTTAAAGAAGGCGGCCGGCGTAATAAAGGGATCAAACGTCCCAAACAAGGACAAGGTAGGGCAGATAACGCAGGTGCAATTGAGAGACATAGCACAGGAGAAGATGCCTGACCTCAATGCCTACGACATAGATCATGCCGTCAGGATAATTGCAGGGACGGCAAGATCTATGGGGATAGACATAGTTAATTAAATGAGACAGGGATGGGCTTTTTAATTGACCCCCTGCGTTAGGACGATAAGGAGAAGGTAATGGGCAAGAAATATGAGGCAGTAAAGGCCGGTCTGCTACAGGCAGAGAAAGAGAAGATAGAAAAACTCAAAATGGACGCCGCTAAGGCACATGAGTACTCTCTGCAAGAGGCTATAAAGTTGATACAGGATAAGCACTTTGTGAAGTTTGACGAGTCAGTGGATCTAGCTGTAAACCTAGGCGTGGATCCAAGGAAGTCAGACCAGATGGTAAGAGGCTTTGTAGTGCTTCCCCACGGTACGGGTTCAATAGTGAGGGTATTGGTTTTCGCAAAGGGTGAGAAAGAGAAAGAAGCACGGGATGCAGGCGCTGATATCATTGGCGCAGAGGACTTAGTCGAAAAGATACAAAAAGGATGGCTCGACTTTGATAAAGCCGTAGCAACCCCCGACCTCATGGGCATGGTTGGAAAGCTCGGTAAGATACTTGGACCACGCGGTCTAATGCCTAACCCCAAAACAGGTACGGTGACGTTTGACCTGACAAGGGCTATCAACGAAATAAAGGCTGGTAAGGTCGACTACAAGGTAGAGAAGGCCGGTATCGTACATATGCGCATCGGAAAGGTGTCTTTTGCCACAGAAAAACTGTTAGATAACGCCAAGACCGCCATAGACTCCATCATAAAGGCTAAACCTGCTGCCAGCAAAGGCAGATACCTGAAAAAATTGACCATCTCATCTACTATGGGACCAGGGATCAGAGTAGACCTTGGCTCGGTCATAGCTTCAAAGGTCTAACAGTGGCATAACAACGTAATATCCAGCGAAAGCCAGATAGTCATAGACTGCAGGTACAGTAGTGTAAACGATGAAGATCGGCCTGTTGAGACTTGAAAAGCTATAGTATATTATTTGACATTTCAGTATTTAATTACCATAAACTTAAACAACTGAAAAAAATGGTCTACTCTTACAGAAAGTCAAAACAGCGATGATAATCCCAGTAACTCGGTAAAACCCCCTACTGTATCTTCAATGTAAAATTTAAGGCTGTCCAAATTAGCTTAGTTGAAATGAACCTACTAATAAGGAGCGAACCAAACGGATGAACAAGAAAGAAAAGGAAGAGATCGTAGCCAATCTTAAAGAGCGTTTTATGAAGGCTAAGGCCTGTGTCTTTACCAACTACAAGGGAATGACCGTGGCTGAGATGTCCAACATGAGAGTGCTCTTTATGAAGTCCGGACTTGAGTACACGGTAGTAAAAAACACTTTGGCAAAGATAGCCGCCCTAGACACACCAGTAGCTGCGGCCAGGGACATATTAACAGGCCCCATAGGGGTAACTATAGGGTATGACGATGCCTCGCAGACGGCCAAGAAGGTGTTTGAATACTCCAAGACCAATGACAAACTGAAGGTGCTGCACGGCTGCGTGGAAGGACGTCTCTTTGATGCCAAGGAGATGCGGACGATAGCAGACCTGCCGCCAAGAGAGGTACTGCTTTCACAGATAGCCGGCTGTTTACAGGCCCCAACAAGTAAGATGGCATACCTGTTAAGTGCAACGGTCACGCGGATAGGCCATGCCCTAACTGCCCTGAAAGAAAAAAGAGAAAAAGAGGCACAACCAGAACAAGCATAATAGCATTAAGCTGTTAGAGGGTAAGATTAAGATAAATAAGCTAAAGGTGGTACCACCACCAGCGAAAAAATAAGGAGGCAACACTAATGACAGAGTTATCAAGTGAGCAGGTATTTCAGTATTTTGACAACATGACAATCTTACAGATGTCGGAGTTTATCAAGGCCTTTGAGGAGAGATACGGGGTATCGGCAGCTGCACCCATGGCAATGGCGGCAGCACCAGCGGCAGCAGCAGAGGCGGCACCGGTAGAGGAAAAGACCAGCTTTGACGCTATATTATCGGCGGCAGGAGATAAGAAGATACAGGTCATAAAGGTAGTCAGAGAACTCACAGGGCTTGGCCTTAAGGAGGCTAAAGACCTCGTCGATGGCGCACCAAAAGAGGTTAAGACCGGAGTATCTAAGGAAGAGGCTGAGAACATAAAGGCCAAACTTGAGGAACAGGGAGCCAAGGTAGATATAAAATAGACTACGCACATGTCCTTAATCACCATGAAGGGCGGTCTCCTTAACGAGGAGACCAATATAATTTATCTATGAATCAAGGAGTAACATGGCAAGGGCATTGAGAGAGAGGATTAATCTTGGAAAGGTTAAAAGGAAAGGAGAGATACCCTATCTCATTGAAATACAGAGACGCTCCTATGAGATCTTCCTACAGGCAGATTCCCCCTCGGATAAACGTAAAAATGTGGGACTGGAAGGCGCCTTTCGCAGCGTTTTTCCAATAATCGATTACAACGAAATGGCCTCCATCGAGTACTTGGGCTACAATCTGTTGGAAGCCAAATACCACGAACGAGAGTGCATCGATAAGGGACTGACATACTCGGCACCCATAAAGATAAAGGTAAAACTCAACCTTTGGGATAACAGCGAGGAAGGTAAAAAACGACTCAGAGAGTCAAGAGAAGAAGAGGTATATATTGGCGAAATACCACTGATGACCGATACCGGCTCGTTTATAATAAACGGCATCGAACGGGTTATCGTCAGTCAGTTGCACAGATCCCCCGGGGTGTTCTTTAATACCGATAAGACAAAGACCCACACTAGCGGCAGACTGCTCTACACAGCACGCGTTATACCCTCTAGGGGGTCCTGGCTTGACTTCGAGTTTGACTCAAAGGACATCCTCTACGTTAGGATAGATAGACGTAAGAAGCTGCCAGCAACCGTCGTCCTAAAGGCCCTGTCTTACACAAATGAAGATCTGCTTAAGATATTTTACCCGGTTGAGGAGATAAATCTCTATGACAGGGATAACTTTACACGTAAGGTTTCCCCGATACTGACTGGTATAAAGTCAACCACATCCATCATAGACCCCAAGACAAAAGATGTTGTCGTCAAAGAAGGCGGTAAGATAACTAAGGCAGCCCTCAGACGTCTGCAGTCAGCCGGCGTTGACGAAATCCCGATAGAACGTGTGGACGTCATCAATCGTATAAGCTTGCATGACATCGTCGACCCCGAAACCGGCGAAATAATCGTAGAAGGTAATGAGCAGATATCCGAGCCAACATTTGAAAAGATACTCGCCCTCAGGATCAATAAGCTAGGACTTCTCTTTATAGACAACGTCAAGTACCTGTCATCGCTGCGTGATACACTGTTGATGGACAAGATATCAACAAAAGAAGACGCCCTGATGGAGATATACAAAAAGCTCAGACCCGGCGAACCACCTACAACGGAAGGGGCAAAGGTGCTCTTTGACGGCCTGTTCTTTGACGAACGCCGCTATGACCTCTCCCCCGTAGGCCGCTTAAAGGTCAACAAACGGCTAGGTCTCAACGAGCCAATGGACAATACCGTGCTGACCGCCAATGACCTGATAGAGATAATCAAGTACCTCCTGGCCCTTCGTACCGGTCAGGGCGAGGTAGACGATATCGACCACTTAGGGAACAGGAGGGTTAGGAGCGTTGGCGAACTCCTAGAAAATCAGTTCAGGATTGGGCTTGTGAGGATGGAGCGAGCTATAAAAGAAAAGATGATGATCACTGAGATTACCGACCTGATGCCCCATGACATAATCAACGCAAAACCAGTAATGGCGGCTGTAAAGGAGTTTTTCGGCTCAAGTCAGTTAAGTCAGTTCATGGACCAGACCAATCCGCTGTCTGAGATAACTCACAAGCGAAGGCTGTCAGCCCTCGGCCCAGGCGGTCTTACCAGAGAGCGCGTGGGATTTGAGGTACGAGACGTACATCCAACCCACTACGGCAGGATCTGCCCCATTGAGACCCCTGAGGGTCCAAACATCGGGCTTATAACCTCCTTAGCAACCTACGCGAGAGTCAACGAGTACGGCTTTATGGAGGCCCCCTACAGGAAGGTCGATGGCGGCAAGGTCTCTGATGGTATATACTATCTTTCAGCCATAGAGGGAGAGAAGTTTGTCATTGCCGAGGCAACCTCCAAACTTGACGAACTTAACTGTCTTGCAGGTGAGGCCATTACAGCCAGGTTAGGTGGAGATATAAAGATATTTACACGCGATGAGATCCAATACATGGATGTCTCGCCCAAGCAGATAGTAGGCGTATCCGCCTCGTTAATACCCTTTTTAGAAAACGACGATGCCAATAGAGCCTTAATGGGCTCTAACATGCAGAGACAGGCCGTCCCGTTGATACAGACCGAGTCACCTATTGTGGGTACCGGCATGGAATTTGCCGCAGCAAAGGACTCAGGGGCTATAAAGATCGCAAAACGTGCTGGTGTTGTTGAAAGTATCGACGCCAACCGTATAGTCATAAGAACCAGTGACTGCGGCGTAGACATATATAACTTAGTGAAATTTGCAAGATCCAACCAGGCCACGTGTATCAATCAGCGTCCATTAGTGACAGTGGGTACTGTGGTGGAAGAAGGTGACGTAATAAGCGACGGACCATCAACCGAATTAGGTGAGCTGGCTCTTGGCCGCAACGTACTGGTAGCATTTATGCCCTGGGGAGGGTATAACTTTGAAGACGCCATACTGTTAAACGAACGCCTGGTCAAAGACGACGTCTTTACCTCCATACATATAGAAGAATTCGAGGTAGAGGCCAGGGACACAAAGCTCGGCCCAGAGGAGATAACAAGAGATATCCCAAACGTGGGCGAAGACGCACTTGCCAATCTGGATGAAAGCGGTGTCATATACATCGGCGCCGAGGTAAAACCTGGCGATATCCTTGTAGGTAAGATCACACCAAAGGGTGAGACACAGTTGACCCCTGAAGAGAAACTCCTACGGGCCATCTTTGGCGAAAAGGCTGAAGAGGTCAAGGAAAGCTGTCTGTACGTACCTCCCGGGGTCAAGGGCACCGTTGTCAATGTAAAAGTATTTACTCGCAGAGGGATAAAAAAGGACAACAGGGCCAAAGACCTCGAAGATGAGGAAATACGTAAGCTGCAGAGGGATTTCGAGGAAGAAACCCGCATAGTAGCACGGGAGATAAATAACAAGATAAGAGAAGAGCTCAAAGACAAGACGCTGGCTGAGGACTTCAGGGACCCCAAGACCAAAGAGGTAGTTTGCAAGGCAGGTACTATCTTGGAGGGTGAGAAACTAGAGCTTCTCAACGAAAAGATCATAGGCCGGCTCAAGATAAAAGAAGAAGCCGTCTTGACGCGCGTAGATCAGTTCTGCAGGGCAACCAGGGAGTACATAAGACAGCTTCAACTCAAGTACGATGAACGCATAGAGAGGCTCAAAAAGGGAGATGAACTTCCCCCTGGCGTAAACAAGCTGGTAAAGGTCTACATCGCCATGAAGCGCAAGATACAGATAGGCGATAAGATGGCCGGACGACATGGCAATAAAGGCGTGGTCGCTATGGTGATGCCAGGTGAGGATATGCCCTATCTGCCAGATGGCACACCGGTAGATATAGTGTTAAACCCCTTAGGCGTGCCATCTAGAATGAACGTTGGTCAGATACTTGAGACCCACCTTGGCTGTGCGGCCAAAGCGCTTGGTATCCATGTGGCAACCCCAGTGTTTGAGGGCGTGCAGGAGGATGACCTCCGAGAGTTGCTTAAAAAGGCCGGCCTATCCGAGACGGGACAAACCATCCTCCATGACGGTAGAACTGGAGAACAGTTTGAGAGACCGGTGACTGTCGGTTATATGTACATGTTAAAGCTGCATCACTTGGTTGAAGACAAACTACACGCACGTTCTATAGGACCTTACTCCCTGGTTACACAGCAGCCCTTGGGCGGTAAGGCACAGTTTGGCGGTCAGCGGTTAGGGGAGATGGAGGTATGGGCGCTTGAGGCCTACGGTGCATCCTACACATTGCAGGAGTTCCTGACTGTAAAGAGCGATGACGTCTCAGGCAGGGCCAAGATGTACGAGGCTATAGTCAAAGGCGACGCCACCTTAGAGCCTGGTGTGCCAGAGTCCTTCCATGTATTGATAAAAGAACTTCAGAGTCTTTGCCTCGACGTAGAGCTTTTGGAGAAGAAAACACATAAATAGGGCTAGGGGAGGGTATAAAGATTGAACGATAACGTGTACAGTCTATATCAAAAGCCAAGAAATCCAAAAGATTTTGAGGCAATCCGCATTCGGCTGGCCTCACCGGAGAAGATCCGGGAGTGGTCGTTCGGTGAGGTGAAAAAGCCAGAGACCATAAACTATCGAACATTTAAACCAGAAAAGGACGGTCTTTTCTGCGCAAAAATATTTGGTCCAGTTAAGGACTGGGAGTGCATCTGCGGTAAGTACAAACGCATGAAACACCGCGGCGTTGTGTGCGATAAGTGTGGTGTTGAGGTTATCCAGGCAAAGGTCAGACGCGAGAGACTCGCACACATAGAGCTATGCACGCCGGTAGCACACATATGGTTTTTAAAAGGTGTACCAAGCAGGATCGGAATGCTCCTGGATATGACCATGAAGAACCTCGAAAAGGTACTCTACTTTGAAAGCTATGTAGTAATAGACCCGCAGGAGACAACGCTTAAGGAAAAACAGGTACTAAGCGATGAAGAATACAAGAAGTATTCCAACGAGTTCGGCACGCGGTTTAAGGCCGGTATGGGAGCTGAGGCCATAAGGGAGCTTCTCAGAAAGGTGGAACCTGAGTCGTTAAGCATTGAGCTTAAGACAAAGATTAACGAGGCCAACTCTATAGGGATAAAAAAGAAGCTCACCAAAAGACTCAAAATAGTCGAGGCATTTAAGTTATCCGGTAACAGACCGGATTGGATGATCCTCGACGTCATCCCCGTGCTGCCCCCTGACCTCAGACCGCTTGTACCACTGCAAGGGGGACGCTTTGCCACCTCAGACCTCAACGATCTCTACAGAAGGGTTATAAACAGAAACAACAGGTTAAAACGGTTGATTGAGTTAAAGGCCCCAAGCGTAATAATAAAAAACGAAAAAAGGATGCTTCAAGAGGCTGTAGACTCCCTCTTTGACAACACAAAAGGCGCCAAAGTGCCAAAGAGCTCCACAAAGAGGTCATTGAAATCCCTCAGCGACATGATAAAGGGAAAACAGGGCAGATTCAGACAAAACCTTCTAGGCAAACGCGTGGACTACTCTGGACGTTCCGTTATAGTCGTCGGACCTGACCTAAAACTACATCAGTGTGGACTTCCTAAGCAGATGGCCCTTGAACTGTTTAAACCGTTTATCTTCAATAAACTCGAGGATAAGGGCTACGTTACAACAATAAAGCAGGCAAAGAGATTTGTAGAAGCAGAGCGGCCAGAGGTGTGGGACGCCTTAGAGGAAGTTATAAAGGAGCATCCGGTTTTGTTAAACCGCGCCCCCACCCTCCATAGGCTGGGAATCCAGGCCTTTGACCCGATATTGATAGAGGGTAAGGCTATAAAACTACACCCTCTTGTCTGTACAGCATATAACGCCGACTTTGATGGCGACCAGATGGCCGTTCACGTGCCGCTGTCGATAGAGGCACAGGTAGAGGCACGCGTCCTGATGATGTCCATAAACAACCTTCTCTCTCCTGCAAGTGGAAAACCCATTGTGCTGCCAACGCAGGACATGGTTTTAGGCTTATACTACCTGACAAAAGAGAGGGAAGGGGCGTTAGGCGAGGGTAAGATCTTTTCCTCCTTTGAGGAGGTGCGCATAGCCTATGACAACAATAGAGTTACCGAGCATACAAAGATAGTTGTACGCTTTGATGATCAGACTCTGCATACTACCGTTGGCAGGGTATTGTTCTACGAGGTCGTGCCTAATGGAGTCCCCTTTTCAGAGGTAAACAAGCCGCTCACTAAAAAGGAGATACAGAAGGTCATCGACTATGCCCACAGATATACAGGCAGACGTAAGACCGTAGAGTTTCTAGATAACCTCAAGAAACTCGGGTTTGAGTACGCCACAAGGTCAGGGATATCCATATGTATATCGGATATGCACATACCTTCAAAGAAGGCCGAGATACTGAAAGAGGCCGAGAAGGAGGTCATCGAGGTATATAAACAGTACGCTGATGGTCTTATAACTAAAGGAGAGAGGTACAACAAGGTCATTGACATCTGGGCAACGGTTACGGAGAAGGTGGCTGAGGTGATGATGACCGAGTTAGGCGCTGAGGACGGCAAGCAGCAGACCAAAGAGGAGATTGAAAAGAGCCGTGCCTTTAACAGCGTCTTTATGATGGCTGACTCAGGGGCAAGAGGCTCGGCTGCTCAGATAAGGCAGTTAGCGGGTATGAGGGGACTTATGGCAAAACCCTCCGGTGAGATCATCGAAACGCCAATAACGGCAAACTTCCGGGAGGGATTGTCTCCGCTTCAGTACTTTACCTCAACGCACGGAGCCAGAAAAGGCCTTGCCGATACGGCTCTTAAGACGGCCAACTCAGGTTATCTGACCAGGAGGCTGGTCGACGTCGCCCAGGACGTAATCATCACGGAGATTGACTGCGGTACGGAGGACGGTATTATCATCATGGCTCTCATAGAGGGCGGTGAGATCATCCAGCCGCTTGAGGAAAGACTCATAGGACGTCTTACGGCCGAGGACGTAAAAGACCCCCTAACCGGTGAAGTCATCTTACAACGAAACACGGAACTTGATGACGAAAACGTCAATATAATAATCGACGCCGGTATTGACAGGGTAAAGATCAGATCCGTGCTGACCTGTCAGACACGCTTTGGTATCTGTGGTAACTGCTACGGCAAAGACCTTGCCAGAAACGATAAGATCGAACTGGGTGAGGCCGTAGGCATAATAGCCGCTCAATCCATTGGCGAGCCTGGCACACAGTTGACAATGAGGACGTTTCATATCGGAGGCGCTGCAACAAAGATCATTGAACAGGCAGTCCTTGCAGCCAAACACGGTGGAAATGTAAAGTTCATAGACCTCAACTACGTAGTCAACCGTGAAGGTCTGCTGGTTGTTATGAACCGTAACGCATTTTTGGCTGTGATTGACGATAATGGAAGGGAGCGGGAAAAGCACAACCTCGTATACGGAGCCAGGCTCTTGGTAAAAGAGAGCGACAGAGTAACGGTTGGGCAAAAGATAGCCGAGTGGGACCCCTACTCAACCCCAATCCTCACGGAAGTTGGCGGTAGAGTGGCATGGGGAGACATCGATGAGGGTGTAACCGTTAAGGAGCAATTAGATGAGATAACGGGTCTGTCACACAAGCTTATTGTTGACTTCCCCTTAAACCTAAACCTCAGGCCAAGGATTTCCATAAAGGACGAACATGGAAAGGCGACCCTGAAGCTGCCAGGCACTAAATGTCCTGCGCGCTACATGTTGCCAGCCGGAGCCAACGTGCTTGTTGAGCGTAACGACATAGTGGCCCCAGGTGACATACTGGCCAAGATACCGAGGGAAACCATAAAGACAAAGGACATAACGGGCGGTCTGCCACGGGTAGCGGAGCTATTTGAGGCCAGAAAACCCAAGGAACCTACCCTTGTCTCTGAGATTGACGGAGTGATTGAGTTTGTGGCATCCCTTAAGGGGTCACGGGTAGTAAAGGTCAAAGGTGGAGACGTAGTAAAGGAATACACCGTACCTAAGGGAAAACACGTAACTGTGCACGAAGGCGACTGGGTAAGGGCTGGCGAGGCGCTCATGGATGGCGCTGTCAACCCGCATGACATACTTGATATATTAGGTCCCACGGAGCTTCAGAGGTATTTGGTTGACGAGGTACAGAAGGTCTATCGTCTACAGGGTGTTGCCATTAACGACAAGCATATAGAGATCATCATCAGGCAGATGATGAGAAAGGTCAGGATAGAGGACTCCGGCGACACCGAGCTGATGATAGGTGAACAGGTGGACAGGCTACAGTTTCAGGAACATAATGAAATAATAAGAGGTCGGGAAGGTAGACCTGCAACTGGCAAACCCCTCCTTTTAGGCATCACAAAGGCGTCCCTTACCACGTATAGCTGGGTATCGGCAGCATCCTTTCAGGAGACGACGCGTGTGCTGACTGACGCCGCATTAGGCGGTCTCATCGATGATCTCAAGGGCTTGAAGGAAAACGTCATTATGGGTAAGATTATCCCATGTGGCACCGGTATGGACATGTTTAAAAACACCCATGTAAAGCGTGAGGATGAGTACGTGGAAGCACATGAATCAGCCCCTGACCAGGAGGAGACGTTCTCCGGTGAACAAGAAGGGGAAATATCCTCCAATAGTAAAGATAGCAATGAGCTCCTTAGCGTAGATGATCATGAAACCAATATAGTGTAAGGGGCTTATAGAGTTTTCAAGGATGACATACGCATATTACGAAATCAAAAGGAGGGGGGCATAGCCCCTCCTTTTTTTTAGGGCGCAATTGCACATACAGATATTGTCAGGGGCAACCTTAGAAAAATATTAAGAGGGATTTTTGTTTAGAACTAACGATCTAAGGGGAAGGATATCAGTGCCTGCGGCCCTTATAGTGGTTATCCTGTGTGTGGGGACGTTTGGGTACGTTATAATTGAAGGGTGGAGTGTGTTCGACGCATTCTACATGGTAGTAATAACGCTTGCCACTATCGGTTTTCAGGAGATACACCAATTGTCTGTAAAGGGCAGGGCCTTTACCATATTTCTCATCTTCTTTGGAGTCGGTCTGCTTGCCTATTCTGTAAACGTGGGCTTGAGGCTGCTCTTAGAGGGTGAACTTCAGGAGGTGCTTGGGAGGAGGAAATTGAAAAAACGTATAAGAGAAATCAGAGACCACTATATAATATGCGGCTATGGCAGGATGGGCAAGATCATTTTTAAGGAGCTTAAGGCCCACAACGTGCCATTGGTTGTCATAGATCAGGCAGAGGAGGATGAGTACCTAAAGGAGGAGATGCTATTCATAAACGGCGATGCCACCCTTGATGAGATACTGAAGGAGGCTGGCATAGAGAGGGCCAAGGGCTTGGTGTCGGTGTTGTCCTCGGATGCCCATAATCTATTTGTGGTGCTCAGCGCCCGAGGTCTAAATCCCACTATCAACATAGTGGCTCGTGCCGCCGAGGAGAGCAGCGAAAAGAAGCTCATCAGGGCAGGGGCAGACAGGGTCATAGCCCCATACCACATAGGAGGTCTAAAGATTGCTCACACGATCCTAAAACCGGCCGTCATGGATTTCCTTGAATTTGCAACCATGCGCGGCAACATAGAGCTACAGATGGAGGAGGTCGTCGTAACCGATGGCTCGGATATAGCCAACCGCATGATAAGCGACTCTGGCATAGGCAGGAACCTAGGCATAATTATCGTCGCAATCAAGCGTCAGCAAGGGGATATGACGTTTAACCCCACGCACAAGACGTTCATAATGCCAGGAGACACCCTCATCGCCCTAGGTGAGGTAAACCGCCTCAGAGAACTCGAAAAAATGGCCAAACCATCGTAAAGAAAAGCGGAAAGAAAAAAGAAAGAAGGGGAAGCTTTGCTCCCCCTCAGACCCCCACACAAGGGGACCAGTCCCCTTGACCCCGTAAATATACATACTCCCCATGTTTTTCTTATGCGCCCATCCATTATGTTACAGTGGAAAAATATTTAGTTAGAGTGTTAGAGTAAAAGATGGAGTGGATTGAAGAGTTACCAGATGATTGTCCACCTGAGGATGCTATATATCCTCAAAATGAGAAGTACTTTAGGTGGGTTGATAACTATCCGCCCACTGAAAGGGATTTCTTTTCTTTAAGAAAGTTATATCCTGAAAGGAAATTACCATCTGAATGTCAAGCCAGAGCAGTTTCTATTTTTTCGTCTTTTGATGAATGTTTAAAGCTAAGAAAATTTAATTATTTCAAGACAAGAAAAATAATTTCTTTACTTCTTAATGAAGAATGTGGTCTTGTAAAAAACACACCTTCTAAAGACAATAAATCTCATACTTCATGGTGGGTTGCTAAAACTTTTGCATTAAATAACATTCATTTCGAGTATGAGGAAGACAATGAGCGTTAAAGTTAGAATTACAGATATCTTGGTTTATTATGATGGTCCAGTTTTATTTGTTTGTAAGGATGGGATTGAATCGCTTTGTTTATGTCAATTAATAGATAGAGAAGAAGGATATGATACTTTTCTATGTACACCGCTCTCTAAAGGCCGGTTGTCGGATTTTCTTATGGGATCGATTGATTTGAGAACTATTTTTACTGAACCAGAAACTGAAAATTATTCACTTTTGAAGATAACCAACTATAATGAAGAAATACCTCTAATTCCAATCACGAAAGAGGATGTAAAGGAAGAATGGATACCAGAGGCTGGTTTTTATTTAGAAATTAGCTCTATACCTGAAAAAGAAGAGGAGAAAAGAAATCTTAAAAGAGATGCACTATCAAAGCAAAAAATGATTGTGCATCTAAATGTTGATCATCCGGAGTCAAGAGGAGAGGCAAAAATATCTTCTTATGATTTAGTAGAAATTGTATCCATATTTCAAACATTAATAAAACATTCATACAGAAACTGTTTGAAAAAACACAATAAACCTATCAACAAGATTTCAAATGATTCCGACACTCATCAATTAGAAATATACGGATTTTCCGCTGGTTCATTCAATATCCATTTTCAATCAAAGAAAATGGAGAACATGTATGGTTACGTTGGAATTGAATATGCTATAAACTTAATAGATGAATTTATCGATAAAATTAACAACGTTGAAGATAGTTTAGAACTTGCATCCAGAAACAAGGGGCATGTTATTTCTAGTTATGTTAACTTATTAAAATTTATTAATAAAAAAGATACTTCAATAAATTACTTATGGACAAGTCCTAATAAAAAAGACGTAATATATCGTTCAATTGTTAAAGAAAAAGCTAAAATATTATATAAAGAACTGATTAAGAAAAATGAACTGTTTCGTGAGCAAAAAGAGATCATAGGAAAAGTAACAAGAATTAATCTTGAAAAAAGTAGATGGACAATACAGTCAAGAGATGATAATAAATTTTATAGCGGTCATTTACCTAAAAGATCGACAATTACACTAGAAGGTATCATAATGGGTAATTATTATAAATTTATATGTGAAGAGAGCTTTAAGTCAGATATGATGTCAGAAAATGAAATAGCTTCTTTATCACTTCTTTCGTATGAGGACTTTCCTGCAATATTATAATTGAATTGTACTGCTTTAATCGTAATAGTTCAGTACACAATTGAAACATTGTGTATAAATATTCGGTATAATGGGGTCAAGGGGGCTGGCCCCCTTGCGGGTGGGTCTGAGGGAGGGCAGTGCCCTCCCTTCTTAGACAAAAACCCCAAGACTTTCTTATGCACTCACCTTCTAAAATAATTTGACAAAACTGTTGTAGATTCTTTATGCTTTTTCTGAAGTGAAATAAATTAAAAAGAGATAAGGAAGGTTCATTGGATTTTCAACAACTTATAATGAGACTACAGGGATTTTGGGCTGCAAAGGGCTGTGTAGTCCTACAACCCTATGATATCGAGGTGGGTGCTGGGACGTTTCATCCGGCGACCTTCTTTCGGGTACTCGGTCCAAGGCACTGGAAAACCGCTTACGTACAACCCTCACGAAGACCCACTGATGGCAGATACGGGGAAAACCCAAACCGCCTGCAACACTACTATCAATTTCAGGTCATCTTAAAACCCTCTCCTGTGGATTCTCAGGAGCTGTACTTAGAAAGCCTCGCCAGCCTGGGCATTGAGGCCAACAGACACGATATACGCTTTGTGGAGGACGACTGGGAATCCCCGACGTTGGGGGCCTGGGGGCTTGGCTGGGAGGTCTGGTTGGATGGCATGGAGGTCACGCAGTTTACATACTTCCAGCAGGTGGGAGGCTTTGACCTCAAACCTGTCTCCGTGGAGATAACTTACGGCCTGGAGCGTATCGCTATGTACCTTCAGGGTGTTGACAACGTCTATGCCCTGCAATGGAACAAGGACTTCACCTACGGCGACATACACCACAGGGACGAGGTCGAGTGCTCAAGGTTCAACTTCGACACGGCAGAGGTGCCTTTGCACAGGTCGTTGTTTGACGGATTTGAACGCCAGTGTACGTCGCTGCTTTCAGAGGGGCTGGTGCTCCCCGCATATGAATTCTGCCTTAAGTGCTCTCACGTGTTTAATATACTAGACGCCAGAGGGGCCATATCTGTAACGGAACGGACGGCCTACATAACACGAGTCCGGGCACTGGCTAAGCTCTGCGCTGAATCCTACCTCAAGGCAGATGCTTGCCACACTCCCCTAACCCCTCCCATCAAGGGAGAGGATCTAGAAGAAACTCAACGATTACAGGAGGGGATATAATGACTGATGATATTAATCAACCCCTTACGCTTCTTCTTGAGATAGGCGTTGAGGAGATACCTGCTACCTTTTTACCTTCCACCGTGGTTCAACTAAAGGGTGCAGCAGAGGGTGTGCTTTCAGACAGCGATATAGAGTTCAAGCAGATAATGACCTGCGCAACCCCTCGACGCCTCTCTGTAATAGCAACCGGTGTTAGCGAGTACCAGAAAAGCAAGGTCATGGAGTACTACGGACCACCTCAAAGGGCCGCCTTCACACTAGATGGTAAACCCACCAAGGCAGCGTTGAGCTTTGCACAACTGCATGGGATTGAGGTAGAAAACTTAATAATAAAACAGAAAACCGAGCATGACCAAACAGGAAAAACCAAACAAAAGGGCCAATATGTCGTAGCAGTTATACAGGAAAATGGGCTTGCCGTAAGAGACATTGCCGCCTCGTTGTTTACGAGGATAGTTACGTCGCTGCACTTTCCTAAGAGTATGCGTTGGGCGGGGTTTGACGTCCGGTTTGTTCGTCCGGTAAGGTGGCTCACAGCCCTATGCCTGCCACAGGGGTCTTCTCCACAGCCGGAGTTCGTCTTCGGAGGGGTAAAAAGCTCTAATGTTACCTACGGACACCGCTTCTTATCAAACAGGGCAATAACCGTCTCAGACACTGCACAATATCACGCTGACTTGGAGGCCAATTACGTTGTCCTGGAGCAGGACAAGAGGCGGCAGATGATATGGCAAGGGTGCCTACAGGCGGCCAGTGAGTTCGGTGCAAGGCCAGTGGCTGATGATGGCCTGTTGGAGGAGATCACGTACCTCGTTGAATACCCCTTGGCTGTAGTGGGTGAGTTTGACGGCGTATACTTGAATCTGCCGCGGGAGCTGCTTATCACTGTCTTGCGAGACCATCAGAGGTGCTTTGCCATTGAGTCAGAGGACGGACGATTATTAAACCGTTTTATAGTGGTGGGCAATACCGTTGTGGAAAATGCTGATGTGGTCAGGGCTGGAGCACAGAGGGTTATAAGGGCACGCCTGGAAGACGCCAGGTTTTACTACGACGATGACCTCAAGGTACCACTTATTCAACGTCTTGAGGATCTCAAAGGAATTGTGTTTCAGGAAAGATTAGGGACGGTCTTTGACAAGGTTGAGAGGTTGATTGCCTTAGGCGATCTTCTGAGGCTGCGGCTTTTTCACCCTGCCACTACAGATGCCGTACTCGACCGTGAAAAGCTGCTAATGGCCATAAGACTTTGTAAGGCCGACCTAACCACAGGCGTTGTGCGGCAGTTTCCAGAGCTGCAGGGTGTCATGGGCAAATACTATGCCCTGAAAGGCGCACAAGAGGCTGACGTCGCTCAGTCCATCTTTGAGCACTATCTGCCAACCTACGCCGGAGACACCGTTCCCATAACAAACATGGGCGTTGATATTAGCCTTGCTGATAAATTTGACAATCTGGTATCATTTTTCTCCATAGGTCTAAGTCCTACGGGTTCGGAGGACCCATATGCCCTCAGACGTCAGGCAATGGGCATTATATCTATCCTGATACAGAGGGGGTTTAGCGTTACCCTTGAGGAACTTCTAACAGAGACGGTCGATGTTCTAAAAAGGCAGAGGACAGTGTTAGAAGACCTGTATGCCTTTTTTAGACAGAGGCTGCAATCCCTGTTTTCAACAACGGGGTATCCTCACGATATCATCCAATCGTCAATGGACAGGTTTCAGAGCGTTGAATTAGTTCACCTGCTCAGGCGGATGGAGGCCCTTAAGTGGTTAAAAGACCAGGTCAGGTACAATGAGTTTCTTTTTGCATTTAAAAGGATACACAACATTGTTGCGAAGGAGTCAAAAGGAATAGAAAACGAGTACGTCGTAAACCCTCATATCATGGGCAGCGAGCATGAGAGAAGGCTATACGAGACCTTAGAAGAGCGCAGAGCGGACGTGGAGAGCGCCGTTGTTAACGGAGAGTTTAGGCGTGCACTAGAGTCAATAACAGGGTTGATAGAGCCTATAAACGTTTTTTTCGATAAAGTGCTGGTTATGGATAAAGACGAGCAGATAAGGCGTAACAAGCTAGCGCTTCTTAGAGAGATACTCAGAACAACCTCAAAGATAGCCGACATATCAAAGATGCAGGAAAAGTAGGTAAAGATGTATGTGGGGACGCCCCCCAAAACTTGACAAAACCAAAATGTGTATGAAAAAATTCCTGAACAAGAGACATCTGTATAACAGGTGAAAAGAAAACACCGGAGGTAAACATGAACCCTGAAGAATTACGATATCATAAGGAACATACCTGGGTAAGCCTGTCAGGCAAGAAGGCCACTATAGGCATAACAGACTATGCGCAGGATCAATTAGGTGATATAGTGTACATAGACATGCCGGAGATTGACTCAGAGGTAGAGGCAAACGTTGAGATGTCAGAGATAGAATCCACAAAGGCGACCTCATCCGTAATAGCCCCACTCAGCGGCTCTATAGTGAGCGTTAATGAGGAGCTGGAGGATACCCCGGAGATAATAAACGAGGACCCATATGGCAAGGGCTGGATAGCTGTGATTGAGATATCGGATGAGTCCGAGCTTGAAGAACTAATGGACGTATCGGACTACGAAAAGTATATCGAAGAGGAAGCTGGATGAAGATAGTAATCATAGGGGCTGGCCCGGGGGGCTATGTGGCAGCCCTCAAGGGGGCCCAGATGGGGGCCGACGTTACGGTAATTGAGGGCAAAGAGGTAGGAGGGACATGCCTGAATGAAGGCTGCATCCCTACCAAAACACTTATTGCATCGGCAGAGGCCTATGCCACTGCCCTCCATTGTGATTCCTACGGTATCGACTTCAGCGGCACTCTTACCCCAAACGTGCAGAAACTGATGGCACGTAAAAACGGTGTCATTTCCACACAGGTCAAGGGGATACGGGCGCTTTTTAAGAGCTGGGGGGTGAAATTAAAAGAAGGAAGAGGCAGTTTCATCTCCGACAAGGAGGTGAAGATTGTAAAAAGCGACGGGCAGGAGGAGATAGTAAGCGGGGATAAATTTATTATTGCAACCGGCTCTCGCCCTGCATCGATCGCCACGTTTCCATTTGACGGCAAGCGGATTATATCCAGCACAGACGCCCTGAACATGGAGGGTATACCGGCATCCATGATAATCATAGGGGCAGGGGTTATGGGATGTGAGTTTGGCTGCATCTACCAGAGTTTTGGCACTGACGTGACCCTGGTAGAGCTTATGCCCAGAGCGCTCACTACGGAGGACCCTGAGATATCGCAGATACTTGAGCGGGAGTTGAAGAAGAAAAAGATAAAGCTCTTTACGAACGTAAAAGTCGACAGGGTGAGTGTTGAAGAAGATGGCGTCAGGGCCTTCCTGTCTAACGGTAAGGAGCTTAAGGCGGAGAAGCTCCTCGTCACCATCGGAAGGGCATTCAACTCCGACGGCCTCGGTCTGGACAAGGTCGGGGTAACACCAGGTAAGGGCGGCGTTATACAGGTCAATGCCATGATGCAGACAAGTAATCCTGATGTCTACGCAATAGGCGACGTCATCGGGGGGATGCTCCTAGCCCACGTGGCCTCCACTGAGGGTGTTACGGCTATTAAGAACACCATGGGACACAAGGAAGAGATGGACTACTCCTGCGTCCCGGCAGGGATCTTTACCTCCCCGGAGATAGGCTCTGTGGGGCAGCGGGAGCATCAGCTTCAGGAGCAGGGGGTCAAGTACAGAAAGGGGCAATTCCATTATAGGGCGCTTGGCAAGGCCCACGCAATGGGCGAAATCACCGGTATGTTTAAGATATTAGCCGATGAGACAGGTGAAAAGATCCTCGGCGTTCACATAGTGGGACACAATGCCTCAGACATAATCCATGAGGCGGCCGTTGCAATGAAAGCTGGTCTGAGCGTTAAGGCGCTGGCTGAGACGATCCACGCCCACCCAACCCTGGCCGAGGGACTAATGGAGGCAGCGGAGGATGTCTTTGGGGAGGCCATACACACACCCAAGAAATAGTGTGAGTGTTGCCCCCCGGCAATTGACAGTGACAAGTGATGCCAGTGACGCTTGTACTTGTAATACCCGATACCAATTGTCATGGCCAATATCAATTGTCATTCCCGCGAAAGCGGGAATCTAAGAAGGTGTTAAAAAACGCTGAGTTGGTCGTTTCATATATGACACTGAGAGGTTACAGATTTAAGTCTGTAGACTTAATTAACAGGTTTAGTATAAACTTCATTTATTATATATTTAATAGCAAGTATTAAGGAGGGGCAGATATGTCTAGAATCGAAGTCGTTCATGCAAGGGAAATAATGGATTCAAGAGGCAATCCAACGGTTGAGGTAGACGTTATATTGGAAACCGGGGCAGCTGGCAGGGCAGCCGTACCCAGTGGTGCTTCAACTGGTGAGAGGGAGGCCGTCGAGCTAAGAGATGGCGATAAAAGCCGCTATCTTGGCAAAGGCGTACTAAAGGCTGTAGACAACGTAAACACTGTCATAGCTGACAAGGTGATCGGGCTTGAGGCAACCTCGCAGGCCCTGATTGACGGTGTGATGATCGAACTTGATGCCACGCACAACAAGTCAAAGATCGGGGCAAACGCTATTTTAGGCGTCTCCCTGGCCGTTGCAAAGGCCGCCGCTGATGAGGCAGAACTGCCTCTGTATAAATACCTAGGCGGGGTAAATGCCAAAGAACTGCCTGTCCCGATGCTTAATATCGTAAACGGCGGGGCACATGCAGACAACAACGTAGACATCCAGGAGTTTATGATTATGCCCGTTGGCGCTCGCTCGTTTGCCGAGGCGCTGCGTATGTCTGCCGAGGTCTTTCATAGCCTTAAGAAGACTCTTAGCAAAAAAGGTCTTTCAACGGCAGTAGGGGATGAAGGTGGATTTGCACCCAACCTGAAGTCTAACGAGGACGCTCTCATAGAGATTATGGAGGCCATTGGAGCGGCCGGCTACAAGGCAGGGAGCGATTTCTTGCTTGCCCTGGATGTTGCCTCTTCAGAGTTATTTAAAAACGGCAAGTACGAATTTGCGGGTGAGGGTAAGACCTTTACGGCAGATGAACTCGTCGATTACTACGCAAGGTTAACCGAGAAGTATCCGATAATATCAATCGAAGACGGTATGAGTGAAAACGATTGGGACGGTTGGAAGAAGTTAACAGACAGGCTTACTAAGAAGGTACAATTGGTCGGGGATGATCTCTTTGTGACCAACCCTTCCATATTCAAAGAGGGTATAGAGAAGGGGCTTGCTAATGCCATCCTGGTCAAGGTCAATCAGATAGGTTCTCTAACTGAGACGCTTGACGCCGTTGAGATGGCCAAGAAGGCAAAGTACACCGCCATTATCTCACACCGCTCAGGTGAGACTGAGGACACCACTATATCCGATATAGCCGTAGCCCTTAACGCAGGACAGATTAAGACCGGCTCCACCTCAAGGTCTGACCGTATCGCTAAGTACAACAGGCTTCTCAGGATAGAAGAAGAGCTTGATTCTGTCGCCATCTACAAAGGGCGTGACACATTCTACAACCTGAAATAATCATTCAAACAAGGGAAGAAAAAGAAGGAGGGGCTTTGCCCCTCCTCAGACCACCCTTCCCCTTGACCCCATAAGCTCCATACTTGTAATCTAATATTAGTCATGGATAAGAAGAATCTCCTTAGACATCAGATAGTTGCCGAGAGGAAAAAGAAGGGCAGGGTCTTTGCCGTGTTTTTTATCCTTGCGCTTGCTTTTATCTTATTTAACTTGTTCTTTGACGAAATGGGCGTAGTCAAGTATTTCAAGTTAAAGTCGGAGGAAAAGCAGATGGAGGAAAACCTCGTCCGGCTTGAAAATGAGATCAGCGCTATCAAAGAAGAGATCAGCGCAATAGGGACAGACCCTTTCTATATTGAAAAGCAGGCCAGAGAAGACCTGGGGTTAGCAAAACCTGACGAGTATATTTTTAAGATAGACAAGGATAAGTAGCTTCAATTGAAAAAGTACATTGTAGCTGTCACTGGAGCGAGCGGGTCATTGTTTGCGTTGCGTCTGGTAGAGGCGCTTTTGGTCACCTCAGAGGTGCATTTAGTAATCTCATCGGCAGCGATTAAGATCATTGCATATGAGACGTCATTAGATCTGACCAGCAGAACACAGGAAGGGTGTGTTAGTAAGCTAAGGCAGCATTTTAATACCGGCAGGCTTTTTTACTATGAGGATGATTGTCTACATTCCCCACTCTCCAGCGGCTCGTTTATAACAGATGGCATGTACGTGGTACCATGTTCTATGAAGACCCTCTCAGGCATCGCTAACGGGTATGCAGATAACCTGATTATCAGAGCCTCCGACGTTATTATTAAAGAAGGAAGACGTTTGGTGCTTTCGCCAAGAGAGATGCCCTTTAGCGCTATACATCTTGAAAACATGCTTAAGTTAGCAAGACTTGGAGTTGTTATAGCCCCCCCCGTACCAGCCTTTTACAGTCAACCCAAAGACCTCAATGAAGTTATAGACTTCATCACAGGCAAGCTCCTTGACGCTATGTCAGTACAACACAACCTCTTTAAACGCTGGAAGGATGCATAGGAATTTCATGGGGGACAATAAAAATTAATGGGGTCAAGAGGGCTGGTCCCCTTGTGGGTGAGTCTGAGGGAGGGGGTTGCGAACCCCTGCGGCAGAGGCAAAGCCCACCAATCTATTCCAAAATCCCCACGACTTTCTTATGCGCCCCGCTGGAACGGTTAGTTGTTTTTTTCACCAGTTGAGCGTATAATAAACACATGGATGCAGTCATAGATACCCTACAGATATACAAACGTCTTAAAGACGCAAACCTAAATGACGACGTAGCCAATGAAATAGCTGAGGT
Organism: Nitrospirae bacterium MYbinv3; assembly: GCA_002753395.1. GTDB lineage: Bacteria > Nitrospirota > Thermodesulfovibrionia > Thermodesulfovibrionales > Magnetobacteriaceae > Magnetobacterium. The sequence goes on along the minus strand of PEAB01000045.1, from coordinate 6,907 downwards.
GTTTAAGGATATTACTGAATCAGTGTTGCCTAAAAAAGCCGATGTAGATAGAGTACAATTCGTCTTGAAGATCGATATAGAAAAAGTGAAAGCCGAATTAAGAGCTGAAATAGATAAGGTGCAATTGAGTATTGAGCGCTCCAAGGTAGACACCATAAAATGGGTAGCTGCGATGTTAGCGGCACAGGCAGGCGTCATAGCCGCGCTTGTTTGGCTACTGTCTAACTGATTGTTGATTTAAGTACATGTATCCCCTTTGCTCCTCACTTCGCTCCCCTTGAGACCCTTTCTGGAAAATTCATGCAAACCTTTTTTTAATGAAGTTGTAATGTAGATTTAACGTCCCTGTAACATAAGGCAATGTTATATTCTAGTAAGCTATATCGCAAAATCATAAGGAGGCAGACAGTATGACTAAAAAAAAGGTCTTGTTTGTATGTATCCACAACAGCGCTCGCAGTCAGATGGCGGAGGCGTTTTTAAACACCCTCGCAGGTGCGTTGTTTGAGGCTCACAGCGCCGGACTGGAACCCGGAAGACTCAATCCTGTTGTTGTAGAGGTAATGAAGGAAGAGGACATAGACATCTCCATGAATAAAACCAAGAGCGTTTTTGATATGTTTGAAAGGGCAGAGCAGTTTGATTACGTTATAACGGTGTGTGACGAATCAAGGGCAGAGGCATGTCCAACGTTTCCTGGGGCTGCTAAAAAGCTCCATTGGGGATTTGAGGATCCTTCCTCGCTGCAGGGCAGCAAAGATGATATACTTGCAAGGACAAGACAGATCAGGAATTCGATAAAGTCAAAGATCCTTCAGTGGATTGAGGGGGCTTAAATGAGTCAGGTCTCAAAGAGGTTATCCTTCCTTGACAGATATCTGACCCTCTGGATCTTTATGGCCATGTTTGCGGGTGTTGTTGGAGGTTATCTATTTCCACAGGTACAGGGTCTTTTAAATATCTTTCAGGTGGGGACAACCAACCTACCTATAGCCATAGGACTTATCTTGATGATGTACCCTCCTCTGGCAAAGGTAAAACATGAAAGGATGGGGGAAGTCTTTAAGGATAAAAAGGTTCTGACCCTTTCCCTTATACAGAACTGGGTGATAGGACCTGTATTGATGTTTTTTTTGGCCATTGTCTTTCTTAGAGACTATCCTCACTATATGTATGGTTTGATCCTGACAGGTCTTGCACGCTGCATAGCTATGGTGATAGTGTGGAACGATTTAGCTCAAGGTGATAGGGAGTATGCAGCGGGCTTAGTGGCATTTAACTCAATCTTTCAATTACTGCTTTTTTCTGTTTATGCTTTCTTCTTTCTCTCTGTTCTACTTCCTATGTTTGGCATACAGGGTACAATCGTTGACATAAGTATCGGGCAGATTGCACAGAGCGTCTTGGTGTATTTAGGGATACCATTTTTTGCAGGAATACTGAGCAGATTTATCCTCATTAGGAAAAAGGGCATTGATTGGTATGATAATGTGTTTTCACCGGCCATAAGTCCAATGACCCTGGTGGCGCTACTCTTTACAATCGTGATTATGTTTGCCTTGAAAGGCGAGTACATATTAAAACTCCCCTTGGACGTCGTTAGAATATTTATCCCGCTGGTTATTTATTTTATCTTGATGTTTTTATCGTCTTTTTATATGGGGTTTAAGTTTGGCGCTGGTTATAAAAAGACGGCAACGTTATCCTTTACCGCTGCAAGTAATAACTTTGAATTGGCTATAGCCGTTGCTATAGCAGTCTTTGGGATCAACTCCGGTGAGGCGTTTGCCGCCGTTATTGGCCCATTGGCGGAGGTGCCTGTCTTAATCAGTCTCGTAAACGCAGCGCTACATTTTAAACGAAAGTTTTTTTAACTACCGCCCTCCCTCAGACCTAATGCTGTTGGCTTAAAGCTGTGAAGATAATAAGGAGGGCTTTGCCTCTGCCGCAGGGGTTCGCAACCCCCTCCCTAGACCCTCCCACAAGGGGAGGGGTGTGGCACCCCAGCCACAAAGAAGTCCCCTTGACCCCATTTTAGTCCCCATTAACCTACACTACCCCCTCTATTGACAAAAATAACGGTATTTATTGATACTAGTGCACAATTGATGTACTGTAAATGGAGGTATCAGTTATGTATAATAACGCCAGAGAGTGCTGGAAGGCCATTTTGTCTTCCCCGAAAGAAAATAGAGGACTCCTATCTGAGATAGAGCAGTTCGCTAAAAACAATCTCGACACTACCAATGTTGTGTTTGGGACCTCCGGCTGGAGAGGCGAGATAGGCATCGACTACACGTTTAATAGACTTAGGATCGTAACCACTGCAATCATAGACATGTTCAAGGCACAGGACAAGGAGGTCATGAAGGCCTTGGGGGTAGCTAATTTCGATGAGATAAAACGACGCGGCGTTGTCGTTGGGCATGACAACAGGTTTCTGGGTCCTGATTTCGCCAGGGTCGTCATCGGTCTTCTTAATAAAAACGACATAAAGGTCTACTACAGCGGTGAGACTACAACACCGGAGTTCTCCGCTGCCGTAGAGGAGCTGTCAGCAGCATGCTCTATAAACCTCACGCCATCGCACAATCCAGCTACATGGGCAGGCTACAAGTTTAATCCCTCCGATGGTGGCCCAGCAGGTGCTGAAATCACAACGGTCATCGAAAAACTCAGTAACGATATGATGGCAAAACGAGTCATAATCCCTGAACAGCAGCCGTCTCAGTATGAAAGGATCGACCCGATCTCACTGTATCAGAAGTACGTAGACAGGAAAAAAACCTTCGATCTATCCAAACTCAGAGAGTTCATCAAAAAAGCAGACGTCTTTATCTGTATAGACCATATACACGGGGCATCTCGCGGCAGACCAAACAGACTCCTTGGTGAAAGCCCCAAGATCCATTACTTGAGAACCGAGGACGACAATCTCTTTGGCGGCATAGCCCCAGAGCCTTCTCAAAAGAACATGGAGCCTGTTACTGAGGTACTCAGGCAAAGCAAGGCCGCCCTAAAACTCGGCGTCATCATAGACCCCGACGGCGACAGGATCCGGTTTACAGATGGCCAGATAGAACTGCCAATGAACTATTTCGGTGCGTTGGCCCTGCACTTCTTCCATAAGTATAAGGGCTTTTCTGGAGTAGTAACCAAGTCTGTTGCCACAAGCAACTTTGCAAACGCCATCGCCAGGCAATTAGGCATCGGCATCGTAGAAACCAAGGTGGGCTTTAAGAACTTTAGACCAAACATGCTGCCTACAACCGCCGCTGCGGAGAAGGCCATTATAGCCTTTGAGGAAAGCGACGGCATCTCCGGCTATAATCATACGCTCGAGAAGGACGCCATATTCGGTCTCCTAGCAGCCATAGATATGATGGCCGTTACGGGTATGAACATCGGCAAGTACTTCCGCAACGTACAAGCAGAGTTTGGATACTTCTATCCAGACAGAGCCGGAGTGGCTGTCGATCGTTCGTTAGTTGGCAAGCCGCTTGTAGAGAAGCTCTCGCGTATCAAGGACGTCATGCAGGTTGGTACTACCGTTAACTTTGGCTCAATCAAAAAGTCCGTCAAGGAGGTTATTACTCTAGATGGCACTAAGATCATCTTTAACGACGACTCCTGGCTGCTTATCAGACCCTCCGGCACAGAACCAAAGGTCAGATTTTACATAGAGACACGTACTGAGCACGAAAAAGATATCATGTTTAAAAAGGCAGAGGAGATCACAAAAAACGCCATTGCCTCTTAAACATCAGTAATAGTTCAGTATACGATTGAAATATTGTGTATAAACATGCGATATTATGGGGTCAAGGGGACTGGTCCCCTTGTGGGTGGGTCTGAGGGAGGGCAAAGCCCTCCCTTCTTAATACATACGGGTGAACTATTACAAACATCAACAACATAGATAGTGGATAGAAGTCTTATGAAAAAAGAAGAGATAATAAAGGTACAAGAACTAGAAAAAAAGTTACAGTACAATGAGAGACTCAAGGCGGTTACGAACAAGATCAACTCTGTAAGCAATATCGACGAGATATTTATCAGATTGACAAATGATATTCTAAGTCTCTTCGACGCCGAACGCATTACGATTTATGCAATCGACCCCATGAGAAACGAGCTGTTCTCCAAACACCTCGTAGGTGCTGAAATAAAGCGCATAAGACTCCCCATATCTGCAACAAGCCTGGCCGGTTACGTTGCCTATACCCTGGAGACGATCAACATACCCGACGTCTACGACACTGCAACTTTAAAGGCCATAAATCCACGCCTGACCTTCGACAATAGTTGGGATAAAAAGACCGGCTACGTGACCAAACAGGTCCTTGCTACTCCTATAAGATTTGAAAACAGGCTCTTCGGGGTTATTCAATTCATCAATAAGAAAGAAGAAGAGACCTTTAGCAAGGACGATGAAATGAACATCGTTGAGATAGCGCGCATCTTAGGTATAGCCTTTCGCAATCAATCAAAGATGCTCTCTACTAGGTTTAACTATCTCGTCATGCAGAACATAATAACGGAGGAGGAACTTAAGAGGGCTATCATAGCAGCCAGGGAACGTAAGAAAGATATAGAGACTATACTCATGGAGGAATTTAAGGTACAGAAAAAGGATATAGGCTCAGCCCTTAGCCAATCATATGGCTTCAAGTTTGTGGAATATTCGGAGAAGTATTTTATCCCAAGGGATATAGCTAAGGGCCTTAACGTCAATTACCTTAAAAACGCTCATTGGGTACCGATTTCCTCTACTGGAGGTAAGGTGATTATCGCCATAGACAGCCCAAACGATATGAAGATAAGCGAGATAAAGAGCCTTATTAAGGCGGACGACTATGAGTTTAACATTGCCCTGAAAGATGATATTAACAAGTTTATTAACTCGCTTGAAAAAGAAACTGATTATACAAAGTCTACAACATCAGTATCGGACATCTTAAACGAGCTTGAGGTAAGAGAAGAGGACGACATCGACAAGACCGACAGCAATCTTGACGAAAACGCAGGGGCAATCGTCAGGCTGGCAAACAAGATAGTCGTTGACGCCTATGAACTGGGCGCCTCTGATATACACCTGGAACCAAGTAAGCTTAAAAAGAAGGTGGACGTGCGTTACAGGATAGATGGCGCCTGTATGAGACACATCGAGGTCCCTTACTCTCATAACAGCGCCCTGGTATCGAGGCTAAAGATTATGTCAAACTTAGATATATCTGAAAGGCGATTACCGCAGGACGGCAAGATAAAGTTCACCTATAAGGATAGACAGATCGAGCTTCGAGTTGCAACCCTGCCCACGGTAGGAGGCGAGGCCGTTGTAATGAGGATACTTGCCGCAAGCGAACCCATGCCCATCACCGGTTTAATGCTCTCCGAGCGAAATCTGAGGGAGCTTAGAGACATAATATCCAAGCCCTATGGTTTGGTGCTGGTGGTAGGCCCAACGGGGTCGGGTAAGACAACGACCCTGCACAGCGTCTTAGGGCATATCAACGTCCCAGAGACAAAGATATGGACGGCCGAGGACCCGGTGGAGATCACACAGTACGGCTTGTGTCAGGTAGAGGTCAAGCCAAAGATAAAGTTCGATTTCGCACGAGCCATGCGTGCATTTCTACGTGCTGACCCTGACGTGATCATGGTCGGTGAGATGAGAGACCATGAGACCGCCTCAACAGGCATAGAGGCCTCGTTGACAGGCCATCTCGTCCTTAGCACATTGCACACCAACAGCGCCCCAGAGACCGTTACCAGACTCATTGACATGGGCCTAGACCCCTTTAACTTTGCCGATGCCCTTTTAGGTGTCTTAGCGCAGCGTCTTGTGCGTACCCTGTGTAAGGACTGCAAGATTCCCTATCACCCGGAAAAAGAGGAGTTTGAAGAGCTTGCAAGTGTCTACGGCGTTGAACTCTTTGACGAGTTAGGAGTCGTGTATGACGACAGATTTACGTTGTACAAGGCCAAGGGGTGTGTCAAGTGCAATAACACAGGCTACAGAGGGCGGGCAGGTATTCACGAATTGCTCGTTGGTACTATACCGATAAAAAAATTGATACAGAAAAAGGCGCTTATGGAACACATCAGGGAGCAGGCTTTGAAAGACGGCATGAGAACCCTGTTTCAAGACGGCATCACCAAAGTAGTACAAGGCCTTACGGACGTACAACAGGTAAGACGCGTGTGCATGTAAGGCATTCGTATATAGCCAAATCAGTAAGTGTTCACCCGCGTATTAAGAATGGAGGGTTTTGCCTACTGTCGCAGGGGTTCGCAACCCCCTCCCTCAGACCTAATGCTGTTGACTTAAGGCTGTGAAAATGAATACTGAACTATTACCCAAATCGGAATAGGCAAGGAATGGAAATACTTGGAGATAAAAATCATAAAGTAATCTTAGGTGATGTTGTTGAAGTTTTAGAAAATGAGATTAATGACAATTCTGTAGACCTTATCTTTGCAGACCCCCCTTACAACATAGGGAAAGATTTTGATGGTAGCAAAGATAAATGGTCAACAGACGATGATTACTTAAACTGGTGTTATAAATGGCTTGAGCTGTGTGTGTTAAAATTGAAGTCTAATGGGAGTTTATACCTAATGGCTTCTACACAGTTTATGCCATATCTTGATATTTATTTAAGAAAAAAACTAACAATTCTCTCTCGTATTGCCTGGTATTACGATAGTTCTGGAGTTCAGGCAAAAAAGTATTTTGGCTCAATGTACGAACCGGTTTTATTCTGTGTTAAAGACAAGAATAACTATAGAGCCTACGCATAAACTTCAAAGTCATTACCAGCCAAAGGTTTCAATATGGTTAAATCATAATTGATTTGTAAACAGTTTGCTAAAAAGAGTAAAATGTTAATAAAAAACTCAAGAT
>PEAB01000173.1 GCA_002753395.1 Nitrospirae bacterium MYbinv3 | reverse complement strand
TATGAATGGATTAATTTTAGCGCATACAAAAGTTGGAAACACTTGGTAGATTACATTGATGATGTGCTTAATAATTTTGGACAAGAATATATAATTAATTATGGGTAGGTACTTATCTTATAGATGTGTTTATTTATATGAGAAACAACAAAGATATAAAGTTAGCCAACATGGTAGTGAATTCAACTATGGTCGTTTTTAGACAAAGATTATACGCTAATAGTTCATATCCTGGTTACTTCAGTGCAAAAATGCAAGTAGAAGGGATAAAAAACGCCTATTTAATTGGTAGACCTGTTAGTGAAGTGGCAGAGATAATGTATTCAGCAGTTGTTTCTAATATACCTTATCCCTGAATTGATGGAAGATATCTACCCAAAATAATGAAAGGGTGTTCAAGGCTATTGGCAACTTCGATGGTGACGGTAAGACTGATATACTATGGCAAAATAGCAGCTTAGGCGATGTTTATGTTTGGTTTATGAGTGGATTTAATATAACAGGCGGCGTCTATACCTGGTTCAAGGATGGGTTGAATACAGCCGACAAAAAGTATGTGGTAAACGGTATGCCTTCAGACTGGATGGCTAAGTAAGACTCAGGTTGGAAGAGGCAGCCTTAAAGAGAAGGATGGCATTTAAGATATGGCAGATACAACTACAATGATAGACATGTTTAACGAGCTTTCTGATACAAAAAAATCTGAAGTTATTGACTTTATTAGGTTTATGAGATATCAAGAAGCTAAAGATAGAATTTTAAAGTCTAACCAAGAAGAGAGGCTGACTTTTAGTAATGCTGAGGATTTAATGAAGGCTATAGACGATGCAGATTAAGACTACCTCATCTTTCTTAAAACAAGCCAATAAATTCCTTAAAAAGAATCCACAGTTACAAAAAGACTTTGTAAAGACAATCAAAAACTGTATCTTCGTATCCTCTTTAAAAAGCATGGTAGAGTGGTACTAGGAAAATAATTATTGCAAAAAAGTTCAAAAAGAGATAGATTATTATATATGAATCAGCAAGAAATAGAATCAAAGCTGGAGGGACTACACATCGATATAGAGAAAGTGGATGTCAAAAATGGCGTTTATCTGCTTTATACTTTGATAGAGGATTTATCCTCAACAAACAGGGGGCTTCAAGTTGAAAACCAGAAGCTAAGAGATGAGATCAATCGATTAAAGGGAGAACAGTGAAAACCTGATATTAAGCCGAAAAATAATGTCAGTAAAGATGGTGATAATGATATTTCATCAGAAAAAGAAAGGAGAACGGATGAAGGGAAGGATAAGAATAAAAGAAATAGAGAGTCAAAAGTAGAGAAGATAAAGATAAAGAGGACAGTGATGTGTCATGTTGACAAGGAGAATTTGCCGACAGATGCTGAGTTTAAAGGACATGAGAGTGTCATTGTACAAAACTTAAAAATAGAGACAGGCACTGTAAATTTAAAGAAGATACGTATAGTGGTATAATGCACACAATATGACGGATATAGAGAAATATTACGACATACTTGGTCTTAAACCAGGGGCTACAGAAGCAGAGATAAAACAAGCCTATAAGGACTTAATCTCTGTCTGGCATCCTGATAGGTTTGGACATAATCCACGGTTGCAGAAACAGGCTGAAGAGAAGACAAAAGAGATTATTATTGCCTACAGGGAAATCATAAAACACCTCAAAGAACAGGTATCCAACAAAAGCAGTAACCAAAATAAAGAACAGGATACCCACAAAAACACTCAGAGCAGTTATGAGAGGCAAGAAGCAAATAGAGCCAAGGATTACCAGAACAAGAAAAGTGAGGACATAGATATACAAAAAAGTCGTGGTATTGGATTTTTCTCCCATAACATATTGCGAGCTTTCTCTTTTATGATTGATGGAGTGATATCAATTTTCTCTGTTCAAATTACAGGTAGTAGGCTTATAGGTATCATATTTGGTATAACCACTATAGGAATTTTTTTTAAATGTTGCGAACTTGTTTAATAGGCTCAAAGACAATGGCAATGGTACTATCACAGACCTACGAACCGGTCTTATGTGGACAAAGGACGCTAACCTTGCAGGGAAAAAGAATTGGCAAGATGCGTTAGATTATGTAGCCTCGATGAATAAAGGTGTGGTTAAGAATTTTGGCTACACAGATTGGCGGTTGCCTGATAAAAAGGAGATTGCGAGCCATGGTGTCCATTATGCTTGGCTATCTTCACATGTATTTACCAATGTGCAGTCAGACGGCTACTGGTCGTCTACTACCTACGCTGGCGATACGTCCTACGCTTGGTTCGTCGGCATGCACGATGGCGGCGTCTACACCTTCGGTAAGTCCTACAGCAACTATGTTTGGCCCGTTCGTTCTGGACAGTAGGTCATGCTGTAGGTCAATACACTAAAATACACTCTTATGTGCTACAATAGTTACATGGAGACACAGACATTAGAGCCAGACTTTGACGCCGCAAAAGAGGAGTTTTTATATGCAAGCGACTTCTATAAATGGTCACTAAAAACCGCTGAACTATTGAGACAAGGCAGATTTGGTGAACTGGATATAGAAAACATAGCCGAGGAGATAGAGAGCTTGGGTA
>PEAB01000172.1 GCA_002753395.1 Nitrospirae bacterium MYbinv3 | reverse complement strand
GAGGTTTCACGGTTTGAGGTAAAGGATTTTACAGGCCGGCTTCATGTGTATGAGTGGATAAACCAGGCTCCTTTAAATGGTAATGAAAAAACTATTTTTACCTGCTTCAAAGACAGGGTGGGAGGATTGCGTCATTGTATCGCTATTTTTGTTGATCTCTTCTTTATTTTAGATTGAAACTGTAGAGCTCAGACATATTTTTAGGGAGAATGCTGCGTAGTTTTCTCTTGCTCTCAATCCATACAGTCACCCCTTTGCCAATTTAACCCCACAAAGATATATCTCCACTCTTCAATGAGAATTACTGCTGATTACAATTTTAGGTTGACAAAAGTTGAGCAATATTATAATATCCTTCTTGGAATGGTTTTATGCTTTTAATAGTGTCTAATTCAACTACGATGAATAAGGTGATAGAAAATTACCTGAAAAGTAATTTTCCTAATATCATCTTTGACAAAGTATTTAACGATATAGATGCTGCTAAGAAATTACAAGAAAACAGGAACTATAAGCTCATCTTAAGTGATTGGGATGAGACCTATGTCGATGGCCACAAGTTGTTGCTGCATGTGAGGAAAGACAAGAAAACAGCAGACACTCCTTTTGTAGTAATTACCGACCGGCAAGACAAGGATAGCATTCTGTCCTGCATAAACGCCTCTGTGACACTGTATATAAAGAAACCCATTGACAACGATATTATTGATCAGAAACTTAAACCATTATTTGAAAAAATAGACAAACGAGATTCTGCTGATACCAAAAAGCAGGCATTTGTTTCAAGTGTAAAGATACCACCGTGTCCGGTAGTTGTCAATGAACTGTATAACGAATTAAAAAAGCCGTCACCATCTTTTACCAAGATAGTTGAGAATGTAAAAAAGGACGTGTCTGTTGCATCTTTATTAATTAAATTAGCAAATTCACCAATATATGGCTCAGGCAAGGTCGACAGTATAGAGAGGGCTTTAAACGTATTAGGTCTAAAGAATTTTAGTAATATGATAGTGGCTGCAGCCTTACAGAATTCAATCAAGGATGCTGGCGTTGTCAGTGAGAAATTCTGGAAACATTCCCTTGCTAGTGCTACTCTTAGCGCATATATTGCAAAGAAGAGAAATCCTAAACATGTTGATAATTCTTATCTCATAGGATTATTCCATGATTGTGCAATCCCTCTATTTCAAAAGAGATTTACCGACTATGATGACATTGTAGATATAGCCATGTCTAATTCTATTGAAATAATTGGACAAGAAGAGAAAAGATACAACTCAAACCATGCAGATATTAGCAGCTTTGTTGTAAAGACATGGGGAATCGGGGATAAGTATTTCGAAGTAATAAGATATCATCATGCCAGAGAGGTAGGAACTCCCACTAAATCGGAACATTATGGGGAGATCAGAGAGTTATGGGCCATTCTTCTCCTGGCTGAACATATCAGTCACTACTATGGTTATTCAGGCACTGCACCAGTTCAGACCGATGAAGATTTTGTCCATACATATAGTAAAGTGCTGTTAGAACTGCAGATAGACGTCCTGGACATAAAAGATCTTAAGGATGATGCCTATGCAATCCTTGAAAACATATCTGACAGCTTTTAAAGTAACTGCTTAGGACACAGCAATAATTGAATCCGACCAAGGTCAGGAGATGAAGTCGGTTGCATCTTGACGTGTTTGCAGAGGGCAATTCACCCCTACACAGAGTTGACCCGCGAATTAAGTTCTTAGCCTTCTTGCCACTGGTGTTTGTCGTTGCTGTAACAAATGGTATGTACTGCCAGTTTTATGCCCTGTTTGTTGCAGGTTTGCTCACAGCGCTTGCAAAACTCAATGTCCGGATGCTGTTAGAAAGAATGTTGGTTGTAAATGCCTTTATACTGCCGCTTTGGGTATTTTTACCATTTGGCGCCCCTGGCCGCTCAATTATATCACTTTGGTCGTTTACAATTACAGCGGAAGGGGTGATCTTAGCACTCTCCATTACGCTTAAGACCAATGCCATAGCGCTCTTGACAGTTGCTGTGCTGGGAACGTCTGAGGTTTTGTCGTTGACCCACGCCCTATTACATCTGCGGTTACCGGTTAAACTGGTCTATCTGTTTTTCTTCTGTTACCGCTACATAGGGATATTACACGAGGAGTATCAACGACTAAAGAGAGGCATTGCTATCAGGGCTTTTAGCGCTAAGACCAACCTCCACACATACAAGACATACGCCTATATCGCCGGTATGCTCTTAGTAAGAAGCTATGAGCGCTCCGACCGGGTCTACAAGGCTATGATCTGTCGTGGTTTCACAGAAAAGTTCCCCCTTATGCGGCATTTCTACGCCAAAAAGACCGATTACGTCTTTCTTACCATCATGAACCTTGTTGCAATATCAATGTTGCTTATCAAGGATCAGTAAAACGCACATTAAATTTATTCTGTATTTTACACCTTTACTTAAATAGGCGTTTAATACGGCTTTTGGTAGATGGATACCAGCTTTCGCACATATGCGTCAACTTAAGGATAATGCCTCCAGAGTTTACATATAGTTGGCTCTATTTTTTCGTTTCTCATAACAACAGTGTTTAATGAATTGTTGTATGA
>PEAB01000044.1 GCA_002753395.1 Nitrospirae bacterium MYbinv3 | reverse complement strand
GATAAAAGAGAAAGTTGAGTATTTTTTGCGTTAATAAATACACAATAGACCTTTTGAAAGTAGTAAAGTAGATGTTTTTAAAGTTCTTCTATTTTCTTTTTGCAAGAGGCTCGAGTGATATAAGGCTTAGGTAGTCCTGCAGAGGTAGTGATATTCAATCCCCAACCCTTGATGGGAGGGTGTTAAGTTTACTGTCACCACTACTTGTGCAGGACTACCAAAGAATAAACCTGACTACGTAAGACTACGCAAACTTTTGATAAATGGGGAAGTAAAAATAAAAAGCTGGTTATTAGAGATTTGTGTTTAACACTATCTACAAATGACTGATCCAATAATCTTAGAAGCTGTTGTTGATACCATCTTAAGTTATGTGCATCCAGTCCGGATTATATTGTTTGGTTCAAGGGTTAGCGGTGGGGGGCATGAGTATTCTGACTACGATATAGCGATTGAAGGTGTAAGGCTGGACATAGCGACAAGTCGTTTGCTTAAGGAGGCGATCGATGCAAAGGTTGGGATTTATTCGGTTGATCTGGTAGAGTTGGACAGGTTGGATGATGGGTTTAGAGAGCTAGTCAGGAATGATGGGGTGGTGCTTTATGAGGCCGATTGATTATGCGATTGACAGGCTGCAAAAGGCGTATGCACAGTTAAAAGATGCAGTTGAGCGGGCGGTTGACGATCTGGACAGAGATGGTGTTATACAGAGGTTTGAGTTTACGTTTGAGGCATTTTGGAAGTGTGTCAAGATACTCGTAGAGCATGAGGGGTTTACTTGTCAGGGGCCGCGGTCGTGCATCAAAGAAGGGGCAAGGAGGGGGTACCTCTCAGATGGGCAGACCCTTCTGGACATGCTTGAGGATAAAAACAGGACGTTGCATGTATACAGCGAGGCCGCAGCTCAGGAGATATTCGAGCGCATTAAGGAGGTGTATATTGGGCTTTTGGGAGATAATATCAAACGATTTAAGGATTATATTGGCTTGAACTCTGATTAGAAGGAATGTTTTGACCATGTCAGATTTAAGTAAATATAGGGATTGTCTGAACAAGGCTTGAACAGATTAAAGGACTTGAAGGAAAAGATCTTAATTAATCCTGATAATCCCTTAATACGTTAAATCGTGGTTCAGACATCTTTTCTGCAACCATATAGTAATTGTTGAAGGTATTTTATGTAGTAATCGATTATAATAGAAACAGGTGTATATAGATTAACCCTACAACGACAGTTTAGAAATAGAACATGGCAAAATAAACGATTTACATGCTTTGGTGTTATTTGAAGTTACCGCAGAAATCAACCGTTTAGACAGGAAGTGACGTTGTAGGGTTAAGATTTAATTTGATTATGGTTAGAAACGTAAGAATAGGCATACGCCTTAGTGTTGGATTCATTGTCATATTATTGCTTATGACGGCTGTCGTTATTTATGGATTAAGCCGTATGAAAACCCTCTCAACTCTTATTACTAAAATGCACAAGCATCCCTTTGCTGTAACAAGTGCGGTATTGAGGATTAATACCAACATTACGATAATTCACAGAATAATGGATGATGTCTTTCATGCCAAAAATATATCTGAATTGGATAAGTGCTCACTTACAATAGATGAGATCGAAAAGAAGATATATATAGACTTTGACATTGTATCCAAACGTTTTCTTGGCGATAAGAGATTATACGATGATGCACAGATATTGTTTTCAGAATGGAAATCTATGCGTGACGAGTTCTTATCATCTATTCGTGCAGGTAAGAGTACTGAAGAGACAGAAATATTATACGGCAGAAACATGCGACACATAGACAACATGGAAGCGGCATTGAGTGCTATCACCAGCTTTGCGAGAAATAAGTCTGAGGTATTTCTTAACGAGGCGGGCAGTTTAAGTAAAAAGGCGGCTGACTTAATGCAACTGCTTCTATTTTTGGCGTTTATAGCAAGCGTGCTTGTAGTGTATTTGATAAACAGGAGTATAACTGTACCGCTATCAACCCTGAAAAACGCGGCAAGCGAGATAGCTAAGGGTAATTATGATGCTATGATAGAGGGCAGCTCTGATGATGAGATAGGACTACTAACCTCTTCTTTTCTATATATGGTAAACGAACTGAAGAAAACACATTCCCTTCTCCTTTCTGCTATCGAATCAACTGCCGATGGCATCCTTGTTGTAGACACAGGAGGTAAGATAACATGCTTTAATAAAAGATTTACAGACTTGTGGCATATTCCCACCTCTTTGGTAGTAACTCGTGATGACGAACGACTTCTAACTTTTGTGCTTGAGCAGTTAAAAGAACCGAATATATTTCTTACAGGTGTTAAGGAGCTGTATAACACACCTGAAAAAGAGAGTCTGGATGTGCTCGAATTTAAAGATGGACGGGTCTTTGAGCGATACTCACGACCTCAATGGATAGAAAACGGGGTCGTAGGAAGGGTATGGAGCTTCCGCGATATAACGAACCGGAGGAAAATAGAGAGTGCACTTATAGAGAGTGAAAAGAGGTATCGACAACTGGTCGAGTTTCCTCATGCTGGTATTTGGGTTATTGACAGAGAGGGCTGCAGTACATATGTGAATCCTGCGATGGCTGCAATGTTGGGCTATAGTGTCGAAGAGATGCAGGACAAACACCTGTTTGCCTTTATGGATGAACCTGCTGTTGAAATCTGCAAGAACAACATGAAGCGTAGAGAGCAGGGGATTAAAGAACATCATGATTTTGAATTTATACGGAAAGATGGCAATCGGATATATACAGTAATAGAGACAACGCCAATTATGGATAATGCTGGCAATTATGTTGGTGCGATTGCTGCCGTTATAGATATCACAGAGCGAAAGAGCCTTGAGGATAGACTGAGGAAAGAACTTTATTTCAATAAGATCATGGCGGATATATCCAGTGAACTAATAAAACCTTTACAGATAGATGACATTGCAGATATAATTTGTAGATATGCCAAGGAATTAACAGGCAGTAGATATGGTAGTGCAAGCTATATCGACCAGCACACTGGTTACCTAATAGCAACATCAATAAGTAAAGGTGTATGGGAGATGTGTATATTAGGTAATCAGAGTCTGGTGTTTCGAGAGTTCAACGGACTGTGGGGATGGGTATTAAAAAACAAACAACCGTTGATGACAAATACGCCTGCTCTTGACCCCAGGTATAAAGGGATACCAGAGGGGCATGTGCCTATTGAGCGATTCTTATCAGTGCCGGCAATGATAGATGATACGGTTGTTGGTCAGATAAGCGTGATCAATCCAGATAAAGATTACACTGAAGAGGATACCAAGGTTGTCGAACAATTATCAGCGCTTTTTGCGCTTGCCATTCATAGAAATCGCGTAGAAGAGACGGTTAACAGGGAGTTAAAATTCCAGTCATCTGTCGCTAAGATTACCGAGGCCCTTCTGGACCATAAATTAGACAAGTATAGAATATCAACAATAGTTCACCAGGAGGCATTAAGACTCACTGAGAGCAGACACGGCTATGTATCAATTATAGATGAGACCACTGGCGATAATGTTGCCGTCAACCTGACTGACATGATAGACTTAGAATGCAAGCTCACCAAAGAAAAGCAGATGATTTGTTCCCTAAATGGCCCGGAAGCTTACAACGCTCTATGGGGGCACTCTTTAAATACAAAAGAAGGTTTCTATACAAACACCCCGAAGGCTCACCCTGCCTTTAAGAACTGTATCCCGAATGGTCATGTACCGATACTGCGATTCTTATCGGTACCGGCAGTTAGTGGGGAAAAACTCGTTGGTCAGATAAGCCTCGCTAACTCAGTAAGAGACTATACAGATAAAGACCTGGAGATGATAACCAGGCTGGCGGTTGTCTATTCCATTGCCATAGAACGCAAGGTTATGGACGAAAAACTTAGAGACATAAACGAAAATCTCAACCAAAGGGTCAAAGAAGAGTCTGGCTTACGACAGCAGAACGAACAGCTCCTTATCCAACAGTCAAAGATGGCGGCTATGGGGGAGATGATAAGCTCAATAGCACACCAGTGGAAACAGCCGTTAAATGCTATAGCATTGATTATCCAGGACGTTGACGACGCCTTTCTATACGGTGAGTTAGACAAAGACTACTTAGGAAGATCCACGAGTATAATCCTGCAGCAGATACAATTTATGGCTAAGACAATAGAGGATTTCAGGAATTTCTTGCGCCCGTCCAAAGAAAAGGTCTTATTTGATGTAAAGAAGGCAATTGAAGAGATAATCTCGATGTTTGATTCTGTATTCAAAAAAAACAACGTCATACTTCACTTAACCTGTACTGAGGACATCGAGGCTTTTAAGGCACTAGGCTATCCTAATGAGTTTAAACAGGTTATCCTAAACCTGATAAACAATTCAAGGGACGCCATTGTTTTAAGACAAGCCGATGGAACAAAAGAAGTTGGTGTTGCAGGTAGGATTAATATTAGCATTACAGCCGATAATGGTAGGATAATAATCAGTATACGTGATAATGGAGGCGGCATACCAGAAGGTATAATCAACAGGATATTTGAACCTTACTTTACCACGAAATCTTCTGACAAAGGCACGGGAATCGGCTTGTACATGTCAAAAACGATAATCGAAACAAACATGAACTGGATACTCACGGTTAAAAATGTTGACAACGGGGCAGAATTCAGGATAGAGATTAATGCTGCCTGAAATCATATCTCTATCATAAACTCTGCTCCTTCATCAAGATTGCATACTGTGAGTTTACCATCCATGTTCTTTTCTATTATCGTCTTAGATAAGTATAAACCTATACCGCTGCCTTTATCTGATGATTTGGTCGTGAAATAAGGTTCAAATATTTTATCAATGATATCTTCTGGAATGCCGCCTCCATTGTCTCTTATCTTTAGCATTACCTTATCTTGTTCCTTTTTTAATACAATAACAATCACACCATTATTGTTTCTTTCACTGAGCACTTTATTAAGTATGGCGTCTTTTGCATTGTTGATAATATTTAGGATCACCTGCATTAACTCGTTACGATACCCTGTAACAATATATGTTCCGGCCTCATTTTCTTCAGTAAGGGTAAGTGAAATATTCTCTCTCCTAAATATGTCTGAGAACATAGATAGTATTTCCTCTATTAACATCTTCACATCAAATTCTGACTTTAACTTTGAAGGATTTAAGAAGTTTCTAAAATTATCAATGGTTTTTGACATAAACTTTATCTGCTGCATAGATCTACCAATTGAGCTATTGAGATATTCCTTATCGAGATCTCCATAATCATAAGCATCAAGCAAGTCCATTTGAATGAGAGTGATAGCATTAAGAGGCTGCATCCATTGGTGAGATATAGCGCTTATCATTTCGCCAATGGATGCCATTCTTGACTGCTGGTTTAAGAGTTGTTCCTGCTTCCTTAATCTCTCAATCTCCTTCTCTGTCTCACTCAATTTCATTAAAATCCGTTCAACACTCACCTGGTTACAATCGTTTTTTAATAATATATCTGCTTGGATATAAAAATAATTGTTGCAAACAACATTATCATACCTAATCAGAGGATGGGTGCATAAGATATCAAGCAGTGTTTTTGTAGAAAGACAGGTGAGGTTGTATTGACACAAGGCAATTAAATCACTCTTTTCTAACAAGCAGTTTACCTTGGCTTCATAATCTAAGAGTGATTCAGTTGAAGTTTTACTGTGAAGGATCCATGTCATCTCCCCTGTCCCTCTTAATTTTTTGAACCCAGCTTTTTTTGCGCTTTTTATGGCGCTATCTGTAAACTTTAACATTAGATCTGATGAAAAATAACCGCCTTGTAAGTATGTCTCATTTATTGTCTGTAACATTAAGGCATCAGATTTTAGAGCTTTATCAACGTCAATCCCTCCATTTTCTAAGCTATTGAAAACGCTATCTACATTGTTTTCATCCGCAATATATAAACACTGCTCTCCACCCTCTAAGCCAACTTTAATATAAGGCACGATAGCTCTAAGCTGTTCTTCTTTAGTCTTGTAGAAAAGACTTATATGGTTGTGTGGCGTTAACTGTTCTCTATCAAAGAGCTGATAATATACCGATGATGCCATAGTATTCTCCTTACTAAGAGTTTACGTACCTATATACAAGTATGCAAAAGCAACGTAGGAAAAACATACACATGCTTTGAATAAACAGTAACTTTTGATTTTCCGTATAGATATTGTCGTATCTTTTTTATATTTCATAGTAACTATGCTTTTACGCTTTCTGGATTCCAGTTTACACAGAAATGACATATTTGGAAAACGCTCATTACTGTCATTCCCACGAAAGTGGGAATCCATAGTCTTGAAAATCATGAACTTTTTTACCCTACTTTTTAATGAAGATACATATTATAATACAAACAAATATTTGATCATACGCTATTCTAACAGGATAAATACAATCTTACAATAAGGTGAACACTGTATATTTTTGAGATATTAAAAAAATTTCCAAAAGTTGTAACTGACAAGCCTATGAGCTACTGCTATCTTCAGGGTATTGTCTCTGGAGGTTCTCATACCAAGTTGCGGTTATAACAGTATTAGTATAGAAGGGGAGACCCTGTCTCCCCTCAGCCCCCTCTGCAAGGGAACTCGTCCCCTTGACCCCATTATATTGCATGTTTATACACAGTGTTCCTATCGTATACTGAACTATTACAAAAATTCTTACCATGCTTTTTAAAGAGGATACAAAGATGGGTTGTTTCTTGTATCATAAAAGTATATAATAGAGACCATAATTCATTAATTCATTTTTCGGTTAGGAGTTAGTTATAGATGAAAGCAAGAAGGATATTTGTAGCGTTATGTTTAGCGGTAGTTTCAATCGCTCTTACGTGTTGTAAGGGTGAGCAAACAGCAAGTAAACCAGCTGCTCCTGCTGCCACACCTGTTGCCCCAAGTGTTGCGGAGGTAAAGGAGGGAAAGCCTGCAGATAAGCCTGCTGAGGCCATATACAGCACATCCGTCTCAGGGCATGAGCATGGCGTAAACAAGGTCTTTGACCAAAGCGTTGCACCCAACGACTTCTGGGAGGCAGCGGGGTACCCTCAATGGATAAAGATCGCTTATATAGAAGCCAAAGAACTCAAAGGCTACGAGCTAATAACTGGTGAATTGCCGATAAGGATGCCTAAAGACTGGCGCTTCTATGGTTCTAATGATGACATCAATTGGATTTTATTGGATAAGCAATCAGGTCAATCGGGATGGAAGGTAAACGAGAAGAGAACCTACAATATTGAAAAGCCGGTAAAGTACAAATACTACCGGTTTGACTTAACCGATGGTAATGCCCCTGAGGCAAAAATCTTCAGAATATATGAAATAACGCTTCTATGACTATTATAAATAGTAAGAAACCAGAAATAACTGTTCTATTCAATAATCAAAGACAGAACAAACCGATGCTAAGTATAATCTTAGTAGACTGGTCATGCCGAGAGAGCATACACGCCATTGATTACCTCAACAAGCAGTCTATAAATAGAGACCAGTATGAAATCATCTGGATAGAGTATTACAGCAGACATAACGCCGATATTGAGACAGTCTTGAAAAAGAATAAGAAGTCTGGTCACCATGTTATTGACAAGTGGTTGATACTGAATATGCCAGATGATACCCTGTATCACAAACACCTGATGTATAACGCAGGTATCGCTGCAAGCAGAGGCGAGGTTGTCACCTTTTGCGACTCTGATGCTATCTTCGGGGTAAACTTTACTAAAAACATACTTGAGTCTTTCAAACAGGACAAAGACATTGTACTGCACTTAGATGAGGTCAGTAACACTGATAAAGGGTTCTATCCGTTTAGCCATCCATCGATAGATGATATCTTAACGAGGGGCAGTGTAAATTGGAAAACTGCCCCTGTAGATTGCTTAGCAACAAATGTTTGCGTTGGTACAACGACAGGTTTAAGCGATAAGGACGATTCCTTACACGCGCTAAACTATGGAGCATGTATGTCTGCCTTGAGACAGGAGCTGATAAACATTGGCGGGGCAGACGAACACATGGATTATCTCGGATACGTTAGCGGTGCCTATGAGATGACCTTTCGCCTCCTCAATACCGGTAAGAAGGAGGTATGGCACCACGAGGAATTTCTGTATCACGTATGGCATCCAGGGCATCAGGGAGATGGAAACTACGTTGGACCGCATGATGGCAAACTCATATCCCTAAGGGCGGTGGAAAATCTTAAGACAAACAAGGTAACACCCTTTGTCGAAAACGAGGCCATCAAGGCGCTGCAAACAGATGCTGATCTGACTTTTGATGCCCTAAAAGATAAACTAATAAACCCTGAGTATACTACAAGCTGGAGCTACTTCAACGTATCCAAGTCGCCAGAGTTCAAGATGTTATACAGCTCTAAACCCTTCACCGGCAAATTCAAAAAGATAAAAGAGAGGCAGAAGTCAAATCTCACCACGGAAAACGTGCGAGTGTGGAAAGACCCAGTTGAGATATGCCTTTATGATGAATTTCATATAATAAAATTCTACGACACCTTCTATGCCTTACCAATCGAACTTGGTAAAGTAGACTTCAAGATCGATGAACATCACCACTTGCCGGGGATTTTAAAAGACAAGGATTTTGATAACCTTAAAAAGGCCGTTGACGTTAAAGGGAAACGAATAATAGAAGAGGTAAAGCTTGTCAACCAGCCTACACTGTTGAAGGCTTATTATGGTCATAATATTGTAAGTTATTTGAATAGATTTTACGCCATACCACATGGGGCTGGTAAAATCGACTTTATCGGAGGCGAACATAAGGATCATCCCGCTGTTAAGGTGGCTGATACAGAGCAAGAAGTAGTAGCCATGATTGATGATGCCACTCTACGGGTGATATCGACATACAAAGACCACCAGATAATTAAATATGGAAGGTGTTTTTATGGACTGCCTAAGTCTCTCGGATACGTTGACCTCTTCGACGCCAGGGAGCGAAACAGGATACAGATGCTTAAGGCAAAGACACAGGCCGGTTTAGAGCGGCTGATTAATGACCTCGGCGAATGCTTTTTGGACGACGATAATGTGCAAGATTCTTATGCAAATAAACAGCTCAAGGACGAAAAGCAACAAGACGGCACAGAAGCCACACCTGTAGATGAAAGATTAAAAGAGGTTGAGTACGGCGGCTGGATACCCATATTTAAAAAGTTTGGCGACTGCGGGAATCACCCTCAGTTTCGCCACCTGGAGACCTCACCTGATGGCTACAAGTTTATATACTCAAAGAACAAGATAGATAGAAAGCAGGGGCTCGTAAACCTGTGGTGGATCCGCTTGCTTAAACTTTTCAGGCTTCTGCTGCTTGTCATACCAGTCTTAAAGCTGTTTTTTGCATCACTGATACGTGGGGCGAAACTCAAACCGATTGTCGAGTTCTTAAGAAACCGGGGCATACGTTCGCAACTTATGGTCCCGCTCAGTTCAAACCTCGTGTTTCTACCAAGCGTCCCCTTTACCTACGGACAAACTCCCTGGGTAATGGAGGTTGAAGACACCACTTCAATGTTCTTTCCAGCCCTGCACAACGGGAGAACTGCCGACTTAGATATAACAGCGTGCACCTACTACCCGATATTAAAAGCGATGTTGGAACTAAAAAGCTGCAAGGGTATCATTACCCACGTAAAGTCTACAGCTGAGAGCATCCCACTGATCTTTAAAAATGACGAATTAGCTAGGAAGATCACATATATGCCGCTAGGTGTAAAACTGCCGCAAAAGTTTTTTATTAAAAAGAGTTTTGAGTGTGTTAATATCCTCTTTACGATCTCGTGGCATCAGAACGCTGAGAGTTTTTTTCTAAGGGGCGGCCATGACTTGCTTGAGGCCTATCAGATTATACAGGGGCATTACCCCAACGTGCACCTGATCCTTAGAACCAGCCTGTTGTCAAACATGGATAAGCACTACATGGACATTATCAACGGGTGTAACGTGCGCTTAATTGATAGCTATCTCTCAAACAAGGAGATGCAGATCCTCCTGGACCAGGCAGATATATACGTTTTACCCTCGGCACGGATACACGTGGTGTCTATCCTGCAAGCTATGGCTAACGGTTTGGCTGTGGTTGTCTCCGATGGCTGGGGTATAGAGGAGTACGTAGTACATGGCTATAACGGGATAGTGTTGAAGGGGCGTTATGGAAAAGTGTCCTGGATTGATCCACAATCTGGGATGCTTAAAGAGGACTACTCCCACATGTTTGAACCTGACCCGGTAATAGTGGAGGGACTTGTTGGAAGCCTCTCAGCCCTAATTGAAAACAGGCAGTTTCGCCACCAACTTGGCAGAAACGCAAGAAACGACGTAGAAAACAGATACAACGTAAAAAACTGGAATGACGGTTTAAAAAAGGCCTTTGACATGGCCCTAAATTAAGGGGACAATGACATCAGCCTTTGAGAAAATGCCTATTGACATTTATTCAGGTGGCATGATTAAAAAATGTAAAATGCCTATGTAGTTAACTCCGCTGCCTGTTATACAAACACAACTTGTCATTCCCGCGTAAGCGGGAATCCACTCTTACGAGCAATAAAGGGTGGATAGATTCCTGCTTTCGCAGAGCCTGCCTGTGGCTTGAACAGGGGAATGACATGCAATGACAGACATGTTCAGTAAAGAGCGGAGTAAACTGTGTAGGCATTTAAATCTTATATTGAAATTTAGTATGGATTAGTATTATTATAAAATATGTTAAAGGAAATGGATAATAGAGGTTTGTTGAAGCGAATAAGCGTTAATCCTGACGTGATGGTTGGAAAACCAACTATAAGAGGGTTAAGAATTACCGTTGAGCAGGTTTTAAGAGCTATTGCAGCAGGTGTCTCTGAAGAGGAGTTATTAGAAGATTATCCTGAGCTTGAGAGAGAAGATATACGTGCAGTGTTCCTTTATGCCGTTGAATTAGTAAGTGAAGAGCAGGTGTTTACTGTCCACTCGGTTTGAACGGTTGGATTTGCTAAATTTAAAGTTTCTGGTTGATGTTGGAGTTGGTAAAAAAGTAGAAGAATATCTTAAAAAAGAAGGTTTCTATGTAAAAGCGATAAGATATATTAACCCATGTCTAAATGACGTGGAAATACTAAGAATTGCAGTATCAGAAGAGCTTATGCTAATTACAATGGACAAGGACTTCGGCGAGCTTGTTTATAATTCAGGCAAAGCACATACGGGTGTGTTGATATTAAGGCTTGATAATGCCACTGGAAATGAAAAGGTAGAAGTTGTAAAGGAGATAATATCTAAATATGCAGATAAGATTAAAGATAAGTTTTGTGTTTTCCAGGGGGGAAGACTACGGTTAAAGATAGGAACACATGAAGGTACTAAACTACGATAGGGTTGTCCACAGCGTTGCCAAAAAAGAGGTAAAAAGTGTCAGCACTGCAACCATCCATAAAAGCAATCAAAGACAAGAAGCCCCAATTGTATCAATAATCCTGCTGGACTGGGAGTGTAGAGAGCACTTTAGCTCCCTAGGCTGGCTCAACAGGCAAAATGTCCCAAGATGGCAGTACGAGTTGATATGGGTTGAGCTGTACAACCGTGTGGAACCAGAGGTCGTTGGACAGGTTGACTGCCTGATAACCTGCGGACAAACGGGTATGTATCATAAGCACTTGGGTTACAACGAAGGTGTCCTGAAAGCCCGTGGTGAGATTGTTACAATATGTGACAGCGACGCGGTCTTCCCGCCTGACTTCGTTGAATCCGTTATCAAGTCCTTTGACTATGATAAAAACAAGAAATGCCAGCGCTCTATCGTCTTGATGCACCATGAGATGAGGTCATCCTTCTTGTTCCCGGATGATATCAAGGAGATCGAGGACGTAAAGGACAAGAGATGGAAGTGGTGGCCAGTAAACCCCAATGCCGGCGCCTGTATGTCTGTGCTAAAGGCCGATGCCATCCGCTATGGTGCCTTCGATGAACACAAGTCATATAGAGGATACCTCTGTGGTCCATACGAACTAGGATGGCGGCTGGTCAACGCAGGGATGCCTGAGATATGGTACGACCATGAGGTAACAGCCCTGTGGCACTACGCCCATCCAGACCCCGTAGGAGTCAACGGACTGAGGGCATCTATTAAGATCATCTTTGAAAACACTTACCCTCACGTCGACTTGCACGCGATAAAGGCAGTAGAGGCATTCTCTACGGGGAGAATGCTGCCTTTAAAAGAAAATCCTGAGATATTCAATATGCGCATGAAAGACAGGGGCATCGGTACGCCGTTTGAGGCAAAATACTCCGACCATACAGGCCCTGACGGTTTTCCCAAATGGCTCTTGTGGTACATGACTTTCGAGCTGTTTATAAGCCTCGCTATGAAGGTCATCGTGGTAAACTTCCTAAGACCGGCACTAATAAAGACATTGAAGTTGTTGTTGGGTAAAAAATTGTATAAGCTTCTTAGAAATCTTGTCTATGGGGATTATGAAGATATCTCTGTCAACGCCATGCCTGAGATCATCGACACCTATTTAACATATAATATCATCGAGTATAAAAGCGTCATCTACGGTATTCCTATGTCGTTAGGAAACGTTGACTTTAAAAGCAAAAAGCAGCTTAACCGTACAGAGATCATCAAAGGCGCTACTAAAGATGAGGTTATAGCCAAGCTCGACGAGGTTGGTCATTTTGATCCAGAGTTGGTTGAATCCATCGAAAGTTATAATATAGTCAAATATAACAACCTATTTTATGCCCTACCGATGTTGTTAGGAAGCATCGACTTTACTGATAACAAACAACTTGACCGACCTGAAATATTAAAAGGAAACACAAAAGAAGAGATTATCGATAGCATCCAGGCAATACTTAATTTCTTACCTGTGTTTGTCTGCTCTTATGAACACTATAATATAGTTAAGTTTAAACATGTTTTCTATGCTATCCCTAAACCTTTGGAGAGGATAGATTTCATTTATGATGGTAAAACACATTACCAGGATATCTTAAGAGCAAAAACAAATGAAGAACTGTTGCAGCTGCTTGAGCGTCAAGAGGTATTCAGAGGTTCTAAATATGGAGAGTTGGCAGCCATGATTGATGGGATTGGCAGTGTCAGTCCAGCGCTAATTGATTCTATAGCAAACTATAATGTGGTCAGATATAAAACGTTGTACTATGGTTTATCAAAGTTACTTGGAAACATTGATTTCAACGATGAAGACCAGATTGAAAGTAAAGAAGTTATAAAAAGTACTACATACGACGGGGTCTTAGATAAGATTCAGGAAAGGAGTGATATTGCACCTGAGCTTTTCTGTTCTTATGAAGCCTATAACATTGTAATGTATAAGAAGATCCTTTACGCGGTCCCCAAATGCCTTGGAGCTGTAGATTTTACTGACGAGTCTGACATTAATCGTGAGGAAATTATAAGAGCACCTACAAAGGAAGAGCTGCTCCAACAGTTGAATAAAGGTAATACTGTCCCCGTAGCGTAAAAAATGGTTTGATGCTTTCTTGCACTATACCGTATTTAAATGCGTAGCAACTTAAAAACAGGCTGGAATTGGTGGGTTGAATGGCTTGACAGTAACACCTACCTGGATGTAATGCAATGGAGTGTGTACGTCTTTGTTATATTGATGTATGCAGGAGCACTTGGAACAATTAAGGCTATAGCCTTTTATGTCCCAGCCTCATTGTGGACTATCAGACTAATATTAAAGAAAGAGGCCGGTTTTCAATGGAAGGATCCGTTGTTTATCTTGATATTGCTCTTGACGCTATCTGCCATTGTGTCATCTCTTTTTAGCGTCAACCAAGCAGCTTCTTTAATATCGGTTAAGAAGAGTTACCTGAAAGTGGTTTTTCTATACTGTATCATTGCAACAATCTTCAGTGACTCTACTGTATTAAAGAGACTTTCATTTGTTATGGCCTGTGCTGGCATAGCATATGTTGTCTTTACCTTTTTTGAGCTTGGTAGATACCTGATAAAAGAGGGACGGATTGATTATTTAAAGATAAGGTATTTCTCAACAATAATGCTGTTTTTTTTCCCATTTGTCTTCCTCCGCTATATAGAAGGTCAAGGACGAAAGCGTGTACTTTGGGGTATACCTACACTTGCTTCTGTGATAGGGCTTGTTGTAATCAGCGTCAGGGCAAGCTGGTTAGCAATGATAGTTGTAGTCGCTATCTGGATGTATTTTCTAAGAACCTTATTTTTCAAGAGATTTAATATCGTACCAACGACACTGATAGTGACAGGCCTTCTCATCGTAACGTTCTTGCTCTTTCCAAGTCAATACAGACTCATCAGAGGTCATATGTCAGAGACGATTCAGATGACGCTGCGATTTGCACAATGGAATGTGGTTCTCTCTATGTCTAAAGAGAGCCTCATCTACGGGCATGGTTTTAACGAAAGAGATGCTACAGCCAATTACCTGAAGACATTTAACCAACTCTACGGTAGATACCCTACAAAGATAGAGCCAACCACTGCTCACAATCAACTATTAACGATACTGTATCAACATGGGATAATTGGGCTTGTCCTTTATGCGTACATGATATGGCTTGCTTTATCAAAACTATTTAAACGGATTATCTCAGATGGGATTAGTAGCGGGTCGTATGTAGGTATAGCTATATTTTCAGCTATAGTAGGGGAGTATGTTTTGCGTACAATGTTTGAGGATAGAAATTTAATCCCTCTTGGAGTTTTACTTGGTATGACCGGCGCTTTCACCTCGGATATGAGGAAATGATTATATTTTATCCGGTACCGGAGTTTATCTGTGCCACTCAGGCCAGATTTGTGCAGATCATCAACACAGCAAACGCTATTGCCAAGTCTGGCCACACGGTTAAACTGATCTGCGGCAAGCAGATAGGGCAACAAATAAGCGATATATTCAGGTACTACGATCTTAATCCTCACCCAGGTCTCGATATGATATTTCTACCAATTATAAGAAGGAATGCACCGTTCTTGCCATTTTCATTTGGCATGATCTTTAAGTTGACTCTGTTGTTTTATCTTCTATTGAACATCGGTAAGGGCGTTATCTTTGTCAGACACCCAAAGTTAGCCGCCTTCTTAATCAAAATCAGGAGGATCGTTAAGATGCCGGTTATATTTGAGGCGCACGAGATATTTCACCTAACCACTGAAAGATTAAAAAAGCAGCGTCGTTTAAAAGACATCGAGTCGTACATATATAACAACGTAGATGGTGTCATTACGATATCGAACATTCTGAGGGAGGAAATCCTTGAGGTGTTTGAGTTCACGGACAAACCGATCACGACAATCCCAAATGCCGTTAAAGGTGAGCTGTTGAATAACTCCTTAAACGACTCGATTACCAGAAGCGGCCTGATATATGCCGGAGGTCTTTATCACTGGAAGGGCGTTGACACATTGATAAAGGCGATGGAGTTTATCCCTGATGAACGATTAACAATCGTTGGGGGGGGCGCAAGATTAGGTGAATTAAAACTACTGGCCGCATCACTGGGGATATCAGACAGGGTTATATTCACAGGATTCGTCGAACAAAATCAACTCACTGATTTCCTGGCCGCTGCAAAGATTTCAGTCATTCCCAACATCTTACACAAGCCATCCATCCACTCATCTCCGCTTAAGATGTTTGAGTTTATGGCCTTAGGACTTCCAATTGTAGCATCCAACATCCCTGGTATAACAGATATCCTCACCGATAAGGTCAACGTGTTGCTCTTTGAGCCAGGCAATGTTGAGCAGCTGGCCTCTTCAATCCGTTATCTCCTGGATAACCCGCACTATGCCACTCAGATAGCAAGACACGCCAGGACCCTCGCCGAGGGCTACACCTACGACAAGAGGGCAAGACAGATCACGGACTTCATAATAAGCGTTATTAATTGAGATGCTCGATAAGCTGCCTGTCTCAGTCGTCATTGTTACAAAGAACGAGGAGATAAACATAGAGGACGCCCTCAAGAGCGCTCAGATGGCCCAGGAGATCGTAGTTGTCGATGCCTACAGCACAGACCGTACCTTAGAGATCTGCAGGGCCTACACCGATAAGGTATACCAAAACCACTGGCAGGGTTTTGCACAGCAGAAGCAGCAGGCAATTGATTATGCCGAAAGTCCCTGGGTCTTCATCCTCGACTCTGATGAACGACTCACCCCGTCTCTTGTAGAGGAGATAGCCAGTACCATAAAGGATACTCCATATCAGGGTTTTTATGTCCCTCGCAGGAATTTTTTCCTGGGCAAATGGGTAAAGCACAGCGGATGGTGGCCAGATTATACCTTGAGACTATTTAAGAAGGACAAGGGGCACATGGATCAG
Source organism: Nitrospirae bacterium MYbinv3 (assembly GCA_002753395.1). Classification (GTDB taxonomy): domain Bacteria; phylum Nitrospirota; class Thermodesulfovibrionia; order Thermodesulfovibrionales; family Magnetobacteriaceae; genus Magnetobacterium. Next base: position 13,853 of record PEAB01000044.1, on the reverse strand, counting down.
CGGCAGGTACACGAAAAGGTTATAGTTGAAGGCACAACAAGTAAGCTGGCTAATCCAATAGAACACTACTCCTACCGGAGCATCTCAGATTTCATTAAAAGGATGGATAAATACACAACACTATCAGTACAAGAGATTAATAAATCCGCCATTAAAACAAATGTATTTCATTTAACAATCAAACCCCTAGCCATGTTTCTTAAGATGTACGTCCTGCGTCTAGGGTTTCTCGATGGCATGAACGGCTTCATCTTGGCCATACTCTACGCCTTCTACACGTTCTTAAAATACCTAAAGGCATGGGAAACACTTAGATGAGAAGAAGGAGCGTGAGGTAGAAGGGGGTAATGCTGCTGCTTAAGACCGTGAAGATGAATAAGGAGGGCTTTGCCCTCCCTAGACCCTCCCACAAGGGGACTAGTCCCCTTGACCCCGTAAATGTCAGGTGTGGTTGCTTAAGATGTTACCAATCCAATTTTATTTTTGAAGTTTCCTTGTGATCTCCTTGACCTTTGCGTTATCCATTAAGCGAGTGAATTTAGGATTGGCCATGAGCGCACCTACGTCATTGGAGTTAACGGCGCGCATGATCTCTGGATCGTTTAAAACCTCCTGAAATGCAGGGTCAGTCTTTAGAGACATCACTATATTTAATACCTCAGGGTCTTGCAACATCTCTTGTTGAAGCCCCTTACTGTCATTAACAGCGCTGCCGCCAAATGCAGGAGAGAGACTAAAAACCATGACGATAAATATACTAAGCGCCATTTTCAAAAAGTTGAGTATTAGCCTTACTCCAACCCCAGAAGCCCCTTTGGGTGCGTAGTCCTTGTCTTTATCGTTCCAGGCCGTGGCGGCTATATCCAGGTGTACCCACGGGGTCTGGCCAACGAACTCCTTTAGAAAATACGCTGCCGTTATAAGCCCACCGACTCTGCCTCCTATATTTTTAATATCGGCTATATCGCTCTTGAGATATTCCTTGAACTCTTCGTACAGCGGCATCTGCCAGACCCTCTCGTATGTCTCATCCGAGGCCTTCTTGAGTTTGGCCATTAGCTCGTCATTGTTGCCCATCATGGCTACAGCCTCATTACCAAAAGCCACGGAACAGGCCCCGGTAAGTGTAGCCATGTCGATAACCTCTTTGGGGTTGTAGTATTTTATAACGTAGCCGAGTGCATCGGCCAGTATGAGACGACCCTCGGCATCGGTGTTTAGTATCTCTATTGTCTTACCGGTTATAGACTTTACTACGTCGCCGGGTCTGGTGGCGCTGCCACTGGGCATGTTTTCTGTTGCAGGTAACACGGCTATTATATTAACTGGAAGCCTGTACTCTGCTGCCCCCTTGATGATACCCAAAGTCGCAGCCCCTCCAGCCATGTCGTACTTCATCTGTTCCATGCTATCTGCTGGCTTCAGGGACAACCCCCCACTGTCAAAGGTGATCGACTTGCCCACTATAGCAATAGGTTGTCCACTGCCACCATTATACTCAAGGACAATGAACTTAGGAGGTTCTATCGAGCCCCTTGCAACAGCCAAGAACGAGCCCATGCCCTCCTTTTCTATATCTTTCAGGTCAAGCGTCTTCACCTTAACGCTGTCTGATTGCAGCGCAGATGCAGCGTTAGCTAGATGTTTCGGGGTCATGTCGTTTGCAGGCGTGTTTGTGAGGTCTTTGGCATAACGTACCGCATTGACCAGGACTTGCAGCCAGTCCAAGGCAACATCGTCATGTGTGGCTATGACAACGACCTCCTCAATCTCCTTGTCCTTGTTATCATCATCATCGGTTGTCTTGTACCTATTGAATCGGTATTGACTTAACAACGCACCTTCCAAGAAATAATGAGCTAGTTTATAAACAGCTCCTAAAGCTGCCTGTTCTGTCTTAAATATTGATGTAGAGACGGCTACGGACGTAATACTCTTACCCTTAAGGCTTGAGAGGGCCTTGCCGCCGCTTCTTCTTAGTTTCTCCTGAGACAACTCGGACAACTTGCCAAGTCCTATTAGCAGCAGCCTTTCAGTATTTAGGTTGTTTACGTGTAAAAGGGCGGTCTGACCATGTTTGCCTGTAAATTCCTTTGAGTCAAACACACGCTTTATTAATCCGCCAAGTCTTTCGTCGATGTCTGCATAGAAGTCAGTCTTATGGTCTTCAAAAAAAGGTATAATCAAAATCTCTGTCTTTATGGTAAGCTCTGTTTCGCTTGTCATCTTTATATCCACTTACTCACCTCGTAGTTTTATTTATTTCCTTATTTTTTAAAGATAACATGTTTAATCGTCATTTGACAACAGATACGTCAAAAGACGGGCGGGTGCATAAGAAACTTATGGGTCGTCCTGTCATTGCCGTGCTCGACACGGCAATCCACAAGCTAATAGATTCCTGCTTTTGCAGGAATGACATATTTCCCCACGACTTTCTTATGCACCCAAGACGGGTTTGCGACAAAACACAAAACTATAGTAAAATAGGATAACAGGTCAGTATACGATTGAAGCATTGTGTATAATCATGCGATATAATGGGGTAAAGTATCCTGTTGATAGGAGGAATAGTATGAGGCCATATAAGAGTGCATCAAATAACGAGTTTTATGTTTTTCTATTGATGTTTTTTGTACTAACTATTATAACCATGTCATTGAGTGTGCCATCATGGGCACAATCTTATTATGTCTCAAGCTCTACAGGATCAGATTCAAACGATGGGCTGACACAAGATAGACCTATGATGTCTATTACTAAGATTAATTCATTGAACTTGAGGCCTGGTGATCGGGTGTTGTTTAAGTGTGGTGATACCTGGCGCGTTGAGACCTTGATAATAACCAAATCAGGGACAGAGGTAGATCCGGTAACTTTCTCTTCTTACCCTGAAGGTTGTGCAAGCAAGCCGAGTATTTCAGGTTCCAGAGCAATTAGCGGATGGGATGAGTATAACGGCAACATCTTTGTGGCTGACCTGTCTAAGGGCAATAACAGCGGGTTGTTTACAAATGGTATTAATCAGCTATTTAGAAATGGCAAGCGTCTAAGACTTGGTAGATGGCCTAATTTAAGTGAGGGAGACAATGGTTATTCAACTATAGATAGCTCTACGGATGGAAAGACGCTCACCGATAACGAACTTCCAAAGGTGGATTGGACAGGTGCAGTTGTACACATAAAAGGGATGAGGTGGTACATCCTCAATCGGGAGGTAGCAGGTTCCTCAGGGAACACATTAACTTTAGGTGTAGCGGCTGATTGTTGGGGAGGATGCACAGGATGGGGGTATTTTATCAATAACCACTTAGCTACGCTGGATCAAGATGGTGAGTGGTATTATGATGGCACGCTAAAGAAGGTCTATATGTACTCGAACAGTGGACGGCCAGGCGATAATGAGATTGAGGGTTCTGTAATAGTCAGTGGTGATGGAGCTTATTGGGGGGGTATCATATTAGGACTTCAACTTCAGACTCATATAACAGACGTAGTTATAGAGAATCTTGCTGTACAGAATTGGTATGCAAATGGGATTACAACGCCGGTAAACCTTAAGACTGATGACAACAGCCGTATTGTCATCAGAAACAACATCATCAAAGATGTTGATTCTGTTGGATTAAATCTGGCTACATGGGTTTGGAGTGCCTCAAATGGTGTCAACGGCTGGCGAGGCGGTCACAATCAGACTATTACGGGAAATATTATAGATGGCGCAAATCATTTTGGAATACGCAGTTATTCCTACAACTCTTTATTTCAAGACAATGTGGTCAGCAATATCGGCTTGATAGAGAACGTTGGGGTATCTGGTTTGGGTTGTGGATATAAAGCGGATGGGGGGGTATGTACTGAAAATGGTGATGGCATCTGGATTAATGCTGATAACGTGAGCTACTCAGGCTATAACAATACCATCAAGTATAATCAGATATTAAAGACCGCCTATAATGGGATCGAGATATGTGGTCCAAACAACCTGATAGAGAACAACTTTGTCAAAGAAGCATGTTTTGCAAAGGCTGATTGTGGAGGGATCCACGCCTATGGCAGGACTAGTCTGTCTGCTACACCTGTTTATAACCTAACTATACGAAAAAACATTGTTGTAGACACGGTAGGCAATACAGATGGAGCAACGAGTACGTTCAAGCCTCTTTTCGGTATGGGCATATTCATGGACAATTATTGCAGAGATGTAGAGGTGAGCGGCAACACCGTTATTAACTCCTCAGTAGATGGCATTTTGTATAACTATGCAAGTGGTCTTGTAAGTAACAACACCATGTATGGTAATTCCTCCAGTTCAACGAATACACAAGGGCAGGTGTGTTTACATGAGGCGTTGGTAAGGGAATTCAAGGATAATATCTTGTTCGGAGTAAGAGAAAATGCAAGGACATTGATACTCTTCAATAAGGACGAAATAACCGATTCAGATAGAAACTACTTTTTTCAACCTTACCTCACAAAGAGCATATTGATTTCGGGGTTAAGCGCAACTGATAACACTAAGACCTTAGAGGAGTGGAAATCCTACAGCGGCAAGGACGCTAGTTCCAAGAAAAACTGGTTTACATTAGGCGCAGGTGATAAACCAATATCAACAATCTTTTATAACGCAACAAAGGTTGATATGACAGTGAACCTTGAAGGTAAGAGCTACCTGGACTTAGACCAAGGTCTGGTTAAGGGAAGTATCACAATAAAACCATTTGAATCAAAGATACTGATCAATAAGGTTACGCATAGTGCAACGCCCAGATATGACTTTGACGGAGACGGTAACAGTGATGTGCTCTGGAGAAACAGTTCAACTGGTGATATAATCATATGGCTGATGAAAGGTACCGGTATAATTAGAGGTGATTTTGTAGTAAAAGGGTTACCGATAGAGTGGGATATTATTGCCGCTGGCGACTTTAACGGAGATGGCAAGGGCGATATCCTCTTGTATAACAGAAATAATGGTGACATCTACATGTGGATCATGGATGTGACAACGATAACTAATCACGGTTATGTTATCAGGAGTGTACCAAAGGAATGGGAGTTTAAAGCCATTGGCGATTTTGATGGTGATGGCAAGGCTGATATTCTTTGGTGGAACAAAACAAGCGGCGACGTATATCTCTGGTCAATGGATGGTACTGGTATAAAGAATAGTGGTTTTATTGCAAAGGGAATGAGCTCAGAATGGGTCGTTAAATCGGTTGCAGATTTAAATGGCGATAAGAAGAGTGATATCGTATGGCAGAACTCCATTAGTGGTGACGTGTATCTCTGGATAATTGATAGCACAAGGGTATTAGGTGGAGATCATATTGCCAGAGGCGTCCCAGGTGACTGGCAGATAAAGTCAGTGTGGGATGATACGGATTTTAACGGAGATGGGAAGGCTGACCTGCTATGGCAAAATACCACCACCGGCGATATCTATATATACCTCATGGATGGAGTCAGTGTAATAGGCGGTGGTTATGCAGCCAGCAGTGTACCTGCTAACTGGCAGATCAAGAAGATTGGAGACTATAACGGAGATGGAAAGGCTGACCTGCTATGGCTAGATACCACCACCGGAGACATATACATATATCTCATGGACGGAAAAAACATCGCTGGTGGTGGTTATCCAGCGCATGGCCTTAGTAGTCAGTGGCAGGTTAGATAAGAGTTTCCTCTATATCTTATACGATCTCCAGTCTCACGTAGGAAAAGTATTTGGCAAGGGACACGTCTGTAGTCTGGTTGGATGATATCTTTAGTGTCACCCGTTGCAGTTTGCCATCCCGTAGACGATAGAACTTATTGGATGAGATAAGGTTTTCTGTCTTGTGCCTTGAAAACGTGTTTATGCTTTCCCTAAACAGGATGTTCTTTGCCCGTCCACCCATAAGTACGTGACCGTCTGAGCCAAAAAGGAATATCTCCTGGTCCTCCTGCAGGTCTCCGATGTTTTCTGCTATCTTGTCCCATGCCCAGGGCTGACCTTCGCTGTTTTGTAATATACCGTCCTTTATGATCATGTAACCCCCAGCTATCTTTGGCAGTTTGTTGGTAGTAAATACGCCGTTATCCAAAAAAAGTGTCTCTCCGATGTATTGTATCTCCCCTTTTATGAAACCATTTCGATGGGCAACGTGCACCCACTTCTCCACGTGGGCAATCTTTCCATTAAACATACCCTCACGTATATACAACATGTCTACCTTGTTGATAGTTCCATTTATGATGCCGCTTGTTACTATATTTAGATTGCTCAGAGTGCCAATGTTGCCTAAAAATAAAGTGTTTTCTACCCACAGGGAACCATCGCTTAGTACCTTCTCACCAACTTTTTTGATGTTTAGTCTTTTATCTTTTAACGATATAATACGGTTCTTCAGGATAATCCCGCCATATACTGTAAAGTCTTTGCCGTGTACTTGTATCTCCTTGAAGTTACCGAAGCCTGAAAATATCAAGACCTTGCCATTTTTTATATTTATGTGTCTGGGAGGGAATATCCTCTCCAATTCACTTAGTGTATGTTTAAGCATTTTTGCCTCTATCTTGTTTACCCAGGGCAGGAGATTCCACAAGTAGTAAAAGTATATCTTCAATCTATTGAGTAGTGCCATCATTGTATAAACTCCTTTGTGTCATACGCAAACACTATATGATAGTTCATAAGCTATATTTACCTCTGAAGATGTTTTAATGCCCGCTTCAAGGTTTCTACTATGACGTCTATATCAGGTGGTTTTCTAAGGACAATAAATGCACCGTGTCTCATAGCCTCCTGTTCTTCGTTGACGGAGCTGTAACCTATGAGCATTATTACTGCTGTCTTTGGATGGTCTTGTTTTACATGTTTAAGCACTTCTATGCCGCTCATAAGGGGCATTTTTACGTCTAACAGGAGCGCATCAGGTCTGTTTTTCTCCACAAAGCTGATGGCCTCTTGCCCTCCATAGACGGCATGTGCAATAAACCCTCTTAAGTTTAACCGCTGCACAAGGATGTCGGCGAAATTATTCTCATCATCTACTACTAGCACACTCAAACGCACCATCTGTGTTGCCGTCAAACTCATTATCTAGGGGGATCAGGATATCATACAGAGCGGGATCCCATGTTTTTTTATTGAACAGGTGCTTGGTCAACTGATGAAGCTCGTTATCATATTTTTGCATCACAGCCGTTGCATCCTTCTCTAAAATACTTTCTTCTCGTGTATAATGTGTCACTCGGTGCTGGATGTCAGCTATAAGGCATACCTTTAAGACATGTGATATTGTATTGGTAATAAGATGGGCAATAAAGCCGTTTATCAAGAGATAGTCTCCTCTAACACGTCCTTTTCTATAATATGGGTCAAACTCAGTTTATTTATTAGCCTCTTTTCTATTGCCTCTTTGTCTAAAGGCATCCGTTAAATAGTGATACTATAGGCATAGTTTTTATCACTCCTTCTCAAATATGGCATTGTCAGACTGTTCAAATATAGTTAATTACACAGTGTATTCGTTTAATTATCTTAGGATGTAATATTTTGTTGCCATGAAAAGGATATTTTGTTAATTTTTCTGTATCCATGTCCATACGTATAAGTATAGCACAGCGACTATAAAAATTCACGTTAAAACTTTATAGACAACGCTTCTATGCTCGACCAGATAAATGGAAACCCGTTTTTCAGCATGATAAAGAAAATGGTAGTCCTGCAGAGGTAGTGATATTCAATCCCACTCCCTTGATGGGAGGGTCTAAAGTTTACTGTCACCACTACTTGTGTAGGACTACCGAAAGATCAAAGAGTGGATGAATGCTCAGGGGTTTGCCTGCGAATACTTTGATAGGATTTCAATAGCTGGTTCTACAATGGATTTAGATCATGGGGCTCCGCAGGTAAAGGATTTTCTATTAAAGCAGGTCAGGGCGGCTAAGCAACTGCACGACATCAATCATGTGGTGTTGTTTCACCATAACGATTGTGGGGCATACAAGATGGCATGTAATCATTCTTCATTGGAGGAGGAAAAGTCCTGCCAGTTAAGCGATATGCAAGAGGCAGAGGAGATAGTCAACAAAAATCTCCCAGATTTAGACACAGCTAAAGTGTGGATTGCCATAAATAAGAATAACAACTTCCCAGAAAAGTTTGAGATCGTATAACGTTATCCTTGCTCCATTTTTTTACGGTAACACTCAAGGTCCAGTATCATTTCATTGTCATCAAAGCATCCCTTAGAGATGAGATCAAAGCCACATTTTAGGTACACGTGGAGTGCCCTAATATTTGATTGCTCCACTGAGAGCCATATCTTATCAAAACCGAGGATGTCGGAGATGTTGATGCTTGATCTGGTAAGCTCTGTACCTATGCCTATGTTTTGGTACATCGACGATACGGCGACAAATAACTCGCACAGATTCTTGCTTACGGTAAACAGGGCAGCATGACCCCATATGATATTATTCATCGAAAGGGCGATTATATTAGCGCCTGTGTCAATCATGCCCTTGACCCATTTGACGCAGGCATCCTCATTAATGGGGGGAAGACCGTTGAATGAATTTTTTGGTTCGTAGGCAAGGTACGTCTCAATTAGTCCATCGTGCAGTGTTTCGTCTAAAGGACGGATGGTGAACGGTTCATTTCTCTTGTTAAGAAAAGTATTTGAAAAGGCAAAAGTCTGTAACTCGCTTAAATTGCATACCATAACTTATCCCTCCACCATAACTTTCCTAACATATTTATATTATAACAAAATCGAAGTGTTTTCTTCATGCCAGGGGTGCATAGGGGTGCATAAGAAAGTCGTGAGAAATTATGTCATTCCCCTGTTCAAGCCAGGGGCAGGCTCTGCGAAAGCAGGAATCTATTAGCTTGTGGATTGGCGTGTTGAGCATGGCAATGACAGGATGCCCCATAAGTTTATATGAAAGTCTAAAAATATCCTACAGAATCAAGGACTTTCATTGCTTGTTGTGTCCGTAAGGTCATGGTGGTTCTTATGCACCCTTGCATAGGGTGTATAAGAACCAATTCTCACTGAATTTGCATAATGGCTTTTTATAAGGATTTTACTGTGTATATGAAAAATATTTTTCGCGGTGTTTTTATAGTATATTGCTTATATATCAATAAATTACATTCATTATCAGTGAGAATCGTTGGTGTATAAGAAATTAGATAGTCCTGCACAAGTAGTGGAGACAGTAAACTTAACACCCTCCCCTAACCCCTGCGTCAGTAGGCAGAGCCTCCCCTTCTTTGACAAAACCAACGACTTACTTATGCGCCCAAACAATGGAGTGGATAGAAAAGAATAAAAAAATATGTTAATATAATATTTAAGAGACAATAAACAACAATATTAGGAGAGCATAACTTATGGGACATACCAAAGGCGAGTTTAAGGAGACACCTGAAAATGTAGTCAATGAAAAGCAAATGACCCCGCCTATGTTTAAGGTGTTTATTTTAAACGACGATTATACTACGATGGAGTTTGTTGTAAGTGTGATTGAGACCGTCTTTCATAAGTCTTATGCAGAGGCTACCCAGCTTATGTTACAGGTACATAGGAATGGTGCGGGACTTTGCGGCATATACACAAAGGACATTGCTGAGACAAAGGTTGCTGCTGTACACGAAATGGCAAAAAACAATGATTTCCCTTTAAAGTGTATCATGGAGCAGGAGTAAGAGTATGATAAACAGAGATCTTGAAATAAGCATAGAGGCAACAATCAATGAAGCTAAGCGGCGAGGACACGAGTATCTCTGCATTGAACATATATTGTTTGCCATATTGCATGATGAAAAAGGCATTGATATTGTAACCAAGTGTGGTGGCGTTGTATCAAATCTGAAGGCGGATCTAAACGATTTTTTTGGGAAAAACGTCCCTAAATTACCCAAAAACGCAAGAAATATCCCACAACCCACTATTGGTTTTCAGCGCGTGCTGCAAAGGGCGTTGTGGCACCTGCAATCATCGGGGAAGGAGGAGGTAGATGCTGGCGACCTCTTGGCCTCCATCTATATGGAGGAGGATTGTTATGCCGCCTATTATTTGCAAAAAGAGGGTATCACACGTTTGGACGTTCTTAACTACATCTCACACGGGATAACGAAGCTGTCTGACGATGACTCACAAGAGCAGACCTCAGAAGAACCCTATACCTCTGATACCACAAAACAACCTGATCCCCTAAAACAATTTACCGTTAATCTCATAGAAAAGGCAGCTAGTGGAGACATAGACCCGTTGGTTGGTAGAGAGCGAGAGATTGAACGCACCATCCAGATACTGTGCAGGAGACGTAAAAATAATCCAGTCTTCGTTGGTGAACCTGGTGTTGGAAAGACGGCCATTGTTGAAGGGCTGGCATTAAAGATATGTGAAGGAAACGTCCCTGATGCCCTTAAAAACACCCACATCTTTCTCCTTGACATGGGCGGGATGTTGGCCGGCACCAAGTTCAGAGGTGAATTTGAGGCAAGATTAAAGGCAACTATAGACAGCCTTAAAAAGATAAAAAATGCCATACTCTTTATTGACGAGATACATACAGTCGTTGGGGCAGGTGCCACAAGCGGAGGGTCGCTCGATGCCTCTAATATACTAAAGCCTGTCCTGAACTCGGGTAAGCTGCGCTGTATAGGGGCAAGCACCTATGAGGAGTACAAGAATTATTTCGAGAAAGACCGTGCCCTGTCCAGGAGATTCCAAAAGATAGAGGTGCAGGAGCCATCTATTGAGGAATCATGTCAGATCCTATCAGGTTTAAAACCTTATTACGAGGAGTTTCATGGCGTACACTTTACAACAGCGGCAATAAAGAATGCTGTTGAGCTATCGGCCAAATACATAAACGATCGATATCTGCCAGACAAGGCTATCGATGTTATGGATGAGGCTGGAGCGCTTGTAAAGCTCTTAGTAGGAAGTAAGAGGACAGTGGGAGTGCTTGATGTTGAAAAGGTTGTGGCCAAGATGGCCAAGATACCAGCTCGTACATTGTCCGTCTCTGAGGCAGACAGGCTTCAGAGCCTTGAAACAGAGTTAAAGCGGCGTGTATTTGGTCAAGATGTGGCAATAGCCTCTGTTGTTACTGCTATAAAGAGATCAAGATCTGGTCTTGGGTTGCCTGATAGACCAACAGGGTGTTTTTTATTCACAGGGCCAACTGGTGTTGGAAAGACAGAGATAGCTAAACAGTTGTCCAACATCTTGGGCGTTAAATTTATAAGATTTGACATGAGCGAGTACATGGAAAAACACGCAGTTGCCAGGTTGATTGGCGCTCCACCAGGTTATGTCGGCTTTGATCAGGGTGGCATGTTAACCGACGAAATCAGAAAAAACCCATTCAGCGTCGTGCTCTTTGATGAAATAGAAAAGGCTCATCAGGATGTGTATAACATCCTCCTTCAGGTCATGGACTACGCAACTCTTACAGACAATAATGGCAAAAAGGCAGACTTCAGAAACGTGATAGTCATTATGACATCAAATGCCGGTGCACGAGAAATGGATAGGAATGCCATCGGTTTTGGCGACCGTACATTGGATACTGCTTCAAAGGGTAAGGATGCCGTAAAGCAGGTGTTTAGCCCTGAGTTTAGAAACCGCCTTGACGACATAGTCTTTTTTAACCCGCTAGCGGATGAGACGATGGCAAAGATAGTGGACAAGTTTGTTGAAGAACTGGCGTTGCAGCTTAAACAAAAGAAGGTCTCGCTGACAGTTAGTCAGGATGCGAGACAGTGGCTACGTAGTAAAGGCTTTGATGCTCATTTTGGGGCTCGACCGCTCTCGCGTTTGTTACAGAAGGAATTAAAGACCCCCTTGGCAGATGAGATTCTCTTTGGCAGGCTCAAGGCTGGAGGAAACGTCTGTGTGAATGTCGTGGATGATAAGATAGAGTTTGAATATAACAATGCCAGTATATGAGTTGAGTAAGGCGTGTGTCTTTCCACCTCCAGAGTATGCACGCAGTGACGGCCTTCTTGCTATCGGAGGCGATTTAAGTGTAGAGCGGCTTCTGGCGGCCTATAGGTTAGGTATATTCCCATGGTATAGCTATGGAGGTCCTATTCTATGGTGGTCACCTGATCCAAGGCTTGTACTGATACCACATGAGCTAAATATAGCACGCAGCCTGCGTCAGACAATAAAAAAAGGCATCTTTAAGGTAACCTTGGATAACGCCTTTATTGATGTTATTACCAATTGCTCTGAGGCAGATAGAAGGGATGGAGGCGGCAGTTGGCTTACCGAGGAGATGATAGGGGCGTACGTGAGATTGCATGAGGCAGGCTTTGCACACTCAGTGGAGAGCTGGCACGATGGAGAGTTGGTGGGCGGTCTCTATGGGGTTGCTATGGGCGGGATTTTTTTTGGCGAGTCCATGTTCTTTAAGAAAAGCAACGCCTCCAAGGTCGCCTTTGTGACCCTCGTAAAGAAATTGACTGAGTGGGGTTTTGTTTTAATTGACTGTCAGGTCACTACATCTTATCTTTTGAGTTTTGGGGCTATACACATACCACGAGAAGATTTTATAAATATCCTTCGAGTTGCCAAAAACATCACTACGCTCTGTGGAAGCTGGAAGCAGTACAATCTGGAAACAGTACTTAGTTAAAACAAATCGGACTTTCCACCACATAATTCTATCAGGTGTGTTATTGCCTTTGCAACCTTCTCAGCAGATAGTTCTGAGTTACAAAGGAAGATAGCGTTTTCATCGTTCCTTTCCAATCTCTCTTCTTTTTTGTTTTCATCATAAGACACAATAATTGTTTTTATCGCTTTTCTTTTTTCCTGCTTATCTTCTTTTGAGTTTAGTTGTACTCCAAGATTGCTAAAATCTGTGAATACCACAAGGAATGGATCAAAACCATTTTTAACAACACTTGGATCCATCTCTTTTAGTGGGATTATATGTCTTCTAATTTGTGTATTAACACTATTAACTTCTATTATAAGGGTGCAACTGTCATTTTCATCAAGATAAACCCTGCTTGTGATTTTATCTGTGATCTTGAGTTTGTCGCATTTTTCCTGAATAAAGGCCATTGTTTCTTTTTTTGTTGGTTTATCTCCGCCAAACGCACTTGAAAACAAACAAAGTGTTAAAATCACTCCACATATACTTTTAATAAGAAACCTATTTCCGTGCATTTCCATTACCATCATACTAATAATCTCCTTTATATCTTCATTTCGATTCTGTCATCGCATCCTTTAATATAGTTAGAGTAACTTATTCTACTATGTTTTACAAGCAGTGTCAATGGTGCGAATTGCCTCATCTAATACCAAGTTGCGTTCATACCAGTATTGGTATAGAAGGGGAGGCTCTGTCTCCCCTCAGACCTGGCTCTTGCCAACTTTGAGTGAGTAAGATTAACAACCCCACCTCTGAACGGTAGGGAATGAGAAATGGTAAACCTTGTCATGTTGCCTTTAATCTCTATTGTTTTCGAGGGAAAGCCTATAAAGGATAAGGCTGTAGATTGTAACCTCCGCTCCCGTTGGTCGCTAACCTTAAGTTGAGTAACACACTTGAAGTAAGAAGGAACCCATAACCCTTAGCTCCTTCTATGTCACGGCCACCTACAAAAGCACCAACCACTTCGCCAGAATCATCATCTAATGCTAACCAAATCCATTGTTTATTCTCCTTATTTCCGACATAAGACCACACTTCATCACATTAGATTGTAGACGTCCCTTTTCTTTTTTTTTTACATCTATACATTGAGGCACTGTATCATATTTTTGGTTCACATAATCTTGAAGCCAATGTTCAGAGACACCAGTAACACGTACAATTGCAGCTAATGCCAT
>PEAB01000002.1 GCA_002753395.1 Nitrospirae bacterium MYbinv3 | reverse complement strand
TATACTCTCTCTTAACATGATGCTCTCCTTATCGATTTAAGTTTGGGAAACTTATTTTATCATAAGGAGAGCTAAAACTTCTTTCGTTTAGGAGTTTTGCAAGAGGCTCTTTAGTATAGAATATTAATAAGTAAATAAAGAAATCAGCTTTATGAGGAGAGATGATACATGAAGTTATCGACGAAACTCATCCTATTTTTTTCAGGGATAGGTCTGGTTTTTCTGGCCACTGCGCTGTACATAGGGCATGTTTCAACCGTTAATATCTTGGAGAAACAGATTAGAAAAGAGCTTGAAAACTACACATTTCATACTATGGACAAGATTGACAGGATGTTTTACGAAAAATACCTGGACATTAAAACCATTGCCAGAGACCCCGTAATTGCTTCACGCAGCTCAACTGCCGGGCAGATTACTGAGAGAATAAAGACATATCAGACCGCTGATCCGTCCTATGCCTCCATTTCATTTTATACGTTAGACAGGGTACGTCTTGCCGATACAGCAGGCAAGAAGATAGGACAGCAACACCCTTTTACATCTTACTGGATGCAGCTTAAGGATGACACCGACGTTATATTAGACATAAGTGCATCTAACTCGCTCAGTGAATATGTGATACACTTTGTTACTTACGTTAAAGACAAAGACAATGCTTCTTTTGGAATAATCGTTTCAAGGATAGCCTTAAACGTCTTATATGATATGCTCAAAGAGCTTAGTGCTGTTCAAAACACAGAGATAAAGACGGAGATCGATTTAGTCGATGAGAAAGGTTTAGTCTTGTATTCCAATTACAACACAAAAGGGATATTGACAGAGACATCTCCTGACTGGTCGTTTGTCAGACCACTTTTGGATTCAAGTAAACGGATTGGCAGCAAGAGGCATCGTCATTCAGATGTTGCGGAGGAGGAGATTTTGGCGTTTAGCCGTGAGAATGGATACAGAGATTATAAAGGAAATAACTGGACATTGGTTATAAGCGTTCCTGTAAAAAAGGCATTTGCCCCTGTCATTCAATTAAGAGATCGGATGGTCATGCTTTCGATCGTGTTTGGAGTTGTGGGACTTACCTTTATCTTTATATTTGCACGGAGGATGACAAAACCATTAGAGATACTATCTCATGCATTTACCGAGATCGGCAAAGGCAATCTTGATGTAAGAGTAAACATTCAGTCAAAAGATGAGATAGGGCAGATGTCAGAATTGTTCAATAAGATGGTTGTAGATCTTAAGGACTATAACGAAAAACTGCTGACATATGGTATTGATATGCAAAAGAATAACGCTGAGCTTAAGAGCAAGGCAAGGTTGTTAGAGATGCGCGACTTAGAAAGCAGATTGTTTGGCAGGATGAGCGAGTTGTTTCAAGCCTGTAACGATGTTGAGGAGGCCAGCGTCGTCATAACAAACACGGTCTCACAGTTGTTTTCTAATGACAGAGGAGGGTTGTACATCTACAACTCCTCAAGGAACTTACTCGAGAGCATATCCGTATGGGGCAGTCCGCCGCCACAGGAGCTTGTCATTACTCAGAACCAGTGTTGGGGCTTACGTCGCGGGCATGCCCACGTCATGTCAGATGCCATTAAGGACCTAAGCTGTCAACACGTCAGAGAGTCAGGAGTCCCTTACATCTGTACACCAATTATGGCAAAGGGTGAGTCTATCGGGATGCTTCACCTGCTGCTTGATTCATTGATCGGTATGACAGAGGACCAGCACTGGATTAAGGAGAAGGAGGAGCTAGCCTTGAGGGTAGCTGAGAGCTGTGGGCTGGCAATAATCAATCTCAAGCTCCAGGAGTCGCTGAGAAACATGTCCATGCGTGATCCATTGACTGGACTCTTTAACCGCCGTTATATGAAAGAAACCCTTGAGTTAGAGTGGCAGCGTTCCTTACGTAAGTTTACCCCTATAGGGATAATCATGATTGACATAGACCACTTCAAACAGTTCAACGACACGTTTGGACACGATGGCGGAGACAAGCTCCTGTGCGAGCTTGGTATGTTTCTTGTCAAGCAGATACGCGGCGGTGACATTGCGTGCAGATACGGTGGAGAAGAGTTCACCATAATTATGCCTGAGGCCTCCGTGGAGGTAACAACACAGCGGGCACTTCAGATAGTAGATGCTGTAAAGCACATGCACGTCATGTATAAACAACAGTCCCTTGGCATTATAACCCTGTCGATAGGCGTAGCAGTCTTACCGGTTCACGGTACAGACACCGAGACAGTACTACAGTCCGCTGATAACGCCCTCTACCGTGCAAAGCGTGAAGGACGCGACAGGGTCTGCGTTGCAGAAGATGCAGGAGGCCAAAGCATTTATGAAGAGGTGCTGTGAATAATGACATTATATATACACACATGTGAAATCTTATTCAACCACGCCTGATATTTACAGGGTCAAGGGGTCTGGTCCCCTTGTGGGAGGGTACAGGGAGGGGG
The DNA here is from genome assembly GCA_002753395.1 of Nitrospirae bacterium MYbinv3. Taxonomy (GTDB): domain Bacteria; phylum Nitrospirota; class Thermodesulfovibrionia; order Thermodesulfovibrionales; family Magnetobacteriaceae; genus Magnetobacterium. Next base: position 88,595 of record PEAB01000002.1, on the reverse strand, counting down.
TTATGAACCCCTGCGACAGTAGGCAAAGACCTCCCTATTTTTTTACATCCTCACACCCATTATTTGTTAATATAAGTGATGGCGTTGGCTTTATGGATAACGGGGATGCCGGGTTGTGGTAAGAGTACGATTGCGGAGGCTTTGAAGAAACGCTGTCCCAGTTTCATCATCCTGAGGATGGACGAGCTAAGAAGGTTAGCAACCCCACAGCCTACCTATTCCAACGAAGAACGAGACATCCTGTACCGAGGCATTATCTATACGGCCAAGATCATGATAAACTCAGGGCACAACGTCATTATAGACGCCACAGGGAACCTGCGTAAGTGGCGTGAATTAGCCAGAGAGACCCTGCCAGCCTTTGCCGAGATCTACATCAATTGCCCTTTGGATGTGTGCCGCCAGAGGGAACAGGGAAGAGACATTAAACACTCCGCCCCGTCAGATATATACAAGAAAGCTGAATCAGGCAGCCCAGTACCCGGTGTAAATGTCCCATACGAGCCCCCGCAACACCCTGAGGTTACGGTAGAGTCTAACGTGCTAAGCGTAGAAGATATGGTAGAGAGGATTATTGACTTCCTGAATAAACAAACTTGAGGGAGAGAAGGCGTTTTGTGCTCTATCTCTCCCCCTGTATCATTTGACATGACATAAGATGTAGAATCTATTGATCTGATTGCGAGGGTTTAGCTACTGGTTATTTGCCTTTGCTTTTGGTAGATCAGGCCTTTTACCCTCCTGTGGTTTTTTTACAGGATCGACTTTGCGCGCAGGTGGCGGCTGGACAGAAAGGCCCTGAAGAGTCTTCTTGGCAATATCAGCCTCGGTGCTCTTTGGGAACTCCTCAATCAGTTGTTGCAAAATGGTCTTAGCAGTACGCGGATCCTTTATTTCAATAAAGGCCTGTGCCTGCTTCAATTTTGCAGCAGGAATTTTACTGTTACCTGGATATTTTTTAACAACCACGTCGTAGCTAAGTATAGCGTCTTCATAGCTGCCCTCTTTGTAGTACGTCTCTGCAATCCAGAAGTGACTGTTACCAGCAAGCGGGTTTGATGGGTAGTCTTTTAAGAGACTGTTAAACTTTTCACGTGCCTCTTTTAGCTTGCTGTCCTGAAAGTCCTTAACGGCAGCATCATACATAGCCTTTGCGTTGTTGCTCTCTGGCTGCGCATGTGGGGTCGGCGTTGTAGAAAGAGGCGGTTCAGTCCTGGCAGGAGCAACTGTTGGGTTCTTGTGCTGCAAACCGGAGTCTATCCTGCCCATCTTCAACTGCAACTCTTTCATTTCATTTTCGACGTTCTCTATCTGTGCTTTCAGAACGTCTCTATCCGTCTTGCCTTCAGCAAACAACTTGTCCACGTGATACTTACGTTCTTCATAACGCCCCTGCAGCTGCTGCATATCTCTGCTTAAGCGTTCGAATTTGGCATTCAGGTTCTCCTGGCTCTCGCGAATTGCGTCGGATATGTCTGGCTTTGCTGGAGCTTTAGTTTGTTGTTGTTTCTGGGATTCTAAAACCGCCATACGTTTCTTTACGTCCTGTATCTCTTCTTTCTGAGCGTATTGAACGCGACGCACCTCGTTGAGCTCATTTCTAATATGGCTGTACTCATCTGTTGAGGCACAACCGCCCACAACAACAGACATAACCGCTATTGCGAATAGATGTCCCAACGGCTTTAGCTTATAACGCACTTAAGGCCTCCTGCTACCTGCTAATTACAAAGGTAGCCCTTCTGTTTTTAGACCAACACGTTTCATTATGTTCTGTGCAAAGGGGTTTTTCCTTCCCAAAGCTGATTGTTTCCATCCTCGTAGCCGGCACACCGGATGAGACTAAGAAGCTCTTTGTTGCCTGTGCCCTCTGGTCTCCTAATGCAAGGTTATATTCATTAGAGCCTCTTTCGTCGCAATGCCCCTCGATAAGAATGCTCACTGACTTATGACTTAACATCCAATCAGATATCTTACGCAGGGTTGGCTTAGCCTCGTCCAAGATGTCAGACCTGTTGTATGCAAAGCGCACGTCCAAGAATACATTTTGCATCGCAACCCTTATTTCCTCTTCTGAGAGTGTCTTATCCTTAATCGAATCTTTATCTACCGAGGTGCTGTCTGGAACATTCTTTGTGCGATCCTTCATGCCGCCATCATCTTTATCCTTATAATCCTCTTTTTTTACTATTGGCCTGCTGTCCTCTGGGACAACGACCTCCTTTTGTGCGCAGCTAACTATGAAAAGCGCTGCAAAAATCAAAACAACCAAACGCTTCATCCAAAACCTCCATTAATTGTGTGACCATGAAGGGCCAAAGGCCCTTATATTCTTTTGGGATATCCTGTGTTGTTCTTCGCCGGTTACACTCATTACGTAGACCCCTTTTGAGCCATCACGGTCTGAAGTAAATGCAATGAACCTGCCATCAGGCGAAAACGATGGCTCTTCATTATTACCCACGCTAGTCAAGACTGCCATCCCAGAGCCATCCGGCTTTATAGTCGCTATATGAAATCTCCCGCCTGTCATAATTGAAAACACTATCAGATCACCCGCGGGTGACCACTCTGGCGTTGTATTGTAGTTACCCTCAAAGGTGAGCCTTCTTGTATCGCTGCCATCTATATTCATAATGTAGAGCTGCGGCGTGCCGCTCTTGTTAGAGACGTAGACTATCTGCTTACCATCGGGCGATACAGCCGGTGAAACCTCTATTGTATCTGCATACGTCAGACGGTTCAAAACCTTAGAGCCTAATTGCAGCATGTAGATATCAGGTGAGCCTTTACTGGAGGAGGACAGCAGCAGGTACTTGCCATCAGGGGTAAAGTCACCTACCAGGTCGGTTGCATTAGCGGAAAACACCTCCGTCTCTGAGGCCGAGTCAAAGTTCAATATGTTGATCGCCCATTTTCCCTTCTTTAGATACGAGTAAGCAAGCCTCTTGCCATCTGACGACCAATGAGGTCTCATTATAAGACTGCCCTTACGGACAATCCTCTTGATCCGTTGTCCGTCGTAATCCATCAAGTGGATAGACCGGCCCTCACCCTCGTCATAACCTATGAAGGCTATCCGGGAGTTGAAGATCCCCTTTTGGCCGGTGATTGCCTCATATATGTCATCCGCTATCTTGTGTGCCAAAGGCCGTAAAAGTTCCTTCTTAGTAGTATACTGCTTCTTAAGGATGCTTTTTGCCTCATTGACGTCGTACACCGACACAGTAACGCTGGCAGAGGAATCAGTTGTGCGCTCAAAGACTCCCTTTACCACGGCGTCCACGCCAAGAGGTCTCCAGTTATCAGCGCTAAATGGCGTATCCGATGTCTCAAGAAAGGCCTTCTTGTCAACAAACGAAAAGAGATTTGTAAACTGCAGATCGGATGCAACCACATCAGATACCTCTGAACCCGTTGCTATACCTGTAAAGTCCTGTATCGCTATTGGGAGCTTCCTTGCCCCAGGGGAGGATACATCCACGTATACCCTGCTCTCAGCAGTATTACAGTTACAAAGCACAGATACTAATAAAATAAGTCGTAAGGTGTTCTTTAAACTAATTGTTTTCATGGGTGAAACCTTATGGCGACCTCCATGTTGTCCACTGGTGGGACTGGCAAAGGAACCGACTTGTTCACCGCACTAAGACAAGAGCGGTCGTAGAAGGTGTTGCCAGAGGTCTTATCAAGCTTAATGTTTTCTATCTTACCGTCCTTTCTAATAGTAAAAAAGACGATCGCTTCCAGGTTCTTTTTTGCAGAATCTGGAAATACCCACCTCTTCCTGACATGATCTCCAATCAGACCAATGTACTGCGCCAAGATATCGTTGCTATCTACCCCGTTGGGAGATTCAATCAAAGTGGAGGTGTTGCCTTGCCGTTGAGCTGTAGCCTTTGCGTTGCCCTCACCCTTGACGCTTACCATAGAACGAAGCATCGCATGTTGCTGTATATCCTTCTTGGCCTTGAGGGCCGCTATCTTTTCCTCGACACTTACCTCAGTCTCCCTTGGCTCGACCTCCTTAGGTTCGGTCTTTGTTATTTTCTCCTCCGGTTTGGTTTCCAGCTTAACAGGGGGAGTCTTTTGCGTCTCCTTTTTTTGTGCTGCCTCTTTAGGGAGCGTTTTTACCTCTTTTTCAGGTTTGGTCACATCTTTCTTGGGCTGTTGCATCTCCTTCTTAACAGGAGGTTCCTTCTTGGTTACAGGTTTTACAACCTCTGGCTCTTTTGTCTCAACGATGGGCTTCGTCACTGTGTGTTTTTGAGTCTGCTGCTGTTCTGTTACTTTTTTAGCTGCGGTGTCTGTTGTCTTAGCAGCAGAGGATTTCCCCACGGAGACTAGATTTACCTTATAAGCTGGGGGTATCAGCATTGGAGATTGTTTTTTTACAGTATAGGCCAAGAGCGTAAACAACACCGCGTGTATTAGCAATGATGCCGCAGTGGTCATCTGAATCCTTGGTTGCTTACTCATTTTGTGCTGATAGCTGGTTCGGTAACCATGCCGAGCTTTCCAATTCCAGCGGCCTTTATCTCGGCCATAAGCTCAGCTACTTTTCCGTAGGGAACGTTTCTATCTGCCTCTAAGTACACGTCAGGATTACGCGCACTGATGGCCTTGAGCTTCTGCGCCAGCTCCTGTAGCGTATATTTTTCTTTATTAAGATAGATGTCGCCTGCCTTTTTCAGGGTAATGGTGAACCTGTCCTCGTTGGGCATGGAAGCACCCTTTGTCTGTGGCAAATCTACATCAAGGCCCTGCTTCATCATCGGTGCAGTTACCATAAATATCACTAGCAACACCAACATTACGTCCACAAGAGGAGTAACGTTGATCTCCGCTAATACGTGTCTATCTCTTTCTATTCTCATCCATCAGTCCTATAAAGAAGGCAAGTAGCTCTTCCGTAAAATCCTCCATCTCTAATGTCATTCTCCGCGCAGTACTTAGAAAGAAGTTGTATCCCATAACAGCAGGTATAGCTGCGGCCAGCCCAGCAGCCGTTGTAATCAGCGCCTCTGCTATACCTGGGGCTACCACCGCTAAAGAGGCCGACCCGGCCGACCCTATCCCCCTAAAGGCGTTCATTATACCCCACACGGTGCCAAACAAGCCTATAAACGGCGTAGTAGACCCCGTTGTTGCCAAAAAGTTGAGGTAGCGATCGAGTTTGGCGCTTTCAATGGCGCCGTACCTGCGAACCGCACGTCTTATGTCGTCCTTGCCCTCAATGTCCCTGTCCTCGTAGACAGCCTTATATATGTTGGCCATTGGACTGAGGCTGCAGGCCCTGGCTACCTTATTAAGACCAGAGGCCTCCTTGCCTGCTCTAAAGTACCTGAAAAACGAGTTTGTTTCATTCTTGGCCTTAGAGAAATACCGCCATTTAAATAGTATTATGCCCCATGAAATAACTGAGAACATCAGTAGTATCACTAAAACTACCTTTACTACAACCCCTGCCTGTAGCACTAAACTTAAAGCTGTTTGATCCATAATTGCTATTTCTTTTAAAAAAGTAGTTTAGTACAAAGTTGCTAAAAAGTCAACTGTGCGCTTTTTACGGGGTGCATAAGAATTTCGTGGGAAATCATGTCATTCCTGCGAAAGCAGGAATCTGTTAGCTTATGGATTGCCGTGTCAAGCAGGGAGCGGACTGATCCTAATGAGCGTAGCGCTTGCTGAGGGGTCTGAGGGGTAATGCTGTTGACTTAAGGCTGTGAAAATGAATAAGGAGGGCTTTGCCCTCCCAAGACCCTCTCACAAGGGGACCAATCCCCTTGACTCCGTAAATATCAGGCATGATTGCTTAAGTCAACAGCTTTAGGTCTGAGGGGAGGCAGAGGCTCCCCTTCTATTATTTTATTTTTATGCACCCCTTTTTTCCAGCAAGTATTCTGTTAGAAATGCCTCAAGGCCGTTTACGTTGGGCATTTTCTCCAGGATGCGGCCAATGTAGCCCCTCTCTAACAGCAGTTTGCGCGAGGTGCAGTAGTTGAGATCAAATATCCATGACAACTGAAGGAGCTTATAGTCATCTAATGTTGAAACGTCCCTAAGGGCCACCATCTGCTTATTGTACAGACAGTTCAGTACATCATTGGAACAGGCTCCTACCAGGGGTAGTCCGAGGGCTGCCGCTGAGGGTCTGTTATCGGGTGAGGTCTCAAAATACTCTACGAACACCCGCCAGATGTCAAGTTTGTCGGCGTCTCGTATAAGCTTAAGATATGTTATGGCCTCATCGCTCTGTCCGGAGGGTATCTTGTAGGCGTTGTGGTATTTTATAGACCTGGTTATCAGGTCATAATCATCTGTGCTTAAACTAGCAAGCGGGTATTCCTTGATGATGGTCTCCACACCAAGTACGCCGTGGTTTACAGATATGCTGTCCCTGAAGGTCTTGTACTTAGCGTACTGCGGGAATCTGCCCACATCGTGAAGCAGTCCAATCGCCTCTGCAAGCACAACATCGGCCTCGCTGCTTAAGTGCTGCTGAGCTAGCAAGGACATATTTTCAAACACCTTGTAGGAATGTATTTCCTTTAATAGTATGTTTAGATGGTCTTCCCTCTCTGCTGAGTAATAGGACTCACAAAAACCCTTAAACCAGCTCTTTAATGAAGCTAATTCTTCCTTCTTCATAATTGTTTAAAACTCTATTCCCTGTCTTGCAGGTACTCCCTTACTGAAATAGTGTTTTATCTCCTTAAATTCTGTAACCAGGTCAGCCAGCTCAATCACTTCTGTATCGGCATCTCTGCCGGTGAGTACCAGCTCTACGTTGGGTGGACGTTGTTGTATCAACTTGACAACCTCCTGTAGCTCTAAGACCCCTAATCTCAGTGCAACGTTTATCTCATCCAGGACAACGACCTGGAAGTCAGCTGAGAGCATGACCTCCTTTGACTCAGCAAGCCCTCTTTTAGCTGCCTCTATGTCTTCTGACGCTGGCTTACCCCTGACAAAACCCCTGCCATACTGACGCAGTGTAATGAGGTTACAGAATCTCTCCATGCAATAAAACTCGCTGCTGTAAGCACTCTTTATGAACTGTGCAAAGAACACCTTCATACCACAGCCGGCGGCTCTTATTGTCAGACCCACAGCTGCCGTGGTCTTACCCTTACCGTTGCCGGTATAGACCTGTACGTAACCGGTAAACACGCAGAACCCTCAATTCACCAAAGGGATAATCGTAAATATCAAAAATAGGAGGTATATACCTCCTATCACAACAACGGCCTTCCGTCTGCCTCTCTTGTCTATGGATGGGATCATAATTAGTGCGGTCATAAATGTTATTGGCAATACCACCGTACCGATAAACGCCGTCCTGCCGGGAAAGTATTTTAATAGCTCAAAGAGCCACAAGAAATACCACTCTGGTTTTGGTTGAAACGGCGTTGACAGCACAATGCGTCTACCCATCTCCTGTGGGAAGGTCATGGCAAGTACAACCAGCAAGGCCATCAAAAAAACCACAACAATGAGTATCTCAAAAAGGTAATCAGGATAAAACCTCTTCTCATCATCATCCATCGTCACCTCATATTAACATAACCACAAGTTATAAGAGAAGAGGAGTGCATAAGAAAAACACAGGGAGTTTAATGGGGTCAAGGGGGTTAATCCACTTGCGGAGGGGTCTGAGGGGAGGGGCTGCGAACACCTGCGACAGGGGGCAGTGCCTCCCCTTCTATTTTTAAAGCCCATGATAAACTTATACACACGATGTAACATTAATCTTGACAAAGCCACAGGAGAGCGATTAACATTAAGATTATGATTGTACAACGGCAGGTAAGGGTGGGGAATCAGACGTCTTGCGTTGCCGCTTCACCGGGGCTGCCGTTTGATTATGCAATAACTAACGGCTTTGATACCTTTGAGTGGTTTCCTGACAAGAAGGAGTGGGGGCAGGGTTGGCTTGAAGACGATATCAGCCAAACCGAAAGAACCCTATTAAAGGAAAGGGCAAAACAACGGGAACTCATGTTATCTGTCCACGCCCCGCTTGTAGTCAACCCGCTCAGGGGCGAGACCTACCACGCCTTTCTTAAAACGGTGGACTTTGCTCGTGATATAGGAGCAATCCTTATAAACATACACCTGTTTACTGAAGAGGGGATAGAGAGATATGTACAAGCCCTACAACCTTATATCAAACACACGGCTCAGCTAAACCTGAAACTCTCAATCGAAAACACACCTGAGACCTCCCCGCACGACTTCAACAGACTGTTTGAACACATCAAAAAACTCAATCACACTCCAATAAACCACGTAGGGATGTGCTTTGACATCGGACACGCAAACCTGTTTCACGAGACACGCAACGACTATATACGTTACCTCAACACTATAGATATGAGCGTACCCATAATCCACATCCATATGCACGAAAACTACGGCGACTACGACAGACACATGCCTATATTCACAGGACCAGCAGGCGATAACCCCGCCGGCATAACCGCCTTTATCAGCACCATGAAAAGACGCAGCTTTGCAGGCTCAATTATCTTGGAACAGTGGCCTGACCAGCCACACCTCCTAAACAATGGCCGCCAAAGGCTGCTATCTATATATAAGGAGATATGAGAACGTGGCAGAGATAAGTTTTAGCAATAATTACACTGACATGTGTCATTCACATGGAGTTGAGGCTGGATTTCAGTTTGAGTTCTACTGTGAGCGTTGCAGTGATAGATGGCGTACCGAGTTTGTCCCTTATAGGAAGGCGCAGGCATCTGGATGGCTCAGCAGGGCTGCGGGTCTATTAGGCGGCCACGCCCATAACGTTGGCAGGGCCATCGACGGACTTGCGGATGCGGGTTGGGGCAATGCAAAAGATGAGGCATTTAAGGAGGCCATCGAACAGGCCAAGAGACACTTTCACCGCTGTGCAAAATGCTTTCAGTACGTGTGTGACCAGTGCTGGAACTCTACCAAGGGATTATGTCTGAACTGCGCCCCAGTGGTCGAAATAGAGATAGAGGCAGCCCGTGCACGCGCAGAGGCCTCCGCAGCCGTTGAACGGGCTGATGAGGCAGGTAGCAGACGCGGTCAATCCCACAACGTCGACACCGATGCACAACTGGTGTGCCCTAAGTGTAGAGCACAGACCCGAGGAGCAAAGTTCTGCCCGCAATGTGGTCACAAACTCGCCACAAAGATAAAATGTCCTCAGTGCGATACGGAACTCTCACTTGAGGCAAAGTTCTGTACGGAGTGCGGACACAGGATGCGTTAAGTTGTCTTATCTGTTTTTTGCCCTAGCCCTGATCGTAACAGGGGGGATAGGGAGCGCCTTTTGTAAGGGGTCGGCACGATTAGCCGCTCTCTTATCGCTAACATCGATAGCAGGGGCTACAGCGCTTATGACTAAAGATGCTTACACCGTCCTGTTCTTGAGTCAAACGCTCTCCTCTGCATTAGACCTCGGTGAACCTTTAGGGCTAGTACGCCTTGAGATGGATGGTCTGTCGTCGCTTTTTGTATGTCTCATCGGTGCATCGTCGATGCTGAGCGGCCTTTACCTTTATGAGTATTTTGCTGCGTATTTTAAGAGTAATCCAGCAATTGGCAGGCAGTACTTGTTTTTCAACATGCTTGTTGCCTTTATGATTGTGGCCGTAACGGTCAAAAACATCATAGCCTTTGTCATAGCTTGGGAGATTATGTTGTTGTGCATATTCTTTATCCTCCTCTTTGAACATAAAAACACAAAGACCCGAAATATCGCCCTGAGCTACATTGCTTATATGCACGCAGGAGCCATGTTTCTGATGTTAGGTTTTGCGGCGGATTACATGTACTGCGGCAGCATGGATTTTAAGGGATTAGGCACACTCAGGACGGACGTTTTAAACGGCGGCGAGCTTGTTTTCATCTTACTCCTAACGGGATTTGCTATTACCTCTGGGTTTACCCCTTTTCACTGTTGGACAACCAAGTCTCCTGGTGCCTCTGCCAGTAGCGCCTTTGGGCTTTTGTACGGACTTATAATCAATATGGGCATCTATGGAATACTAAGACTCTCTGCTGAGATGGAGGCGCCGCCAAGATATACCGGTTATGTGGTACTCATCGTCTCTATAATCACAGGGCTATGGGGTGCATTAAATAGCATAACACAGAACGACATGCAACGTGTATTAGCATACAACAGCGTTGGAAACGTTGGTATTATAGGAATTGGAATTGGCACCGGCTTGATTGGACAAAGCAACAACCTACCGGTTATGACAGCGCTTGGCTTTGGCGGAGCCATGCTTCATACACTGAATCATACACTGTTTAAAGGACTCCTGCTTTATAGCGCCGGTTCTATCTATAGGGGCGTTAAGACGAACAACATAAACCTTATGGGAGGGCTTATCAAGAGGATGCCGCTAACTGCGCTCATGTTTCTGTGCGGATGTATCTGTGTATGCGGGCTGCCACCGCTTAATGGCTTTATAGGCGAGGCTGCTATCTTTATGGGGCTTTTTGGGGTTAGCACCACAACCGTTGGATCTGTTTTGACCACCGGGGTGTTGGGTATGGCATCACTTACGCTCATAAACGGTTTGACGGTCATAGCCTTTAGCAAATTAGCGGGATACGTGCTTTTAGGGCAGCCAAGGTGTGTTGAGGCATCTGCGGCAGTGCAAACGGAGTGGACATCAGCGGGTATGCTTTCGATGACGACGCTTGTTATCAGTTGTCTTGCGCTAGGCCTTATGCCTGAGCTGGTGATAAGTTCGTTTAATAACATTTTACGCTGTCTGCATGTAAATAGCACTAGTGTCATAAATGATGCGTCAGCGCTTATTGCATCGATATCAAAGGCATCCCTCTTGCCTATAACCCTAACAGGGGCGCTTCTGCTTATTAGATCGCTGCTCCCCAATGTCAGTGTTACTGCACATCGCTCCAGTGTAAGAAGTGTGCGGCCATCGACCTCTGCCTTTGAAGCTGGTATTGGCAGACTTACCTCTGTTACCACATACCTTAGTACCGTTGAGCGGTATGTGGATAAAATACGTATGTGGATACAACAACCTCTGGATAAGTGCACCGGTCTGCTAGACGGACAGATGAGACACAACATGCTTTATCTTTTGATTACCCTTGTTGCAGTCCTCTTGCTGTTGTAAAGTGTCTTGTAAAAATTAATGTAACAATGGTCACTGAATTTAGATCGTTTAATAATATAAATTGCAAGTTGAAGACTGGTTGAGAACCAGGGTATTTTTATCTGGAGGGATTAAATGGCATTTATTGATTGGAGTAGCAAGATAGCTGTAAATGTTACCGAGATTGACAAACAGCACAAGAAACTTGTTGATATAGTAAACGAGCTTTATAGCGCCATGACGGGTGGCAAGGGCGCTGCGGTAATGGGCAAGGTATTGACGGAGCTGATTGATTATACAAAATATCATTTTGCAACCGAAGAAAAGATGATAGTACAATACAAATACAGCGACAACAACACACACAAGTCAGAGCATGACAAGTTAACAAAGCAGGTGCTAGACCTAAAGAAGCAGTTTGATGAGGGTAAGATGGTCGTAACTGTTGAGGTAATGAACTTCCTTAAAAACTGGCTGGGTGAGCACATACTTAACAAGGACAAGCTTCTTGCCGCTTTTCTTAATCAAAAGGGTATAACATAGAACAGAGGTAATAGTTCAGTATAAGATTGAAACATTGTGTATAAACATCGATATAGTGGGGTCAAGGGGACTGGTCCCCTTGTGGGTGGGTCTGAGGGAGGGGGTTGCGAACCCCTGCGGCAGAGGCAAAGCCCTCCATTCTTAATACATACGGGTGAACTAATACGAATAAAGAAGTTACATACTTCTTTCCCATCTCATAATTGAAGGTACTACTAATAAAGCCTCCCTATACAAGGCTAAAGGGGGTTGGGCAGGCCCCATATTTCCCGCTTGGTCTGGGATATGTCTCAGCCGTGCTTAATCAACATGGGATTGACACCAGTATCTACCATGCCGAGACCTCTCACCAGGCAGATGAATCCCCGCTCATTGATGCCGATATCGGCTTTGACTTTCGTTCTAAGAGCTATCGGCGATATATACAGAACCTTAAGGATGACAATCACTACATCTGGCGGGAGGTGCGGCAAACGATTGAGGCATTCCAGCCCGATGTCGTTGGGTTATCTGCTCTATCGGTAGAGGCTGCATCGGCGTTTAAGATAAGCCGGATCATAAAGGAATACTGCAGTAAGTGTGCGGTTGTGATGGGGGGCGTGCATCCGAGCTTTTTGCCCGATGATTGTCTTAAAAACACCGAGGTTGATTTCGTTATACGAGGCGAGGGGGAGTATGCCATGCTTGAGCTTTGTCGTCTCCTTAAGGGTAGCACCCCTATGACCGCTGCTGAGCTGTCAAAGATAGGCGGACTTTCGTTTAAGGACAACGGCAGGTTTATCCACAATCCCGCACGTGCCGCTATACCAAGTCTTGACGATATACCCTTTCCAGACCGCCACAACGTCCTGTATCGAGAGACTATTGACTTTAAATCCCTGGGCAGCATGATCGTCTCGCGGGGATGTCCTTTCCGCTGTACGTTTTGTTCGTCCAGGAACTTCTGGGACAAGAAGGTCAGGCTGCGCAGTGCAGAAAACGTCATCAGCGAAATAACTTACCTGAAAAAGACCTATGGTACGAAGCACATAATGTTCTGGGATGACTCCTTCACCATCAACAGGAAGGTTATAGAGAGGTACTGTCGAGCCATCATAGACAGCCGCCTCAAGATAAGCTGGAAGACTGCCACCCGCGCAGACCTCGTAGATGAGGAGCTTGTTGTGTTAATGCGCCAGGCCGGCTGCGTCAAGTTAGAGATAGGCGTAGAGAGCGGAAGCGATCACATCAAACGGTTGATAAACAAGGACGTATCAAACGCTGATATTTTACGGGCCTTTGCTCTGATCCGTAGGAAGGGGATTGGGGCGGGTGCTTTTTTTATGGCAGGGTTTCCAGAGGAGACCATTGAGGACCTACAGGCGACCTTTGATTTTATGAAGGAGCTAAAGCCTGACGAGCTTGCCTTTAACATCTTTGACCCTATGCCGGGGAGCAGCGAGTATGACAAGTGCATTGAGATGGGCCTTATTACTGTCGAGCCGGATTGGAATGACTTCCCCCTGTGGCCGGATGCCTATTTTGTAAAGAACATAAAGAGGGAGCAGTTTGATAAGAAGGTAGAGGAGATCGCTCGGTGGCTCTATGGCTACAACAACAGTTTGTCGGTACGTCTTAAAAGGAGCAGGCAGCACCTTATCTTTTTGCTTAAGAACGATCCAGTGCTCCTTATAAAAAAATCGCTCGCCTACCTCATACGCCGCCTCAAGGTGCGCTCAGCTAAGGGGGATTGAATATCACTACCTCTGCAGGACTACCTAAAATATATATTGTGATATGATAAGTGAGTTTTTGTGGGAGGCAAGAAAGTATCTTGAAAACCGCTCATAAGCAATAGTATTCTAAAGGTATTGTGTGTCAATTAATAACAAGAGAGTACGTTTGGTACTTATAGTGCTTTCAGTGTTGTTGGCGTTGACAGCCAGTTGTACAGAAGCTGCATATGCAGAAGCAGTCAAGGAAAGAGTCTCGGAAAACGCTAAAAAAGTGTTGATGGTTCGTCGCCACCCAACAATTAGGAGCAAAGAAACCCATAGACACATAAAAACAGAGACGTACAAATTTGTAACAAAATGGGGTGAGCACTCTGAAGATGGACAATTCAATGGCCCCGCAGGCATAGCAATAGATACATCCAGTAATGTCTATGTTGCTGATACCTTGAACCATAGAATCCAGAAATTTAACTCAAACGGTAACTACATAGCAAAATGGGGAAGCTATGGCAGCGGCAACGGGCAATTTAAAAACCCCACAGGCTTAGCAGTAGATACATCTGGTAACATATATGTTGCTGATACCGATAACCATCGTATCCAGAAATTTAATAAGAGCGGTGGCTTTATCACTAAATGGGGAAGCAAGGGTAGCGGCAACGAGCAATTTGACTATCCCATGGCTATAGCAGTAGATTCATATGACAACGTCTATGTCACAGATCACTGGAATAACCGGCTCCAGAAGTTTAACTCAATTGGAGACTTTGTTACTAAATGGGGTAGTGGTGGCAAAGACGATGGGAAATTTGACAAGCCCACAAATATAGCAATTGATTCATCTGATAACGTCTACGTAGCTGATAGTAGCAATACTCGCATCCAGAAGTTTAACTATAACGGCAGCTTCATCACCAAATGGGGGAGAGCTGGTAGCGAGAACGGACAGTTTGACTATCCCACAGGTATAGCAATAGATGTATCAGGTAACGTATACGTCGCTGATACCTATAGTCGTCTCATACAGAAATTTAGCTCAGTTGGTAGATTTATCACAAAATGGGGCAGCTATGGCAGTAATGACGGACAATTTGACATCTCCAGAGGCATAGCGGTTGATGCAACTGGTAACGTATATGTCACAGATTACTTAAACAACTGTGTCCAGAAGTTTAATCCAAACGGGGGGTTCATAACTAAATGGGGGCACAGGGAAATCAGGGATGGACAATTTGAACATCCTGCAGGTATAGCCACAGATTCATCTGGTAACATATATGTTGCTGATACCGATAACCATCGTATACAGAAATTCTTCTCAACAGGTGCCTTTATCACCAAGTGGGGGAGCGAGGGGAGCAATAACGGGCAATTCGAGTATCCCGAAGGCATAGCGGCAGATTCATCTGGCAACGTTTATATTGTAGAAGGGGTTGATGGTTTGTCTGGCGGTAAATATCGAATCCAGAAATTTAGCTCAAACGGTAGTTTCATAACAAAATGGGGCAGCAAGGGTAATGGTAACGGGCAATTTGGCAATCCCAAAGGCATAGCTATTGATCCATCCGGTAACGTCTACGTAGCTGATTATGATAACCATCGAATCCAGAAATTTAACTCAAAAGGTGGCTTTATCAAAAAATGGGGGAGCAAGGGTAACGGCAAAGGCCAATTTAGAGGCCCCACAGGTATAGCTATAGATTCATCCGGCAACGTTTATGTTTCCGATATTGAACACCATCGAATCCAGAAATTTAACTCAAACGGTAACTTCATCTCCAAATGGGGTAGCGAGGGTAGTGGTAGTGGGCAATTTAAAGCCCCCACAGGTATAGCAGTAGATTCATCCGGTAACGTATATGTCGTTGATTACTGGAACAACCGGATCCAGAAGTTTAATGAAGCAGGTAGCTTTATCACAAAATTTGGAAGCGAAGGCAGCGGTGATGGTCAATTCGACAGACCCACAAACATAGCAGTTGATTCATACGGTAATGTTTATGTTTCCGATACACAACACCATCGCATCCAGAAGTTTGTCATAAACGATATCTCCCCAGTCACCCAAAGACCTCAAGTTCTTACAATCAATCAGCGACCTTAAGAGCGCAACTACACTCGACATTTACGGGGTCAAGGGGTTAGGGGCGTCCCTGTGTGTGTATTTGATAACTTCAACCTCAGACACTATTACGATGCCCTCAGTTACAATATCGTCCAAGAGCGGCAGGACTTTGTCTATGTTTTCCTGGGTATCCACTACAATGATAACGATGGGCAGTTGACCTTGTGGCGTGAGCAGTTTCCTCTTATGATACCGGCGGTGGGGACCATATCCCGCCATTGCCCTGTACACTGTTGCCCCAGCTATGTCTTCCGTTATGAACCGCTTAACAATTACCTCATGGAGCGGCTCACCCAGCCACTTATCTTCCTCGCTGATGATTATCTTAAGCATCTTTGCCTTACCCTGTAGTTTCATATGCCCTGTGCCCTCCTCTCTTTCATCCGGCTTAAGGGGCTGGCTCTTTAATATGGTTGTATCGCTTAGCTCTACAAGACCGTTTTCCACGACGTGGTAGACATCCGCAAGCGCCTCATTTATCATCTCCTCCGAGCCGATGGCCTCTACCTTAAGGGGCAGATTTGTTGACAGATCCAGTATCTTAGCCACCTTCAATTCACCATGTGCTCCAAGACCTTCAATAGCCCTGAAAACATTTACACATGCAAATGAGCGCCTCTTAAATATATCGATCAATACCTCATAGACCGGCCTATGCCCAAACTTATCTATCTCATTCGTGTAAATGGTAAGTTTTTTGGCTGGATGCTTTTTTAACATAAGTCTACATTCTCCTTTAAACTTCTTCCTTTATATTAGTAACCTATGGTATCTTTGCTAATACTTCACCCATCCTTAACGCTATAAACCCTGCAAACACACTAAATATCACGTTGAGCGCTGCAAACAGAAACTCACCATCCCTTACTAGTGCGCCAGTTTCATACTCAAAGGTAGAGAAGGTCGTATAAGCGCCTAAAAAACCTACAACAAGGAGTAGCCTCCACTGCGGATTTGCAGTCAACCGTTCCGTAAAGAGCGTCATCAAGAGACCTATAAAAAAGCTGCCACTAACATTAATGACAAACGTGCCAAGGGGATACCCCCTGCCCCACCTCTGAGCTATCCACCCCCCCAGAATGAAACGGACAATAGCCCCAACGAATCCGCCTGTCCCCACTATTAAATAATTTATCATATTGTATAGCTCACCCATATGTATTAAGAATGGAGGGCTTTACCTACTAACGCATAGGTTTGCAACCCCCTCCCTCAAACCCACCCGCAAGGGGACCAGTCCCCATGACCCCATTAAAATATATAATTGTTCCCATGAGTTTCTTATACACCCCTCTAATATAAAACGTGGCAGTTTTCACTCAAAATATTATAGACTATACAATGAAAAAAATCATATCCTGCACGGCGGAGGATAGGGAGTGAAGACATATCATTGGGGTGCATAAAAAATTCGTGGGGATTTTTTAATAGAATGGAGGGCATTGCCCTCCCTCAAACCCACCCACAAGGGGACCGTCCCCTTGACCCCATTAATTTTTATTGTCCCCCATGAAATTCTTATGCACCCTATCATTGTCTAGCCTTGATAATCACAGCGTTTATTTGTTATATTCTGTAGATGAGGATTGGTATGAAAACACAACCCTTACCGCGGATCATTGCCAGTACGATAGATATGTTAGTGGTGGTTATCAAGGGAGAATACGATGAGACGCTATAAGAGACAGTTGTTTAGGAGATAGCAAGGAGGTAAGATGTTATTTAGCAAGTTTTTGGGATTATTCTCAAATGATCTGGCAATAGATCTGGGAACGGCAAACACGTTAGTGTATGCAAAGGGCAAGGGAATAGTATGTGATGAGCCCTCGGTGGTGGTGATGAGGCAGGACACCAAGAAGGTGGTTGCAGTGGGGGCGGAGGCAAAAAAGATGCTTGGCAAGACCCCAGCTAACATCATGACGATCAGGCCCATGAAGGATGGCGTCATAGCTGATTTTAATGCAGCCGGCGAGATGCTCAAGTACTTTATAAAGAAGGCACACAACAGAAAGAGCTTTGTCTCACCTCGGGTCATCATAGGGGTGCCCTCTTCCATCACGCTCGTAGAGCAGCGGGCGGTGAAGGAGGCAGCCGAGGCCTCCGGGGCCAGGGAGGTCTACCTTATAGCAGAGACGATGGCAGCAGCCGTGGGCGTTGGTCTTCCAATAGATGAGCCCTACGGAAACATGATAGTTGACATCGGCGGAGGTACTACGGACGTTGCCGTTATCTCAATGGATGGCATCGTTTACAGCAAGACGGTCAAGGTGGGCGGCGATAAAATGGACGAAAAGATCATCGTACACGTCAAGGAAAAATATAACTTCATGATAGGAGACCGGACAGCCGAACAGATAAAGATAGAGATAGGCTCTGCCTACAAGATAAACGGCGAGGAAAGCACCATAGACGTCAATGGCCGAGACCTCATATCCGGTATCCCCAAGGCGGTCACCATTAGGGAGAACGAGATAAGAGAGACGTTGAGCGAAATCGTAAACATAATAATCAGCACGATAAAAGTGGCACTTGAAAATACACCGCCTGAGCTGGCCTCTGACATCGTGGACAATGGCATTGTGCTTGCTGGCGGCGGCGCCCTGCTTAAGGGGCTGGACTCCCTGATAATTAACGAAACAGGTCTACCCGTCATAGTGCCTGAAAACCCTCTGACGGCTGTAGTTATGGGTGTTGGTAAGATGCTGGAGGATCTAGCTCTGCTTAAGAGAGTTGCCGTTACGTGATAGTAAAAAAAAAGTAGCATTACTATTCTTTTATGTCTTCTTTGTCACTGCGCTGATGTCTTATCAGAGTATCAGAGGTCCTATCAGGCCGGTGTTTTATCTAAGGTACCCTGTACAATACCTTAACGAGGGCATATATACCATTATAGATACTGTTAAAGGCCCGTTTGTTACGTTGATAGCCTTAAAACAAGAAAATATCAGATTAAAACAAGAGTTAGAGCAGTTGCTCCTAAGAAATGAGGCATTTGAAGAGCAGGTACAGGAGAATAATAGGCTTAGGCAGTTGCTTGACCTCAAGGATATTACCCCTGGTTACGTTACTACGGCCCGAGTGATAGGTAAAAACCCCAGCGCTTGGTCTCAGATAATGATGCTCAATAAGGGGACAAGACACGGCATAAAGAAAAACATGGCTGTCAGGTCTTCAAAGTGTCTTATTGGCAAGGTGATACTCGTTGATCAAAACTACTCCACCGTCTTATTAATAACAGATGCACATTCGTCGGTGGCAGCAAAGGTGCAATCAAGCCGTCTGGAGGGGGTAGTATCAGGTACCGGACATAGCACATGTGTCTTAAAATACATACCCCAGGACGAGGTTGTAAAAGAGGGGGACGCCTTGATCACCTCCGGCTATGACGCCCTCTACCCCCCAGGTATCCCAATTGGCAGCATAATCTCCGCGGAGAAGGCACAGACCGGTCTGTTTCTTAACATAGAGGTCGAACTCTGTGCCGACCCCTTTAAGGTTGACGAGGTAATGATCATTGATAGGACAGATAGTACAAGTCCACTCCCTTAGGGAGAAGGCACTGTGGCTGCTCGTCGTGATGTGCGCTCTGGTGCTCGATGAGAGTTCTTTTTTTGATTACCGGTTTAATTTTACTACTCTCCTGGTCTTTTACATTGGCGTTCAATGGCCAATATCCAGGGCATTTCTATGGGCCTTTATGATAGGACTGGTCTTAGACAGCCTGTCTCTGAGATTGATAGGTCCTCATATCCTTTCAAAGGTAATTGTGGTCTTCTTGACGTACTTCTTTAAGACAGGGATCTTCAATCTTGCCTCGTTATTAAGTGCCATCTTGTGCTTTGTCTTTACGATAATTGATGGCATTGTTGTGTATATATCTCTGTCCTTGTTTGATGTTCGCCCCACGCCTCCTGCAGCAGCCATTAACCTGATCACTTTCCAGGCTGTTGTTAACAGCATTATGGCATACTACCTGTTTGAGAAAAACGAGCAGCAGCCACACAAATGAACAGGGATTATTTTGTAAGATTTACCTACACTGTAATGTATAGCCTGGTAGGCGTCTTTGTACTCTTGGGATTACGGCTATATTACATGCAAATACTCAAGGGCAGCGAGTACAGGGAGGCAGCCGACTCTAACAGGGTGCGTGTAGTAATGCTGTCTGCCCCACGCGGCATTATCTATGACCGTAACGGCACCCCG
Organism: Nitrospirae bacterium MYbinv3; assembly: GCA_002753395.1. Classification (GTDB taxonomy): domain Bacteria; phylum Nitrospirota; class Thermodesulfovibrionia; order Thermodesulfovibrionales; family Magnetobacteriaceae; genus Magnetobacterium. The sequence continues at coordinate 68,877 of PEAB01000002.1, read as the reverse complement.
TTGGTGATGAACCGGCCTTACTTCTATGCCTCTATATTGCCCGGTTCAAAGGGCATAGACGTTAAGGCCCTTGCCAGCTTATTAGAGATCGACGAGGTAAAACTACAGCAGAGACTTAAGAAGGAGGAAAAGGCGAGCTTTAATACAACTGTGCTCAAAGAGGGCCTCAACTTCCAGGACGTACAACGTATAGAGGCCAGGAGATCAGACTTTCCAGGCCTGATCATAGAAACCAGCTTAACGAGAAACTACGTCTACAACGAGGTTGGTTCACACATAATCGGTTATCTAGGAAAGCCGACAAAGGTACAGCTACAGGATGAATACAGCGAGGATATCACCCCAGATACATTTGTAGGACAATGGGGAGTGGAGGAGCTTTATGACAAAAATCTACGGGGTATACCCGGCAAACAGATTGTAGAGGTTGACGCACTTGGCAGACAGCTTAAGGTTCTTGAGTACATCAAGCCAGAGATGGGAAGCAACATTACTCTGAGCATTGACATAGAGCTGCAGAGCGTCGCCGAGGAGTTGTTCAAAGGCAAGACTGGCGCGTTGGTAGCACTGTCACCCAACACAGGTGAGGTGCTGGCACTCGTCAGTCTTCCTTCGTTTGATCCAAACGACTTTGTAATGGGCATAGATTCCGACAAGTGGGCGCTCCTTCAGGATAAGAGTAAACCGCTGATCAATAGGGCGCTGCAGAGCGCATACCCACCAGGGTCGATATTCAAACCGTTAGTGGCCATAGCGGGCCTGCAGGAGGGTGTCTTAACCCCTGACCTTGATCTCTTCTGCAACGGGGAACTGGAGTATGGCCGCTGGTCGTTTGGCTGTTGGAAGCGGCACGGGCACGTCTCGTTTCACAAGGCGCTGGTGGAGTCCTGCGACTTATACTTCTACGAGTCTGGTAAACGGCTTGGTATAGACCGGATTGAGCGATATGCCAAAGACTTTGGTCTGGGGCAACGGACCAACCTCGGTATTATTGCCGGCTCACAGGAGCGAGAAGGCGTGATACCCTCAACCTCCTGGAAGCAAAAACAGCTTGGTAAACCCTGGTTTTTAGGTGAGACGTTTGTCTCTGCCATCGGACAAGGCTATGTCTCTGTAACGCCAATGCAGGCAGCAGTTATGGCCTCAATGATAGCTAATAATGGTGTAAAACACCCTATAGTGATTCTAAAACAAAAAGATGGCGAGGCACAAGTCGAAAAAAGCCTCAACATAAAAAAGGAACACTTTTTAGTGGTCAAGAATGCCCTCTATGGTGTTGTAAATGAAGCTGGCGGTACCGGCTCTGCTGCCAGAAGTCCGCTGGTTTCAGTAGCAGGAAAAACCGGTACGGCCCAAGTAGTAAGAGGCAGGATTAAGACAGAATTATTGAAGGAGGAGTTTAGGGATCATGCCTGGTTTATAGCCTTTGCCCCCTACGATAATCCCTCTATAGCTCTGTCTATTATCGTTGAACACGGCGGACATGGCGGAAGTGCAGCAGCGCCCATTGCCAAAAAAGTCATAGAAACCTACATAATGAAAAACAGCCAACCCCCCTCATAGTGCTGCCATGCGTTTACCCCAGATAAACAGAAAATATCTAAAGCTATTTGACTGGTACACCCTGTTGTTGCTCGTAGTGATAAGCCTTACAGGGGTGTTGACCATATACAGCGCTACAAGGCCAATATTATCCTCTCATCAGCCTAGTTATTATATCAAACAACTTTTGTGGATTGTGATCGGTATAGTGTGTGTATTTGCAGTAGTCTTGTACGATTATTTGTGGTTAAAGAATTTTGCTTATGTCTTGTATATATTTGGAATTGTAATGCTTGTCCTAGTTTTGATGGTGGGTAGGAGCGGGTTGGGCGCGCAGCGGTGGTTTGACGTTGGGATCTTTAGCTTTCAGCCCTCGGAGTTGTTTAGGGTAATCCTCATTGTTGCCATAGGGAAGTATCTGAGTTCGGTAAAGGGGCAGCTTACAAAGTGGCCGTTGGGCTTTTCTGCTATTATCTTTGGCCTCTTACCATTTATACTAATAATAAAGCAGCCTCATCTGGGAACTGGATTGATCTTATTGATGACGTATTTTTTTATGGCGTTGTCTAAGAAGATAGAGAGACGCATAATCATCACCCTGGTTGTCCTAGCTGTGATGGTGGCTCCGCTACTTATTAAACCCATGTGGAATAGCCTTAAGGATTACCAGAAAAAAAGGATAGTGGCCTTCATCGATCCCTCAAGAGACCCCAGGGGGATAGGTTATCAGATAGAGCAATCAAAGATCACTATAGGGGCCGGCATGATCTTTGGCCGCGGCTATCTGAAGGGAACGCAGGGACCGCTAAAGTTCTTGCCTGAGAAGCATACGGACTTCATCTTCTCGGTCTTTGCCGAGGAATGGGGATTTGCCGGTAGTATTTTTATCTTTGCGCTGTACTTGCTTCTGTTTATGAGAGGGATTGACACTGCTATGAAGGCAAAAGACGACTTTGCAAGACATGTAGCCATTGGTATCACGTTTATGTTATTTCTGTACTTCTTGATCAACATTGGGATGGTCATTGGCGTCATGCCGGTAGTTGGCGTTCCCATACCGCTTATGAGTTACGGAGGCACCTCTATAGTAACAAACTACATAGCCGTTGGGATACTAATAAATATTCGTATGAGAAGACTGGTACTTCTTTAAAATTTATGCTATAATAGAAAACTTAATAAGACGCTAATAAACAGCGGCGTCTTCAAGTATGGCGGTGTAGCTCAGTCGGTCAGAGCATGCGGCTCATATCCGCAGTGTCCGGGGTTCAAATCCCTGCACCGCCACTTTATATGCCTTAAACGCCCGTAAATTAAGCCTCTTCCCTCCTGACAACCAGCAGAATCAACGGTGGGTCACAAACTGGCCACGTTCTGTGAGTTCGACTTGCCCAGCATTGCCCCCGAATGCCCCCTTTGTTGCCTCCAATGAAGAATCTCACCTCATACAAGGGTTGCTACTATCTGCAGGTAAGAGTTCCTGTACGGCAGCAAAAATATATAGCAGATTTCGATTTGATTAAATACAAGATACGTATCACTTTTATGGGGGTCAAGGGGACTGGTCCCCTTGTGGGTGGGTCTGAGGGAGGGGGTTGCGAACCCCTGCGGCAGAGGCAAAGCCCTCCCTTCTTCTTTATCTTTTTTGTAGTCTTTTGGCTATTTCGTTTGCTACGTTGGAGGTGCCTATGGCCGTGGGATCATCGGGGGTGGGTTTCATGTCGTAGGTGACATGCTTTCCTTCCTTTATAAGCTCGGCGATAACGTTATCGAGTCTTACCGCTTCCTGCTTGTAACCGAGGTAGTGTAGCATCATAACACCTGAGAGCATCATGGCCATCGGGTTGACCTTGTTGAGTCCTTTGTACTTGGGGGCGCTGCCATGCGTTGCCTCAAATACGGCCTCTGTTTGGCCGATGTTTGCCCCCGGGGCCAGACCCAAGCCGCCAATCAGACCAGCCGCTAAGTCGGAGACTATGTCGCCATAGAGGTTAGGCAGCACCAGAACGTCATAAAGCTCAGGCTTCTGAACGAGCTGCATACACATGTTATCGATAATCCTGTCCTCAAACTCTATATCGGGGTAGGACTTGGCCACCTCCCTGGCCACCTCCAAAAAGAGACCATCGGAGTGCTTCATTATGTTAGCCTTGTGGACGGCGGTTACCTTCTTGCGGTTATTGTCCCTTGCGTAATCAAAGGCAAAGCGGACTATCCGCTCGGTGCCGAAGACGGATATGGGCTTGATGCTCACACCCGAATCGGTGCGGATCGACTTGCCCGACTTGGCCGCTATGTAATCAATCAGGTCGATGGTAGTCTTATCGTCTTTCTTAAACTCTATGCCGGCGTACAGGTCCTCTGTGTTTTCCCTGACCACGACGAGGTCTACGTTTGCATAGATGCTCCTTGCCCCGGCGTAGGACTTACAGGGTCTGAGACAGGCATACAGGTCTAGCTCCTGCCGAAGGGCTACATTGATGCTCCTAAATCCTGTCCCCACAGGGGTGGTGACGGGTCCCTTAAGGGCGACCTTGTTCTCCTTGATGCTGTCGATGACCCTCTGGGGCAAGGGCGTACCCTCGGCCTCATACACGTCAGCACCAGCGTTTTGGATATCCCAGTGTATCTTTACTCCCGTGGCACCGATAACCTTGACTACTGCATCTGTTATCTCAGGGCCTACGCCGTCGCCGGGTATTAGGGTTACCCTGTGTGTCTTTGTCTGATCTATAGACATACCTTTAAGATCTCCCTCACCTCATCAGGGTTGCTGGCTATAAGGCGCAGTTCATCGTCGGTCAGAGGTTTCTGAGTATGGAGGTTTGCATACTGAACGAGTTCGAGGATCTCTCTGGCCTCCGCGTCAGTGGTGAAGTATATACCAAGTTTGTCGTACACGTGTCTGAAGCCACTTATACCTCCATAGGCTCCGGTTGTTATAATGCGGCCAGTCTGGTGCAGGTCTGGCTCGCCGCGTCCAACGTCTTCGGGGTCGTAGAGTTCGTAGTTTCTCCTGTCCTTAAGGGCGCCGTCTGCGTGGATGCCGGACTCGTGTGCAAAGGCGTTTGCACCAACACCAGGTTGATTGATAGGCATGGGCAGATTAAAGGCATACGATGCGTACTTGGCCAACCGCCATGACAGCTTCAGATTTACGCGGTCGCCAAGATAGGCGCTGTCTCTGAAGTAGGATGAATAACGCAGGGCAAGTAGTGTTGACACCAGGTCGGCGTTTCCTGCGCGCTCTCCGTAGCCATTTATAGTGGTGTTGATGTAGGTGTCTATGCCGGACTCAAGTGCAGCACGTGCGCCTGCAATAGATACAGCCTCGGCCATTCCGAGGTCGTTGTGACAGTGCATCTCGATAGGGAATCGGGTATTCTCAGAGAGTTTCTTTACGTTTTCGTACATGGATAGGGGGCCATCAGCGCCAAGTGTGTCGCAGTACCTGAATCTGTCTGCACCGGCCTCCTTACCTGCTACGATGAACTCCTCCAGTTTTTCAAGCTCGGTACGGGAGGCATCCTCTGCATTAACGCCTAAGGTCTCAACGCCGTGGGCCTTGGCAGCCTTTACGGCATCTACCATCCCCTTGACCACGTCGTTAAAGTTTTTTTTCCCTTGAAACTTCCCCCGTATGAGGATGTCTGAGGTGGAGGCTGATATGTTTAGGTGCTTAATATTAGGGCAGTTCTTAAAGGTAAGCTCAATATCATCTACAACAGCCCTGCACCAGCCCTCAAGATGTATGTTTTTCATCACGCCCTTTTCGTACAACTTGAGATTGGCGTTTATATAGCCGATCTCGTGCCTTAGAGTGGGAAATCCTACCTCGCTCTGATATATACCCATCTCATCCAGGTAGAGATTTAGCATCGTCTTGGACAGCTTGGGCAATAGTATCCGAGACGTCTGAACACCGTCACGATTTGTTACGTCAATAATGTGTACTTTATTAGCCATAGATACCTCTTTTTCTCAAAATTTAGTTAATAATATAACAGGCATTGAAGTCAAATAGCAACCTGCCTGTTTACAGGGGTGCATAAGAAATCCATGGGGAGTTTAATGGGGTCAAGGGGACAAGTTCCCTTGTGGGAGGGTCTAAGGGAGGGCAAAGCCCTCCTTTTTTTTATCTTCACAACCTTAAGTCAACAGCATTAAGGTCTAGGGAGGGCAGGATTGATAAAGCCGCTTCCTACGGTCACTAGGCCTCCTTATTCATCTTTTAATCATACTTGATCGGTATTAATTCAAGCAGGCAATAGCGCTTTGTCTCTTGGGTCACCTTAAACCTGTCATCTGCCCTATGGCCTGCGATCCAGACCAGTGTGTCGCCCGAGAAGACCAATGGTATGGCTTGACGCACGTCTCTGGGTATCTTTTCGTCAACGAGGTAGTCCTGTACCTTCTTTCTCTTACCAAGCCCCAACGGGTAAAAATAATCCCCATCAACCCTGGCCCTTATCTTTAACTGTGTTGAAAGAAGATCGGCATCAAGACACTCCTGCCGCCTGTGCTCCGGTCTCTGAAAGCGATCCAGGATTGTTGTCCGCATTATGCAGTTGACCTCACGCACTATTACCTCGCCGGGGAGTGGCAGCGTTTTTTCTGGACACCTGGCAGGAGGCTCTGAGGTGATAACAACCGTTGAGTAGCCCCTTATTACCCTTATGCCACCTGGCAGGTATAATCTGTCCCCTGTGGAGGAGGTTCTTATCAACGTCATTATCTCTTCTATGTGCAGAGCACCAAGCTCTTTGATTGTCTCAACGCTGGCCGCTGCACGCTTCAGCAGCCTTCTAAGCAGGACAATCTCCATGTTCTGAAGGGGTAACAGAAAAAGCTCTATCCTGTTTTTTTTCTTTCTGCTAACGAGGGTCATCATTTTCTTTGTCACAGCCAACTCAATGAACGCGTTTTCTTCTCTTATGATCTGGGCGTTGCGCGTAAGGGTATTGACTATGTTCGGGTTGTAATCCAATAAGGCCGGCATCAGATGTCTCCGGACTCGATTGCGCAGGTATATGTCCTTTAGGTTTGAGGAATCGAGACAGCAGGTTTGTTTACACTCGTTGAGGTACGCTTCTATCTCCAAACGCGGGACGTCGATGAGGGGTCTTATAAACCTCCCCCTAACGGGCGCTATCCCTGACATCCCGGTCATCGCGGCACCCCTTAGGAGGTTTAATATAATGGTTTCAGCCTGGTCGTCCTTGTTGTGTCCGAGGGCTATCCTTGACGCCCCGATGCTAAAGGCGGTCTCCTCGTAGAGCCTATATCGAATCTCCCTCAAGAGGGCCGGAGTCTTGCGCTGCCCATCGGGTAGATCATCAATTGCCCTTGTAACGAAGGGCACGTTGAGTTGACAGCAAAGCTGCTTGCAAAACTCGATCTCGTCCGGTGTCTCATGGGGTCTTAGACCGTGATCTATGTAGATGGCGTGGATGTTAAGAGAAGGTTCCAACTCACGCAGCAGCAGCAGGAGAGTAACAGAATCCGGGCCGCCTGACAACCCCACCAGTACCGTGTCTCCTTCGCTGAGCATGGAGAAAGTCTTGATGACTGTCTTGATTTTATCTCTTATGTTCATGTTCGTTTCTTTGAAACAGTTCACCCGTGTGTATTAAGAATGGAGGGCTTTGCCCTCCATTAGACCCTCCCACAAGGGAGCCAGTCCCCTTGACCCCATTATATCGCATGTTTATACACAATGTTTCAATCGCATACGTAACCACTACAAATTTACCTGCCTCAATTCTATTGTAAATGATGCCCCTGATGGTGAGTCGTTGGTGTATAGTCTACCATTCATGTTGTCTTCTATGATAACCTTTGACATGTACAGACCTATTCCTGTGCCATTACTGTCTTGTTTGGTGGTAAAGTATGGTTCAAATATCTTGTATTTTAGTGCAGGAGGGATGCCGGGGCCGTTGTCCGTGATCTCGATAAAGACCATTTCGTTTGTACAGGATATTACAATATCTATGTTACCCTCCTCAATGCTATCCCGGTTTATAAGGCGTCTTTTTTCAATAATAGCGTCTTTTGCGTTATTGAAGATGTTTATGATCACCTGCTTGAACTCGTTTGGGTAACCATAAACACTCAGGGGGGGGGCATCTTGTTCGTTTTCGTGGGTTGTCTGTATATTTAAGTTTATCGTGTTATTTGAAAACTGATGACTGATAATCGAGAGTACGTCTCTTATGCTGGCCGTTACATTGAAGACGATCTTTTCTTTTGTTGGTTTGAAGAAGTCCCTGAAGTCGTCGATTGTGTGTGACATAAACTGCAATTGCCTATGTGCCTTCTGGCAGGAGCGTTCGAGGTAAACGCCGTCCAGTTCGCCAAAGTCGTATGCGTCTTTGACGTCGAATAATAAGACGCTTATAGCATTGAGAGGCTGACGCCACTGATGTGCTATGGCCCCTATCATCTCCCCCATGGCTGCCATTTTTGACTGCTGGATCAGGAGCTGCTCCTTTTGCCTGCCCTTTTCGATCTCCTCTTTGACCCTTGAGTTGAGGTGATTGGTTAGGTCCTTCAGTTGCCTTGTCTTTTCGTTTAAGGCCGCCTCGGCGCTCTTAAGTTGGCTTATGTCTATACACAGGCCAATATAGCCCCTGAAACCGGCATCGGGGATAAACAAAGGCACAGCCCTGTTTAAAAACCAAACGTACTGCCCATCTGCACTTCTTATACGGTGTTGCACCTCTAATGAATCATAGCCGATATATGCCCGCATATAGACAGCCATTGTATCCTGAAGGTCGTCAGGGTGGATGACCTCCTTAAAGCACCTGTCAATGTCCTCCTGAAACGATAATCCGGTGAACTCAATCCACTTTCTGTTGACAAACACAACGTGGGCATCAGCGCCGGACATCCATAAAAGCGAAGGGATGTTGTCTGAGATCATCCTGAAATGACGCTCACTTATGCGCAGCGCCTTCTCGGTCTGCTTACGCCTTGAGATGTCGCGTATAACCCCCACTGTACCGTTTATTTCATTTTGCTTCTTTATCGCAGTGAGAGGTGCCTCCTTCGGTTTCATAACCCCTACCGTACCTAGCAGCTCATCGTTATTAGTGGTGCAGGCAGCATCATATAGCCCTGAGCTGCTTATCTCAACGACAAGCGGGTCTGCATCAGCATAATCTTGGGTCTTGGCGGTTTTTCTTAATACCCGCCAATCCAGACCCGTTGTGCTTCTTAAGAATGTCCTGCGTTCATCAAAGAGCTTTGGCGCCCCATCTTCTCCTGTGATCTGCCCCTTTAACGGTGGCAGTACCTTTGCACTGCTTACGTTGTCAATATCCTTGGGGTCTAATATAACGCTAAAATGTTGCCCGATGAGTTCATCAGGGTCGTATCCCAACTTCTTAATAGTCTTGTTTACGTAAACGTATCTCCCATCTGCGTCAAGTCTGTATACCACATCAGGGATGGTCTCCATCAGGATCTCAAACCTCTCCTCCGAGGATGACAGCTCACACAACTTTATGCTGAGCTCCTGGTTCACCCCCTGCAGTCTGTCTTTTGTATCACGGCACTCGGCAATTTTTGCTGTCAACGGTCTATACAAAAAGAGATACAGTACCGGCAGTATGACAACACTCAACAGTGCAGAGTCAATAACGGCCCGCAAGCTTTTTGATGCCGAATTACAGTCTGGTATCAAGTACATCAAGGTCAGTTCGCCAAGAAAGACTGACCCAGCTACAATTGCCAGGAAAGCAAGCGGGGTGTCCGTTAGCCTGCACTCGGACGTCTTCTTAAGATCTTTTATCAAAGGGGTGCCCCCTTACATCTCTTATAGTTTTTCCCTGAGTTCCTTAAATGAGCGCTGCCACGCCTCTGACAGGGCTGGGACGGCAAGAACCTTTTCGATTGTTTCACGGTTTTTCCTGTCGTGATGCAGCACGTTGTTGGCATACGTTATGGTAATTTCAGGAAACCGTCTCTCTTTTAAAGCTATGCTTATGCCAGTCTCTACAAATCCTTCTTCCAAGACCCTTAAGTAAAAACCGGTATAGCCTGAATCAACTACCAGCTTTACAAGATCTGCCCTGCCGTACCTGGCCGCAAGCGTACTGCATGGCTGGCGGGGTTGACTGACCTCTACCGTGGCCGTCCCAAGTTGATACACATCACCAATACACACGTCTTCCTCTGTAAGATTTGTAACGGTGAGGTTTTCTCCAAAGGCCGCAGGGGACAGCTTGATCCCTAAAACTTTCTCCCAGTGCTCATAGTGGTTGAGGCTATAGACACAGACGGCCTTGTCTACCCCTCCGTGGTGTTTGGTATCAGCAACGCCGTCGCTCTCAAACCCCGTCATCGTAAGGAAAATAGAATTAGAGACCGGTAGTTTGCCGAAACCCGTCGTTATCTCCTTGTCGTAATACAACTCCTTCTTTGGCTGCCCAATGTTGAGAGATACTACTGTATTCACGTCCTAACCTCCATATATAATTTATGTATCATCTTAAAAAAGCATGGTAAATTTTTTTTTATGGTTTCAAGGCTATAGATTCCCGCTTTCGAGGGAATGACAACAATCTCCGTTTTCCAAGTATGTCATTCCTGCGTAAGCAGGGATCCAGAAAGCTAAAAGTATAATTACCATAAAATATAAAGAAGATACGAATTCATTACCTGCTCCCTTTAGCAAAAAACATTACAATCCGTTTAATCCTTGAACTTAAAGCCATTCTCAAATACCTTTATGCAGGCATCAACTACACTGGTGTCATAAAAGACGTCCTTACCGCGTTTTATCTCGTCCAGGGCGGCCTTAACCCCCAGCGCTGGTCTGTAGGGGCGGTCATTGGCCATCGCCTCGACCACGTCGGCCACCGTGATGATCTTTGCCTCTATGTATATCTCATCACCCATGAGTCCGTTGGGATAGCCGGAGCCGTTTAACCTCTCGTGATGCTGGAGGATTATTTGTGCTACGGGGTAGGTAAAATCTATACCCTTTAGTATATCATAACCGGTTTGAGAGTGTTCTCTGATGATGTTTAGCTCGTGTTCTCTGAGCCTGCCGGGTTTACTGAGTATCTCAGATGGCACGTTTATCTTGCCAATGTCGTGGATGGTGGCTGCAATCCTGACGCCCTCTATCTGTTGTTGGGAGAGCCCAAGTTCAGTGGCAATGGAGCGGGAGAGGTCGGCAACCCTGCGCTGGTGGCTGGCGGTGTATGGATCCCTTGCCTCTACCGCCGAGGCCATTGCCTGTATCAAGGCGCTTGTCAGCTTACGTAGTTTGATAACCGTGTTTTCAAGCTCCGCGGCGTTTTGTTTGCGCTTTGTAATGTCTCTGATTATTCCGGTATAGAACATACCTGTACGGGCACTCCATCTGGCCACGGATAGCTCTATGAAGAACTCCGTGTTGTCTTTCTTTAAGGCGGCAAGCTCGAGCATCTTGCCCTGGGTCTTTGACACCCCTGTATCGGCGGCTAATCTTAACCCCTTTTGGTGTGCCTGGCGATAGCGCTCAGGGATAATCATTGTCAACGGCTGCCCTATTATCTCCTCAGCGCTGTAGCCAAATATGTTTATGGCACCGTTGTTCCACATCCTTATGATGTCATCTGCATCTATCGAGATGATAGCGTTGTTTGTTGTTTGGACGATGCTGCGGAAGTGTTCCTCACTTTCTTGGAGGGCCTCCTCGGTCTTCTTGCGCACAATGATGCTGGCCATGACGTTAGCCACAGCATTTAGCATCTCTTCAGTGTCGTAGTCCCGTTTCTGCCCAGCCGGCGTATAAACGGTAAAGATGCCGGCAACCTTTCCTTGAAACACTATAGGCACACAGTAATGGCCATGCGGGGCCAGCCCTTCATAACTAACCGTGTGCTGCTCATCCACGCCTTCAGCAAAGACGGTCTGGCCTGTCTCGGCCGCCTTACCGCAGAGGCACTCGCCATAGCGTATATTGATGCACTTGGTCAACTGGTCCAGGTTGTACGAATAGGCTGCGGCAAGCGTGAGCATGTTTGGGTTGGTGTCGTTGACCACATACACGCATCCTTTATTGAGGATGGAGAGCTTTGGGGTTGATAGAACCGTTTTAAGTACGTTGTTGAGAAGTTCGGTAAAGGATAGGTTCTTTAAAGATATCTGCAAGATGTTGTTTGTAAGAGTCTGAACCTCATAATGTCGTTTAATCCTGTTTTCTGTATTTTTAAGGCCGGTTATGTCGCCAAGCACTATTAGTCTTTCTACGCTGCCGTCGCTGTATTCCATTGGTGTGTTGTAAAACTCATAGGTTTTCTGGCTTTTATGGACGTATTTCTCTAATTGTATAGTCTTACCTCCTAATATCTCGTCCATTCTACACCATGAGCAGGGATTTGGCTCATCGAAGAAATACTCATGACACATCTTCCCTTTTGCCGGTCCGAAGTCCAGTTCTATCGTTTTATTAGCATATACCACGCCATAGTCTTTGTTGACGACACAAATGCCGTCTTCTATCGAGTTTAACAGGTTGAAGAGCCTTGTCTGTTTTTTCTGGAAGTCCGTTTGTTGCTCGTTGTCTTTAACGGTCATTTGTTCACCCTGCTCCGGTTCTCTTCTCCTGAGCAGCCACCACAGTGTTGTGCCAATGACGGCTATTGACAGACCTGATCCGATGACTATAAAGAATATCAGCGACCTCATCTCCGGTACGCTCGCCTTTGGGTCTATGGAGGCAGTGATGGCAGCTATATCTTTAGCACCGCTTCTAACGTTGTGTACGACGGTAACTGGATTGGACAGCATCAGGTCAATCTTGGGGCGTGTGTGGAGGATCACAATAGTGTTGTCTGTATTGACGACCTTGAGTTCATACACCTCGGAGTGGACATCAAACCATTTAGACAGGATATTGTTCAGGGTTTTCAAGTTGTTTTTGGCGACTGCCTCCTCAACGACGATCCCGATAGTGTTCAATTCACGCTTGAGTTGCTCTTCTACCTTTTGGAAGAAGTTAATGCGTTTGTGCGTTACTAATATGCTGTCAACGATAAAGACAAAGACAACTAAGATGGCCATAAACGACACCAATATGTTCTTGTAATAGCTAATCATTGAATATCTATAATACAACAAACTCGCTAAAGAGAAGAAGAGAGAAGAATGAGGGTGCATAATAAAAACATGGGGAGTCAGTATCTTTACGGGGTCAGATGACTTAACCTCTGTACAAATGCTTTTACATTTAATAGAGCCTCTAATTCAGGGGTAACCGGCTGCTTAAGTATCTCTGATGGTTTTCCTACCAGGGCAATTTGCCCATTTGAATACACTATCAACTTATCGGCAAGCGTATATGCCTCAAAAATATCATGGGTTACAAGGACAATGGGAATATCAAATTCCTTTCGTATATATAGTAATAACTGCCCCATTTCATGTCTAAGTGGATTATCAAGCGCTGAAAATGGTTCATCTAACAAGAGGGTGCTTGGATTTCCAATAAGTGCCCTAGCAAAAGCAACTCGCTGCTTTTGTCCGCCTGAGATCTCAGACGGATATTTGTCTTGTAGTCCCTCAAGGTGAAAAAGTTTAATCAAGTCGTGCACTTTTCCCCGGATCTGCCTTTTGTCCTTTTCTTTGGCGCCAAACCCTATGTTGTCTTTTACCTTCATATGCGGGAAAAGCGCAAGAGTCTGAAAGACATAACCAAAGGAACGCTGTTGTACCGGAATACTAATATTGGCCGAGCTGTCAAATAAAACAACTCCATTGGAGATAATACTCCCCTCATCTGGCGTCATAAGTCCTGAGATCGCCTTAAGGGTCAGAGACTTCCCTGAGCCTGAAAAACCGAATAATACACCTATCTCTCGTCCTATCTCCCATTTTACATCAAGGATAAATCCATTCAGCTCTTTTGATATGTCTACAGATAAACTCAAAAGAAGGTTCTTTTGGTAAATCTGTTCGACAGATAAATTACAGCACCTGATATTACAGTGAGGATAATGACCATCAGGTGTGTCTTTGTCCATTCCCCGCTGGCTGCCAGTGTGTAGATAGCTATCGGCATGGTGTCAGTTTTGCCAGGGATATTTCCAGCAAGCATGATGGTAGCCCCAAATTCCCCTATCCCTCGAGCAAAAGAAAGTATCGCCCCCGCAACGATTCCATTCTTGGCTAATGGGATAACCACCCTTACCGCCGTTTCAAATTCACCGTGTCCAAGCGTATACGCAACATTTATAAGATTTGTATCTATACTCTCAATTGCCGCCTTTGACGCCCTGATCATTAAAGGGATCGATACTATAAACGAGGCCAGCACAGCAGCATACCACGTAAACATGATACTCCATCCGGTTGCCCTGTATATGACATTCCCGATCAAACCGTTTCTCCCAAAAAGGATGACAAGATAATACCCTGTTACAGTTGGCGGCAAAACCAGAGGTATTGTAAAGAGTATTTCCATTAGCTCCTTAGCAAAAAAATCTCTTCGAGCTAGAATATACGCAACCGGCAACCCCACTAACACCGATAACAGAGTCGACACAAGCGATACCTGTAATGAAAGTTGTAGTGAAAACACATTAAAAGGGAAAGAAGTGAGGGCTTTGCCTCTGCCGCAGGGGTTCGCAACCCCCTCCCTCAGACCCATCCACAAGGGGAGGGGTGAGGCACCCCGGCCACAAATAAGTCCCCTTGACCCCATTATATCGCATGGTTATACACAATGATTCATTATACACAATGATTCAATCGTATACTGAACTATTCCAGGATATCTTGAAACCATATTTCTCTAAAATCCTCTTTCCAACATCCGACATCAATAACGATATAAACGCCTTTGCAATATCTTTGTTTCTTGTATCTCTGACTACACAGATTGGATATACGATAGAACTATGGCTATCAAGAGGGGCAGTTTTTATGACCCTTACCTCTTTGCCTCTCGTCATGGCATCAGTTGTATACACCACACCAGCGTCAACCTCTGCCCTCACAACATAATCCAATGTTTGTCTTACATTTTCAGTAAAAACAAACTTATCTTTTAAATCCGTCTGTATCTTGTAATACTGAAAAACCTTGGAGGCATATCGGCCGGCCGGGACTGTAGACGGGTTTCCTATAGCTATCTTTTTAATCTCAGGAGATTTGAGTCCCTCAAAAGAACTGATATCTATCTTTGAAGCGGCAGGAACTATGACAACCATGCTGTTGCCAGCAAAGTTAGACCTTGTCTCAGACAAGATTAATCCCTTCTTTTCCAGCTCATCCATCTCTTTAGCTGAAGCCGATGCAAATAAGTCCACAGGGGCCCCGCCTTCTATCTGTCTGATTAGAATCCCTGACGCCCCAAAATTAAATAAAACCTTTGACCCTTTATTCTTTTCCTCAAAGACCTTGCCAACCTCCCCAAATGCATCTTTTAGGCTTATGGCCGCCGATATCGTTAATTCTTGTCCTGCACCAGCAGTTGAGTAAAACACTACTGTTAAAATTAGCTTAACCAAGACTGACAGCAGTTTCCCTGTTTTAATGTTATCCACCCTTGTTTGATATTATATAAGCTATAAGATTATGTTTGAGTATGTCAAGGGTGTTGAACAGCAAGGGGGCATAAGAAAGTTATGGTGTCAAAAATATAATTGATGGGGTCAAGGGGTCTGGTCCCCTTGTGGGAGGGTCTAGGGAGGGCAAAGCCCTCCTTATTCATTTTCACAGCCTTAAGTCAACAGCATTAGGTCTGAGGGGAGGGGTTGCGAACCCCTGCAGTGGGCAGCGCCTCCCCTTCTTCTTCCTTCTTCCCTGCCTACTTAAACATAGGCAGGTGGATAAGAAAGGATGCGCCGAAGTTGGGTTTATTCCTTACCGTGATGCGGCCGCCCATCTTTTGGATTATGCCGCGGCTAACGGCCAGCCCCAGACCAGTGCCCTTGCCCTCCGGTTTGGTCGTAAAGAATGGCTCAAATATCGTGTCGATGTGCCCCTCAGGAATACCTGGGCCTGAGTCGGTAAAGTCGATCTCTACATAGTGATCGCCGCCCTCGGTGATGCGCTTGGACTTAATAAACACCTTCCCTTTGCCGTCAAGGGCGTCTGCGGCGTTGATCAACAGGTTGATAAACACCTGCTCCAGTTGAGAGGGGTCGCCGGCGATCCTCGGCAGGTCGGGGTTGAGCTCCTTTTCGATGACCATGTTGTAGAACCTGGCCTGATTCTGAAGTATGTTCAAGGCGCTCTCAACCGTCTTATTGACATCGAGGTCGACCTTCTCCGAGGGGATAGCTCTGGAGTAGCCAAGGAGCACGGCTATGATGTTGGAACACTTCTCGGCCTGCTGTATGATTACCTCCAGGTCGTCCTTGTCCTGTTTGTTTTATGAGGGGGTGCGTTTTGACAACAACTGCGCAAAGATGATTATGCCGGTCAGCGGGCTGTTTAGCTCGTGGGCAACGCCTGCCACCATCCTGCCCAATGAGGCCAGTTTTTCGGTGTGCATGTACTGCTCTTGCGTCTTTCTGACTTCACGTGCCTTCTGTTCCATGATTTCTGACAGCCTCTTGGTCTTTTCCTGCAGGTCGCTCTTTTCAAACTTCAGGCTCTGTGTCATTTCGTTGTATGCCCGTGCCAGGTCACCGATCTCATCCAGGCTGCTGTCATTAAGTGAATGAGCGTAGTAGCTGCGGGAGACCATCTTCAGCCCCTCATACAGTAAAATAGACGGCTTGATCACCATCTTTGACAGCATCAGGTAGACAGACAGCAAGATGAGGGAGGCAAAGATCGTTCCATAGAGCAGGGAGTCAATGCTTCGCTCCTTTAGCACGTTGTATGTGGAGCTTAATGGAAGCTCCGCCTCAAGGATGCCGTTTATCTTAACCTTTTCGTCGTGGATGTGACAGTCGGCGGTTGAGCAGGACGGTTCGTTCTTGATGGGGATAAAGGCGCGTAGTTTATGGCTTTCCTCGGTAATGTACCAGTTCTGCTGGACATCCTTAAAGCCATATGCGCCGCTGTCGCTGAGAGTATGGCACTCCAGACAGATATGCGACTTCCCGCTTACCGTTTTACCAAGCTCGTTCTTGTCTGAAGAGAACTTGATGTTGCCCCGATGATCTATAAGCCTTAGCGTAGGGATCTTTTTGATGCTTCCTACGTTTTCAATGGTCTTCTGGATCTGCTCCTTGTGGCTTATGAGCATGTTGTAGTTGATGCTGCTGCGGATGATCTCAAGATAGGAAAGCGTCTCCTCTGTCTTGTTGTTTATCACTTCCCTGTTGGTGCTGTATATAAACTTATACCAAAACACCCCGCCCCACAACAATAAAAGCACGCTGAGTAATATGAGCGTCTTTAAACTTAACGAGCTGCGAATCATTCTCAATAACATAACTTCAAATCACACATACGTTGTCTGCAATCCATAACGCTTCCTCCAGTTAAAAATATATACAGTATTAAATATAATAAATTACTAGCAAAATAAATCAATAGAGGGTAAAAAAAAATACATAAAAATTACTGTTGACAAAAATGTTTTTTTTGTGTAATTTTTAATAATAACATATTAAATAAAAGAATCCATATTGCCGATTTCATCTTAATAAGCAAAACCATAAAATCATAGCTAAGAAGAACAACGTAATAGTTCAAGCAGGGCAACTCCAAAGGACTCAGTGCTTTTTTGCGCAGGTTTTTTTTACAGTCTGGCAACACGGGTGCGAAACGTTGTGAATACGTGAGGGAGAGTTGGCGCGAAATAAACCAAGAGATGTATTAAGGAAGCATTTATCAACCAGGGCTGCGTAATTGCAGTATCACAGAAAAGGAGTAGTTTGATGAGTAACATCGCAATAGCAGAGTTGCAGGAGAAGAACATCGAGGAGCTGACCGCTGTAGCAGAGGAACTCAACGTTGAGGGCGCCTCAAACATGAGGAAGCAGGATCTAATCTTTGCAATCCTTCAGGCGCAGGCTGAAAAGACAGGCAATCTCTTTGCCGAGGGCGTGTTGGAGATCTTGACCGACGGGTTTGGATTTTTGAGGTCGCCTGACTACAGCTACCTGCCGGGGCCTGACGACATTTATGTATCGCCTTCGCAGATACGAAGATTCAGTCTGCGCACCGGTGAGATGGTCTCAGGTCAGGTCAGGCCGCCAAAGGAGAACGAACGGTACTTTGCCCTTCTCAAGGTGGAGGCGGTCAACTACATGACCCCGGAGGATAATGTCAACAGGCCGCTTTTTGACAACCTGACGCCGTATTACCCTACCGAGCGCCTGACCCTCGAATACGATAGCAACGAATATTCCACACGGGTTATGGAGCTGATAACCCCCATCGGTAAGGGGCAAAGAGGGATCATTGTGGCTGCACCACGCACGGGTAAGACTGTGCTCTTACAGTCCATAGCCAAGGCGATCAAGAAGAACCATAAGGAAGTACATCTCATCATACTATTGATAGATGAGCGTCCTGAGGAGGTGACAGACTGGAAGAGACAGGTGCATCAGGCAGAGATTATTAGCTCTACGTTTGATGAGCCGCCCAACAGACACTGCCAGGTGTCCGAGATGGTCATCAACCGCGCCAAGAGGCTCGTTGAGAGCAAGAAGGATGTCGTCATCCTCTTAGATAGCATAACGCGTCTTGCCCGGGCATACAATGCCGTCATACCGGCAAGCGGTAAGGTGCTCTCCGGCGGCCTCGATGCCAATGCACTGCAAAAACCCAAGAGGTTCTTCGGCACGGCTCGAAACATAGAAAGTGGCGGCAGTCTTACCATCATAGCCACTGCCCTCGTAGATACCGGAAGCAGGATGGACGACGTTATCTTTGAGGAGTTCAAAGGGACAGGCAACATGGAACTACACCTGGATAGAAAGCTCGTAGACAAGCGCATATTCCCAAGCATTGACATCAACACCTCTGGGACAAGAAAGGAAGAGCTCCTCGTCAGCAAGGACGTGCTTAACAAGATGTGGGTGCTGCGTAAGGTCTTAAACCCGCTTAGCAGCGTGGAAAGCATGGAGTTCTTACTGGCCAAACTAAGAAACACCAAGGCCAACAAGGATTTCCTCGATATGATGAACAAGTAACGGCAGGGGTGCTGTTGTGCTTAGGTTGTCACTGTAATAAAAAGTTTATTGTAATGGAGTTGACAGGAGTCAGGTAATTAAGTTATAAAATGTAACTTATGCCTGGGACATATTTACCAGAAGGGTACTTGGCCATAATGGTCTTTCTAATGATTGCCTTCGCCTTTGGGCTAGGCAGTTTGATGGTAGGGATTTTGGTTAGACCAAGGAGACCCTATGCCGAGAAGCTATCAACGTATGAGTCGGGGATACCGCCTGAGGGTGAACCAAGACAGAGGTTCTCGATTAAATACTACATCATAGCAATCCTCTTTGTGGTCTTTGACGTAGAGGCAGTGTTTCTTTATCCGTGGGCGGTCGTGTTTAATAAACTCGGTGTATTTGCTTTTATACAGATGGCGGTGTTTATAGCCGTGTTAGTTGTTGGTTACATATACGCTTGGAAAAAGGGAGCCTTGCAGTGGTAACAAAACATATCGGCTTATATAACTTGGTCAATAGCTCGCGTGGTCACAGTTTACGGAATAATCTGAAGGAATAATTTGATTGAATAAGTCTAAACTTTCAAGTATAATTGGATTACAATGATTGATACATGCGTATCGCTTATAGATGTAGAGGAGGGGATTAAGATAATCCCTGGGGCCGACGTCATCATAACACAGTTAGACAAGCTAATTAACTGGGGCAGGAAGTCGTCGCTGTGGCCAATGACATTTGGGCTGGCCTGCTGCGCCATAGAGATGATGTCCACAGGGGCAAGCCACTATGACCTGGACAGGTTTGGGATAATCTTTAGGGCCTCGCCCAGACAGGCCGACTGTATCATAGTTGCAGGTACGGTAACAAAAAAGATGGCGCCGGTGGTCAGAAAGGTCTACGATCAGATGCCTGAGCCTAAGTATGTAATCGCAATGGGAAGCTGTGCCTGTACAGGCAATGTCTACAGGACGTACAGCGTGGTGCAGGGTTGTGATACCTTTTTGCCTGTAGATGTCTACATACCGGGTTGCCCGCCAAGACCGGAGGCCCTTATGCAAGGCATTATAAAGCTCCAGGAAATCATATCAAAAGAGAAGATGCGATGGACGCCGCTACGATAGCAGCAGAACTAAAGGCCGAGTTTCCCGATGAAGTCATCGACATAAATAAGTTCAGAGGACAGGTGGGTGTTTACTTAAAAAAGAACCGCATCTTAGATATAGCCAGATATCTGCACGATACCCCACAGTACAACCTTGATTTTTTGAAAGACCTGTGCGGGGTTGACTATATTGACATCAAGGTGCCGCGTTTTGAGGTAGCCTACAATCTTTATTCTATTAAACACGGACACATGCTGCGTTTAAACGTTCAGGTGTCCGAGAACAATGCTGAGTTAGACAGTGTGGTGGAGGTATGGGCTGGGGCCAACTGGCACGAACGAGAGTGTTACGATATGTACGGGATAGTGTTTAACAACCACCCGGATCTGAGAAGGATACTGTTGCCGGAGGACTGGGAGGGTTACCCGTTAAGGAAGGATTATCCCTTGGCAGGAGCCGAAGAGGAATGGCGTGGGTTTAAAGAAGTGCTAAAGAAGGCAGAGGAGTTTAAGCAATACGCATGGAACAGGAAGAAGACCTAAAGACGCGTCATATGGTCATAAACATGGGGCCGCAGCATCCCTCAACCCACGGAGTGCTGCGACTAAAGCTCGAGCTCGACGGCGAGACGGTCGTTAAGTGTACGCCTTATGTTGGGTACCTGCATCGGGGAACCGAAAAGCTGGCCGAGAGTATGACGTACCTGCAGGTGATTCCATTAACAGATAGACTAGACTACATCTCCTCTATGACCAATAACATTGGTTATTGTCTGGCGGTGGAGAGGCTTTTTGAGATAGAGGTCCCGTTGAGGGCCAAATATATAAGGACATTGGTCGGTGAGTTGTCCAGGATATCGAGCCACCTTCTGTGGCTTGCCACTCACGCCCTTGACATAGGGGCGATGACCGTGTTTCTCTATGCCTTCAGGGAGAGGGAAAGGATCCTAGACCTTTTTGAGCTATTGACCGGTGCACGGCTCACGGTAACCTATCCGCGTATAGGCGGTGTCAAGAGCGACGTAAACCAGGAGTTTATAGATACTGCCTACGCATTTGCAGAGGAGTTTCCTTCGAGAGTACAGGAATATGAGACGCTTATAGATGTCAACAGGATATGGTTGAAGAGGACGGTAGGCGTGGGGATCTTGTCAGCAGAGGAGGCCATAAACTGGGGTCTCTCCGGTGCGACCTTGCGGGGCAGCGGTGTCAACTACGATGTAAGAAAACGCTTCCCTTACGACGCCTACGATTTAGTTGAATTTGACGTACCCATTGGAAAGAATGGCGATGTCTACGACAGGTACCTCTGCAGGGTCGAGGAGCTTAGACAATCGGTGCGGATCATCAAGCAGTGCATAGAGGCGCTGCCCAGAGGGCCGATTATGTCCCCCGATGCACCCAAGTTTACCCTGCCGGCCAAGGACAAGGTGTTAGGCGACATGGAGTCCCTCATACACCATTTCATGCTTATAACGAAAGGCCCCATGACGGCGCCAAAGGGTCAGCTATATGTGGCGATAGAGGCGCCAAAAGGCGAATTGGGGTACTACATAGTTAGCGACGGTACCGGAAAGCCCTACAGGATGCGGATCAGATCGCCCTCTTTCGTCCATGTCTCGGCACTACCCAGATTGTGCGAGGGAAGGCTGCTGGCAGATGTGGTAGCCAATATCGGTACCATAGACGTGGTGCTGGGTGAATGCGACAGGTAGATTGGGAAAGAAGGGGAGGTTCTGCCTCCCCTTAGACCCCTCAGCAAGGGGACCGGTCCTCTTGACCCCGTAAATGTCAAAAGTGGGTATTAAGACATATTAGTTGGTACATAAACCGTGTGACGGTGTAGTAAAGTTACTGAGATGAGGTCTGTGATGCTTTACAGAGAAGTGTTTGATAAGTTTGACATATTTGAGGGGCTTGACGATAACGAGCGCAGGATGTTGAGTGAGTTCTTCCGTAGGGAGACCTATGAGGTTGATGACGTTATATACGACGAGGATCAAAAGGGAGGTACGCTCTATCTGTTGATGAAGGGCAAGGTCAGGATCTGCAGACGTACAAAGGACTCAGACCTGCTGCCCTATGCCACAGTGTCGGAGGGGGAGATGTTTGGTCTGATGTCATTCATAGACGGCGCAAACCATGCAGCTATAACGATAGCAGACCGCGACATTGAGGTTATAAGTTTGCAGAAGAAGGACTTTGACGGGCTTATGTTAAAGGATCCCATTATGGCAGCAAAGGTATACAAGAGGATTGGGGAACACCTGTGCGAGATCATAAGGGACATGAACAAACAGTATATGGATCTTTCCACGTATATGTTTTCAAGGGGCAAGTGATTGAGTACTATAATGGATGACGACAAGAGTAAAGCCCTAAGGGGTAAAATAAAAGGGTATGACGTTTCAGGGGTGAAGACGGATCTGTTGAGCTTGAACCCGACGCGTCAGGCGGCAGTGTTACCAACGTTGTATGCCGCTCAGGAGGTCTATGGGTGGTTGAGTGAGGAGGCCATGCGTGAGGTCTCTGCCATAACCGCCGTGCCCGCCGCTGAGATAAAGGGTGTGGCGACCTTCTATGCTATGTACAAGAAGAAGCCAATGGGCAGGCATATCATACAGCTCTGTACCAACGTATCGTGTATGATAGCCGGGTCAGATGAGCTAGTAGAGGTGCTGAGGCAGGAGTATGGTTTAGAGCCTGGGGGCACAACACAGGATGACCGTTTCTCTTTAGTGATCATGGAGTGCATTGGGGCCTGCGGTACAGCCCCTGCGATGCTGGTAGACTCAGACCCTTACGACGGCCTTACAAAGGAAAAAATGCTGGCTATCCTCCAGGGGTACATGTAGGTCTAATTTAAATAAACACTGTAATAGAAGACAGTGTATGAAAAGTAGGTTTTTTATTAAAAAATGCGATGATTGGTGGATAGGATGGCTAATTGACATACCTGGCGTTAATGCTCAGGAAAGAACAAGAGACGAATTAATAAAATCATTAATTATTTGGAGCACAGGATATGATAAATCTTAACGTGGAGTTAAGTAAAGATGGTCAAGTTGAGGTTATTAACATACCGGAGGAGATATTTGGTTAGTATGGACAGATATGCTATACGCTTTTATTATCAAACCCATGCTCTCAGAAAAGATGTTGACAGAAACAATAAACTTGTTGTATCTTTACCCAATAACAAGATGGTATAGCTAAGATGACAATGCTGTTGAATGAAGAACAGGTGGACGTCTCTGCAGAAGAGAAGGTAAGGGTTTTTATAGAGGCATTAAAGCGTCTGTGTTTTCAGATAAAAGATCTCCTTAAAGATACCGGTTATAAAATAGAAGAGGCTGAGGTTGATATAGCGGAGGAAAGAGCAGGGACTTACAAAGCACCGTCGTTAACGATATATGATAGTAATGGTAAAGTGGCAAGTATCGTACCCATTGGGGCATGGATAATAGCAGCAGATGGCAGGGTAGACATTAAAGGAAAGTTTAGTAGCGAGCCCTTGCTGTTATTTAGGGATAGGGGGGGGCCTGTAATAGAAACACAAGAAAAAGTTGGTGACCAATACGAAACCAATAAGAAATATATATTCAAGGGTGTTGATGATGCAGGTTGGTATTGGCTTGGAAGCAAAGTGCGAAGCAGGGCTCAAAAGTTAAATAAAGAGTTGCTGCTCGAACTGATTTCTTTGGTTCGGGGCTCAAAGTCAAATAAGGAGCTGCTACTCGATCTTCTCTCATTGGTTAAAGATGATTAGCTCAAGAACAGATAACTTGAATGATATCTATAGATCATACGAAGTATCCAGGGAATCTCTTAAGGTTACAAAGGAAAATGCAAGACAGAATTTTGATGTTAAAGTCTATAATGAAGCTGAAAAGCTAATTGAAACAAGTGAAAAGCATATAGAAGATTTCTATGTGGTGTTCTTATGGGCAGTTTTTGAACGGCACATTATTCAATACATAATAAAGAAAGGCGATAAATTTAAAGAACTACGGCCAGATTCTCTTGCTTCAGAGATTTACGGTAAGTATAAACGGGAAGTGAAATACTGGAGATTCAATGATACGTTGGATTTGCTTACAAAAATAATTGATAAAAATACAATAGATGATGCAAAGAAAATCAAACGGTATAGGGATTGGGTTGTCCATAGAAGTGAGTCCAAAACCCCTTCAGGCTCTGTAACTCCTATAGCAGCTTTGCATATACTGTCTGCAATTATATCCGCACTGGATAAGAATTAGGGGATAGGATATACTTATGTGTTATAATGGTGTCATGGTATTAGTATGCAAGAAAGTATATTACTTAAGAACATAGAAAACCCAGACTCGGCCAGCATCGATGAGTACATAAGGGTTGGCGGGTACAAGACCCTTGAGACGGCGGTCGTTGATCTAACACCGCGCGACATCATTGACGAGGTCAAGGCATCGGGGTTGCGCGGGCGGGGAGGGGCGGGGTTTCCCACGGGGATGAAGTGGCAGTTTGCCGCAATGGACCCGAAGTTTCCTAAATACCTTATCTGCAACGCCGACGAAGGTGAACCTGGCACGTTTAAGGACAGGCCGATACTTGAGAAAAACCCGCACCTGCTCATAGAAGGGATGGTGCTGTCTGCCTATGCGCTTCAATCCACACGTGGATATATCTATCTGCGCGGTGAGTATCCCCAGGCAAAGGTCATTCTCGAAAGGGCCTTACAGGAGGCCTACGATAGAGGTTATCTTGGCAAGGACATCTTGGCAAGGCACTTTC
Organism: Nitrospirae bacterium MYbinv3; assembly: GCA_002753395.1. Taxonomy (GTDB): domain Bacteria; phylum Nitrospirota; class Thermodesulfovibrionia; order Thermodesulfovibrionales; family Magnetobacteriaceae; genus Magnetobacterium. Next base: position 44,379 of record PEAB01000002.1, on the reverse strand, counting down.
GCTTCAACCTGACGGTACACACGGGGGCAGGGGCATACATATGCGGCGAAGAGACAGCCCTAATCGAGTCCCTTGAGGGCAAGAGGGGACAGCCGCGTATCAAACCACCCTTTCCAGTAAACTCTGGTGCGTGGAACAAACCAACGATAATCAATAACGTCGAGACGTTTGCTAACATACCATATATCGTCAAAGAAGGTGCCAAGGCATATGCCAGGATCGGTAACAGGGACTGCCCCGGGCCAAAACTTTTCTCCGTAAGCGGATGTGTAAAGCGCCCCGGCGTATACGAACTGCCCATGGGTACCACGCTTAGGGAGATAATATATACACACTGCGGTGGACTCAAAGAAGGCAGGACCTTAAAGGGCGTGATACCAGGCGGTGTCTCTACCCCAATCTTAACTGCTGACAAAATAGATTGTATGATGGACTTCACAAGTCTGCCCAAGGCAGGCAGCCAGTTAGGTTCCGGCGCCATCATAGTCATAGACGACTCCGTATGTCTGGTGAGGGTATATGAACGTGCCATGAGCTTCTTTACGCATGAATCGTGTGGTAAGTGCACACCGTGCAGAGAAGGGACAGGCTGGATGACAAACATATTAGGCAGGATCGAAAGAGGCCAGGCCACCTCCTCGGATGTGGATACGCTTGCCGACGTTGCAAGAAACATTGTAGGTAAGACCTTCTGTCCTCTCGGAGACGGGGCGGCAAACGTATTGCTAAGATTTTTAAAACTCTATCCTGAAGAAATAGAGTATCATATAAAACATAAACGCTGCCCTATAACAAAAGGCGCTGTAACATCATAAGAGTTAGATTATAATGATAAAGCTCACGATAAACGACATAGAGGTATCGGTAGAGACGCCTGTAACAATATTAGAGGCCGCCGAGGGTGCAGGGATAAAGATACCTACCCTGTGCCACTTCAAGGGACTAGAGCCGTATGGCGGTTGTCGTATGTGTCTTGTAGAGATAGAGCGCCTTCCACGCCTTCAGACCTCGTGCACGGTTCATGTAACCGACGGCATGGTGGTCAGGACCGAGACGGAGGTCATAAGAGAGACCAGAAGAGCGATGCTCGAATTCCTGCTTATCAATCACCCCCTGGACTGTGCGGTGTGCGATAAGGCCGGTGAGTGCATCCTACAAGAACTGGTCGTGCAGTATGGTGCACACGAGGGAAGATTCTTAGAAGGCAAGCGCAAACACCCAGAGAACTTTAACGACCCGTTTATAGTACGAAACATGGAGCGGTGCATACTGTGTTCCAGGTGCGTGAGGATGTGCGAGGACGTACAAGGGGCCTACGCAATAGCGATCACGGGCAGGGGATGTCACTCCTTTGTAGAGCCGTTTTCAGGAGGACGATACAACTGTGAGTACTGCGGTAACTGTCTTACGGTGTGCCCTGTGGGCGCCATTACGTCAAGACCCCATAGGCACAGTTACAGGCCCTGGTACGTTGAAAATGAGATACAAACCGTGTGCGGTTTTTGCGGCGTGGGCTGCAACATGATATTACAGATGCGCGGCGGTTCCATTATGAGGACGATACCCGACTTAAAAAGCGGCTTAAACAGAGGGCTTCTGTGTGTAAGGGGGCGCTTTGGCTACGACTACGTAGACAGCGATGAGCGCCTAAGCTCGCCTCTTATCAAGAAAAACGGCCAATTAGAGCCGGTTACCTGGGAAGAGGCCATAGGCTATGTCGCCCAGAAGCTCAAGGATATAAAGAAAGCTCATGGCGGTAAGGCCATCGCAGGCATAGCATCGGCAAGATGCACAAATGAAGACAACTACATGCTTCAGAAGTTAATACGTTTTATTTTAGGCTCTAACAATATAGACTCGGCGGCAAGGTTTTTTTATGCACCGGTACAGAGCTATCTGGAGCGGATGCTGGGCGTTGGCGTGACGGCCAACCTCTTGCACGGTATTGAGAGGTCTAACGGTGTGTTGGTGGTTGGCGGGGACCCCACAGCGATCAATCCCGTCATGGGTGTTCAGGTGAGGCTGGCCTGGAGGCACGGGGCCAAGGTTGTGGTTGTTGGGATGCCTGGCGGATTGAAAATGTTTATAGATTACGAGATAGTGCCTTCTATTTACGCCGAGGAGGTGGTGCTAAGCGCCCTCCTCAGTAAGATTGTAAAACGCAAAGGGCTTAGAAACGAGAGCTACATTATAGAGAGTAAGATAGCTCTGCTTAAGATACCATCTTCTAAGGAATTGAAAGCGGCAGGGGGTTCGGATGACATTATCGAGCGGGCAGCCAAGGACCTGTGTGCGATGAAAACCCCCGTCATCATCTTGGGGCAGGACATATGTCAGGGCGAGAGGGTATCAAAGAAGGTGTTTCTCGTTGGGGCTATTGCGTATCTGCTAAATGGCAGGATATTTCTGATGTCAGACAGGCCAAACTACCAGGGCCTCATAGATATGGGTTGCGTACCAGACTTGCTGCCCGGAGGAAGGCCGGTTGAGTTAGAGGTTATTGCTCATAAGATAAAAGACACGGCTGGTGGCTCCACCCCAGAGGAAAAGGGCAACAATGCCTTTGAGATCATAGAAAAGGGGTTTAGCGGTGAGTTTAAGGCACTCTACGTGATGGGTGAAAATCCAGTAATTAACTTCCCCGATAGGAATAAAACAGAAGATGCGTTGAGAAACATAGAGTTTGTGGTGGTTCAGGATATATTTGTGACAGAGACGGCAAAGCTAGCCGATGTAGTACTACCGGCAGCGGCATGGTCTGAAAAGGATGGCTCCTTTACGAACCTCGAAAGAAGGATACAACGGTTGAGAAAGGCGAAAACGCTTGCAGTTGGCAAGGACGACTGGAGGATCATAGCCAATATAGCCAAGGAGCTAGGGATGAAGGAAAGCTACATGAGTGTGCGAGACCTTTGGAGCGAGATAACGCAAAAATCGCCGCTGCATTCAGGTTTAACCTATGAGGGCATGAACTCAGGTCAGACGATCTGGCCATACAACGGCAAACCCCTCAGAGAAAGCGAAGGGAACTTCGACGTAGAGGGGCTTGATAACCTGCCAATAGCAGAATACTGCCAGGGTGAGTATCCTAACCAGCATCTCATCCCACAGAGACCTCTATACCATAGCGGAACGATAACAACCAAGTCTAAGGGTATACTGAGCATATATCCAGAGCCTTACTTGCTTATAAACCATAAACAGGCTCAACAACGCTCCCTCAATGACGGTGATAGGGTCATGGTCTACACAACCGAGGGACAGGTAGAGGTGGTCGCTAGGATCAGCAAGGAAGTGCCTGAGTGCATCGTCTTGATGTCTAATTCGTTTGAAAAGTCAGGCTGTCTGGGTATGTTAAGCTACCAAATAGATCCGGTACTGAATTGCCTGTCTTTAGAGGCAACCGCTGTAAGGATCGAGAAGATTTAAGGGGATATGTTGAAGCCATGAACATAGGATCGGCAATCGAGTTAAAAGGGCTTTTATGGGATATAGGAGTTATCATCTTTAAGATAGCCATAGTCCTTGCAGCCGTGATGGGGCATGTGGCCTATGCCACGTACTTTGAGAGGAAGGTCATAGCCAGGATGCAGATGCGCCTTGGCCCGATGATAGTAGGCCCCTATGGGATACTCCAGCCGATAGCGGATGGTATAAAGTCGTTTTTTAAGGAAGACATAATCCCCGCTAATGCGGACAAGCCGATATTTTTCATGGCCCCTGTGTTTGGCCTGATGGCGGCACTGACAACACTGGCTGTGATACCGTTTTACGATGGCTTTATAATAAGCAACATTAACATTGGTTTACTCTTCATATTTGCGATGTCCTCCCTTGGGGTGTACGGTATAATCCTAGCGGGATGGGCATCCAATTCTAAGTATTCGTTTCTTGGCAGCCTGAGGTGCTCAGCGCAGGTGATAAGTTATGAGGTATCCCTTGGTCTGAGCCTCGTTGGGGTGATGTTAATGGCCGGTTCGCTAAACCTGACCGACATAGTACACGCACAACAGAGATACCCTGGAGGGCTCTATATAATACCTCAGTTTATAGGATTTTTTACATTCGTTGTCTCTGCCATCGCAGAGACTAACAGGACGCCTTTTGACCTGCCAGAGGCAGAGACCGAGCTTGTTGCCGGTTTTTTCACGGAATACAGCGGGATGCGCTTTGCACTGTTCTTCATGGCCGAGTACACGGGGATGATAGTAATGTCCTCTGTAGCCGTTCTGTGTTACCTAGGCGGGTGGACGCTGCCTCCTTTCATCCTTAAGTTGCTGCCATTTCTTGCAGCGGTGCCGGGGATCGTGTGGTTTGTCCTTAAGCTGTATGCATGTATATTCTTTTACTACTGGATAAGGGCTACCCTGCCTAGATACCGGTACGATCAGTTAATGTCGATAGGGTGGAAGGTGTTAATCCCTCTGTCATTAGTCAATGTTGTGATAACAGCGTTAATGAAACTTTGGTTTACAAATAGTCATGTGTAAAAGATATGTTGGTATAATGAGTCTTTGGGCATTGGGAGTATAAATGGATGCAACAGAGGAAATAATAGTGTCTAATGACACTGGTGTAAAGGTCGTTAGTAGAAAGGAGATCGGTTTTTTTGCCAGTCTCTTGAGAAGGGTGTTTTTCCTTGAGATACTTCAGGGTATGAAGCTGACCTTAACGACGGCATTTAAAAAGCCCGTAACACAGCAGTACCCCAAAGAGAAGCGGCAGGCAAAACAGGGGTTTCGAGGACTGCACGCCCTTGTAAGAGACCCAGCAACCGGTAAGGCCAAGTGTGTTGGATGCGGTCTGTGCGCAGCAATATGCCCATCAAGGTGCATCAACATCTTTACGTCTGAAGGGGATAACCACGAAAAAGTAGTTGACAGGTACGAAATAGAGTTATTGAGGTGTCTGTACTGTTCCTTCTGCGTTGAGGCGTGTCCATTTGGAGCAGTGGTGCTGACAGAGCACTATGAGTACTCAGACTACTCCAGGGAAGCGTTTTTTATGACAAAAGATACCCTGCTCGATAACTGGGATAAATATATGGAAGGCCCAAAGGGTAGGTATTATCTTGAACACTTCTGGCGCCCCAAGCTAGAGGACTTTTGCACGCCACATGAGCAGGCCATCTTTAAACCTAAGGCAGCGATTACCTCAGAACCGCTTTCGCCAGTCCCTATAACCGCAACCGGTACCGCCGGCGAGGTTTCCAATGAATAACACACGTTGTCAGTGTTGGGGAATTGGCAGTAGTAAGCAGGCGGAGAAGGGATGATCCAGCAGGGCTTTTTTATATACTTTGCCTCCATGTGTGTAATAGCCTCTGCATTGATCGTAACAAGGAAGAACGTTATGCACGCCGTTCTGTTAATGCTGTTGTTGTTTTTCCACGTGGCTGGTCTGTATCTATTCTTAAATGCAGAGTTTTTGGCGGCGATACAGATAATCATATATGCCGGTGCAATAATGGTATTATTCTTGTTCGTTGTAATGCTGTTAAATCTCAGAGAAGGCCCAAATAAACGTGTATACATCAGAGATTGGCCAATGGGTCTTATTGTTGCGGCAGGTATTATGCTTGTGTTTGTAGTGTCAACGTTCTACCTTAGGCTTGGAGAGGGTGGCGCCTGGAGTATCGACAAGATTAAAACGATGACACATACCTCGGCTATTGGGTATGTCCTGTTTACACAGTACATGCTTCCCTTTGAGATTGCCTCAGTGATCCTGTTGGTCGCAATAATAGGCGCTATCGTGTTGGCTAGAAAGAAACTTAAAGATTGACAAGATAATCTAAACGACGACAAGGGAAGTCGTTGATAGCTTTTGTGAGAATGTAAGCGTAATGTTTAATTACGCGTTGGATTATAGAAACAAAGGCGGGCGCGGTTACAGCAATCCAGCGTGTCTTAAGGCCTCTTTTAACTCCGTGTCTTTTTTGGCTTTTTCTTTAACTGCGAATTCCAGTTTATCGGTACGAACCTCAAGTTCTTTATCAAGGATTTTCATTGCTTGTTGTGTCCGTAAGGTCATGGTGGTTCTTATGCACCCCACTGTAAGCTCCTCGATTGTGTCATATAACCAACCATTCAACGTACCACTGAGTAGTTCTTCTGTTCTACGTAACAGTTATCATTCTTGCGGTAACTCCTTGTCCTTGTAAATATGATCCCTTCTTCTTTACAGTATCTTAACAGGTGAGCATTAATAAATAAGAACCATTATCAGAATCAATCCCTAACAATTCAAAATTCGCCCCCTTGACACGGCTTGAGTTATAGTTTTATTCTATATAGTTCATTTTGAACATATATGGATACTATGAGAGGAGGTGTACAGATTGAGATTTAAAATTGCTGTAATAGCTGTTGTTATGGCTTTTGCATTTACTGGTGTTGCGATGGCTGTCATGCCTGGAAAGACGATTGAGTATGAAGGTGGCAAGGATGGAAAGGTATTATTTGACGGCAAAAAACATGCTGATGCCGGTAAGAAATGCCCTGATTGTCATAAGGCGGACCTATTTCCACAGATGAAAAAAGGAACCGTTAAGATAACGATGAAAGACCTTACAGAAGGTAAATTTTGCGGCGCCTGTCATAACGGAAAAGCCACTTTTAATGCTGGTGGCAAAGATCAGCCTATTTTTAATGCAAGCGCAAAAGAAAACTGTTCTAGATGCCATAAGAAGTAATAAAGACTCGATATGAGTTGCTTCCCTTTCAACAAAAAAATTGGGGGGAGGACATAATCCTCTCCCTTCCCTTTATCTAAAACTAAAAAACCTGATAAAGATGTAAAACCCCACAAGCAAAGGCTCTACCCTCTTTCCAATATACTCTACAAACTGCCCTGCAAAAAGCCATAACTCAACTTTAAACCTCGCCGTTGCTATCTCCATCCCTGCCAACATAACAGACAGATCCTTTCCTAACATGAAAAACACTATCACGACGTGAAAGATAAATAGCGACCCAAGAACTTGAAGGTAGAAAAGATATGTCCCATAATTAGAAGGAAACTCTCTCTTAAAGGCAGGATTCAACTTTAGAAACGGGTAAAACACCGACAATACAGCAAACGTCAAAGGGGCGTTAAATGAATAAAACGATGTCTTTACGAGTACATCTATCACCTGATGTGTAGCACCACCCCCCTGATATATAAACGAGGCTATTACGTCATTGCCCCTGTGTATAATCAGCTCGCTCTTTATCCCTTTCACCGTGGCTATCAGGGGAGCCGCTATCTCAACAATAAATACACCGTAATAATCCTGAACACCAAACCATATTGTAAGCGATACGGCATAAAACGTCATAAAACGCAATACCGTCAGCAGCGTATGTGGTAAGGCTATTTTACGAAGGATTGTGCCCTCTTACATAGTTCAGGTATACCATAAGGATACCTAACACTACCGCTATCATAATCACCTGTGCAAAATACATATGGATAACGTCAAAAACCCCTTTGTGATAAACCCCGACATAGGCAAGCACCGCTATCCTTAAAATGTTTAAGAACTGAATAATCACAAAGCCAGCCAAAATACCCTTTAATTTAATCCTCCACGGCGCTGGAAACACTATCACGGCAATAGCGAACATTATAACAGCCTCCAGACCGTTACAGCCAAATCGAACATCAAGACTTATGGCTGGCAAGCCTATAATAGAGCCGTCATACGAACAGGGGATTCTAAGTAGACCGCCTATTGTCTTGGCACTTAAAAACACCACAAAGTTTGTATACAGACCATTTATATCTATAAGGTCTACTATCGGCTTGAAAAGCAGTAAGACACAAATCAGTCCCGACAACGATAGATACTCTACTATAAGATAAATCGCCCTTGTACGCTCGTTTGCTATATTGAAACCTTTGCCAATCGTATGTAGGGTTCGCCATTGACGTTGCCCACGTAATACAAGACAAAAAGACAATCGTCTATAAACGTCAAATCTGTATAACCACCGTCAAAGGGACTACCTTCATAGGTCTCTATATTGTCCATCTTGACCTCTTCAAAAGGCGATATGATAGAAATAGCGCTGTGGTCATTATTGTACAGGTAACGAAACGATAAAAGGCACCTGCCGTCCTTGACGATCGCCATTGGGGCAACAGCCGAACTAATCAACTTAACTGGCTCACTCCAACCCTGAAGGTCTCCTGAGACACAGTACCATATGCCATAAGGAGCTGAGTCCTGCCTGATAAACATGATGTATCTAGAACCGTCATAAACAATAGAGTTTTCGTTAAGTATCACGTTTTTATGGATACTCTTTACATAAGACATCACGCTCCAAGATGTGAAATCCTCCGTATAAAGGACTAACGGTATACTATCAGTCCCTCCCTTTAACACCCCATAGGCTGAAAACACATACCCTGAGACCCACCTAAACGGTTTTCCGTAAAACACTACCCAATCAACGCCCTTTACGACGACCTCATGCCTGCTATCAAACATCGGCAGTCTCGAAAACGATATGTAGGTTGCGGCAAACGTATCTCTTACGTATACCCTGCTACAAAGGGTGAAGAGTTCGCTCTCTAAGCGACATACGATGGCATCAAGCTCGTTTTCACCATCAAAGACACAAAAATCCTCACCCATCTCCAGTTGAGGGCGGCTGTCATCGTCGTCCCTAAAACGTCCTAAGAGACATGCCTTTTCGATCCTAAGGCATCGCACCTTGCCGTTAAGCCCATGACACTGATAGCTGTCCTTAACTCCCTGGCGATAGTAAAAATACAAATAATTATTGTACTCGACCACTGACGGAAATGAGCTATAGGTGTTTCCCATCTGCGGAATGATAGTCTTTATTACAGGTTTGGAGGTCAATGACAGTCCTCCCCTTCTTCTTTTTCAACATGCTGCCAGCTTAGCGGAGTCCCTCGCTTGATAAACGCTGTGGCCCTTTTACTTAGTATGTCCTTAAGATACCTCGGATGGAGTCCATGACCAGGCCTTATAGACCTTACATTATCCTGTGTAAATGACTCCCCTGCTTGTACATCCTTAACAACAAAGAGGGAACGGACATGAACCCTGTTTTGTCTAACCCTTTCACTGAGACGATAACTGGCATCACCCAGCGCTGCCTCGACCTCTCTTACGGCCTGCACCATCCGCCGGAACTCTGACGGTTCAAGAGAAAACTCACTGTCTGGGCCACCCAGCGCACGATCCAGCGTAAAGTGCTTTTCAATCACGCTGGCCCCCAAAACTACCGAGGCCACTGGTACCGATATGCTGGTTGAATGATCCGAGAGACCAACGACGGTCTTAAAATGCTCCTTCAGATAAGTAAGCCCCCCTAGATTGATCTCGTCAAAGGGCGTTGGGTAGATGCTTGAACATTTAAGCAGGATGATGTCTTCATTACCAACATCCTTACAGGCTGCAACGGCCTCCTCTATCTCTGAGAGTTCTGCCACGCCGGTTGATATGATCACCGGTTTGCCCTTTGATGCTATGTATTGTATAAGCGGGATATCGGTTATCTCAAATGAGGCCACCTTGTATGCTGGTGTTTGCATCTCGTGCAGGAAGTCCACGGCTGTCTTATCAAATGGCGATGAGAAACAGATAAGCCCTAAATCCTCAGCTACAGTCTTGAGCGTGCCATACCAATGCCATGGTGTATAGGCCTCCTTGTAGAGTTGATATAGGGTTTTACCGTCCCAGATGGTGCCGTGTTTTATCTGAAACCACTCCTGATGTGAATCTATCGTGATGGTATCAGGCGTATACGTCTGAAATTTGACCGCATCAGCGCCTGCCTCCTTGACCGCTTCAAGGGTCTTGAGGGCGACGTCAAGCCTCTGGCGATGGTTAGCCGAGACCTCGGCTACAATAAAAACAGGCTCACCTACGCCTATTTTTCTATCCTGTATTGTGATGCTCGTCATATACTGCTTTCCTGCTCTATGGCTCTAGTAATTTCTGTTTTTAGAAAAGGCAGAGATACCTCTATGTATCTTCTTTATATTTCATAGTAACTATGCTTTTAAGCTTTCTTGATTCCTGCTTTCGCAGGAATGACATACAATGACGCAGGGGGTCGCACCCCCTTGGAAAACGGCTATTACTGTCATTCCCACAAAAGTGGCAATCCATGTCTTGAAACCATAATATAAATTACCATGTATTTTTAGGAGGATACGCCTTTATCGTTTTCTATAGGCAGGGCAGCCCTCTCTATACCTTTCCTCTTCTTCCTTCTTCAAGGGCCTTCCACATCACATCGACGGGTGCATCCTTCCCTGTCCAGAGTTCGAAGGCCAGAACGCCTTGCCAGAAGAGCATTCCAAGGCCATTTAACACCTTGCAGCCAAGCTCGCTGGCAAACCTTTGTAACGGCGTCTCGCTGTATATAAGATCGTATACTACCTGAGAGTCGCTTAACAAATTTATGTCCAATGGCATCGGGTCGTTGTCGTGAAGCCCTAGCGGGGTGGCGTTGAGCACTATGTCCGAGCTGCTGACAACGGCTAACGATTCCTCGGCGTAGACGTTTCCATTTATACGATTTAAGTCTCCTACCAGGTTTTCAAGCTTTACCCTGTCTATATCAAACATATGCACCGAGGCGGCATCCTTACACAGATAATAGGCCACAGCCCTGGAGGCCCCTCCAGCGCCAACTATAAATACCTTCTTGTCTTTGGCAACAACGTTGGATTTCGTAAGCGACTTGATGAACCCTCGCCCGTCCGTATTGAACCCTTTGAGGATACCGCCAGTATTCAGCACCGTGTTGACTGCTCCGATAAAACGGGCCTCTTTGTCAACCTCATCCAAGAGAGGGATAACCTTCTCCTTGTGTGGCACGGTCACGTTTACACCGGCGAGGTTTAAGGCCCTGATTGCCTTGACCGCATCTGGCAGGGAGTCGGGGTGCACCAAGAATCCCAAATAGCAGTAGTCTATCCCCAACGCCCTGAAGCCAGCATTATGCATCGCCGGTGATAGGCTATGCTCAACCGGATAGCCCAAAAGGCCAGTTATCTTAGTCTTTGCACTTATCATCAACGTAACTCCTCTAATGCCGTAATAAGCCCATCATATGTGGACTCTATGACCTGTGTCTTCACCTTTAACGCCTCCTCTATGAAGCCAACAGTGATGTCGTCCAAAAAAACATTGTTGTCTGCTTTAAACACGATATCCGGTATAAAGAGGATATCCTTTGGCCCTACCTGGCCGATGAGGGCATGTACAACGTCCCGACCAGTAAGAAGCCCCGTAACGGTCACCGAGGTGCCAAAAAACTGATTCTCTACCGGTATTACCCTGAGACTGAAAGCGGTCTTCTCAAAAATCGTAGATGCAAAATCCCTCAAAAAGGGATAAAAAGACACGCCCGTAAACGTTACTACAGATTTCTTGGGACGCCGCCTTAACCCCTCAAACTGTGCTGCACCGTCAAGAAAAGAGGCCACCAAACCTACACCGTTTTCTATCTGAGGCAGGTCGCCGTAATCAGTCAACGGAGGGATGTTTGCTCCTACCTTGAGGTATAGCTCATCGGCGGCATAGACGATGAATTGGCCGTGCTTTTTTTGAAATCTCTTCTGCAGGCGGCCGACAATATCCAGGGCAGCTTGGGCATCCTCCCTGGTTAGAGGACTGACACGCCTCTTGCCATGATCTGTGAGACCAACAGGCACTACGGCGATGGACTCTACGTATGGGAAGAACTTGTACAGGTCTGTGATGGTTCTCTCTAACTCCCGGCCGTCGTTTAGGCCGGGACAGAGCACTATCTGTGTGTGCAGCTTTATCTTGTTCTTTGTAAAAAACTGTATCTCTCTTAGGATATCCAAAGGGGCAGGGTTGCCAAGCAGTTTCTGCCTCAACTCGTTGTTTGTCGAGTGCACGGATATGTAAAGGGGGCTTAGACGCTGCTGCACAATCCTTGTCTTTTCCTCCTGCGTCAGGTTCGTAAGCGTAATGAAACTGCCGTAGAGGAATGACATGCGATAGTCCTCGTCCTTGACGTACAGCGTCTTTCGCAGACCTCTGGGCAGTTGTGAGACGAAACAAAAGGGGCAGTGGTTCTTGCAGATCTTGATCTTAAAGGGTTGTAGTTCAATGCCTAGCCACTGTTGTTCATCCACTTGCAGGGAGACCTGCATAAGCTGGCCTCTTCGCTTGATTACCAGGTCAAGTTCGTCTGTAGTGTCGTGTGCATGAAAGTTAAGGTCTATTTCGTCGTTAATGTAATTACCGTTGATAGAGATTAACTCATCGCCAGCCTTAATGCCAGCCTCTGCTGCAGGACTCTGGGGATCAACAGAGAGTATCTTCCTGCCGTTTGAACTAGCCACGTTTATACGTAAACAACCTTAATAGATTCCTGCTTTCGCAGGAATGACATTTATTTTCGCTACCCACGTTTGTACGTAAACCCCTGATAATAATAGTGAAGCCCCGATATTATTGTACACGCAAGCGTAATCCAGATAAACACATAAGCATCAGGCATGACATCCCTGAAATTTAACTTTATAAGGATAAAGGCACACAGCGTCATCTGCATGGCAATAGCCGTTTTACCTAAGATAGAGGGTCTTATGAATATGAACTTGTGCAGTAGATAAAAACCTACCCAACCTATCACAACCATCACGTCTCTTAATATAAAGCTGACAGTCAGCCACATGGGCACCCACCCGTATACAGCAAAGGTAACAAACGAGGTTACCAGCAAGAGCTTGTCTGCCATTGGGTCGAGGAACCTGCCGAGCTTTGTCTGCTGCTTGGCAATACGGGCGACAAGACCGTCAAGGACGTCAGTGACAGATGCAAATATGAATAAAAACAGCGCTGCCTTGTATCTTCCCTTTACAAGCATTGACACAATAAACGGTATTGTGAGTATCCTCAATAAAGTAAGCGTGTTTGGAACGTTTAAAAATGTCATATTATAATTCGTTTCAAGGTATATTTAGCGGCAGCGCTTCACCTGGGCTTGTAATTCCTATCTGTTGATAACAATCCGTGGTAACGCCGTTTAGGATCGCTGACACCTTAAGACAATGACACCGCTCAACAGCAAAATCGTATTGTTTGGCATAGCGTAAGGCCTCATCGAGGAGACCTGCGTTGTCTGCGCTATTGTTGCTTAGGCAGCCAAGCTGACACCGGCCAAGCAAGACGTACACAGTCCCACGGACATCAGAGGTGGTTGTAAAACGCTGCTGCGCTTTATCGAAAAAACTATCAGCCATATCATACCTGCCAGTAACGGTATACAAAATACCAAGACTCCAGAGCGTATAAGCCGAACTCACTATATCACCGATCTTATTATAAAGCGAGAGTGCCTTGATAAGATAATCCTCACCCTCCTTGTAGATATTCTTCATCCTGAGGGCATTACCCATACCACAATAGGAATAGGCGATGCCAAAGCGGTCATTTAACGAGGAAAACAATCTGTTTGCCCTGCTGTAGTAATCAAACGATGCCTCGTATGAACCTTCAATCCTGTGTGCCCCGCCTAAGCCGCACAGCGAGTACCCAACGCCAGAGTTATCGCCTGATCTGGTAAACAGCTCCATTGCCTGTTTGAATCCCTCTATGCAGCCCCCTATATCGCCCTTGATCCTTAGAGTACCCGCCTCAGCCCAGCGACTAAATGCACACCCTGCCTTATCACCAGTGTCTATATAGTGCTGCTTTGCCTTTGCTATAGAGACCAGGGCTTCCTTCCATAGTCCCAATGCCCTTTTGGCAAGAGCCAGGCCAATTTCGGCATCCACCGCCTCTTTTTCGTATCTCCTTCGCCTTGTGGGATGGCCTAGTGGAGGGTGCGCACACCGCCTCTGACATATAGCTATGGCCTCACTATAATGCTTGATGGCATCGTTGAAGGCACCCATTATTCGCTCCGTGTCGGCCAAGGACATCAAACAGGTCAGACGCTCAGGGCTGCTAACCTTTATCCGCTGCAAAGCCCTCTTGTATAACTTATAGGCCTCTTGATACTTAGCCTCCTGAGCAAGGCGATCAGCCTGAAAGATCAGCGCGGATACTGCCCGCTTCGAATCAGAATCGGAATCCGCACGCATACCTTAACCTGATCTTGCAGATCGGACTGTTTCCATGTAATCCTTTGACTTATAAAATGCAGACCCCATGACCAATATACCAGCGCCGGCATCTACTACCTGGGCTGCATTCTTTGGGCTTACACCGCCGTCGACCTCTATTAGGGTGTCCAGCCCCCTTTGGTCGATCATCCTCTTAAGCCGTATGAGCTTTTCAATAGAGCGCCATATGAAACTCTGACCACCAAAGCCTGGATTAACAGACATCAGAACAACTACATCGACCTCTGGTAGTATGTCTTGCAGGGATTCCACCGGCGTGGCAGGGTTTATAGCGACGCCCGCCTTACAGCCAAGCTCCTTTATGTAGGAAACGCTCCTGTGCAAGTGCCTATCAGCCTCAAGGTGGATGGTTAGGGTATCGGCACCCGCCTTGACAAAGTCAGCTATGTATCTGTCCGGGGACTCTATCATCAGATGCACGTCAAGGGGCAGGCGTGCTGCCTCTTTTATCTGTTGTATTACAAAGGGGCCTATTGTGATGTTTGGCACAAAGCTGCCGTCCATCACGTCAACGTGAAACAGGTCGGCTCCGGCCTCCTCGGTCGCCTTCAACTCTGCCCTCAGGTCTAGAAAGTTTGCTGAAAGTATGGAAGGTGCTATCAAAACCATCGTGTCTACGCTCCTTGTGTTTTATTCCTTTGGGTGCAAATTCACCCTATTCCTCTATGGAAGCTGCTCTTAACTCAACTGTTGTGCCCTTCTTTATAATAGAATTAGGTGCAGGTTGTTGGCTGGTAATTCTTGGGCCGGTACCGGTGACATTGCTCTCAAGGCCAAGCGACTTTGCAAGTTCTTGTGCTTGTGCGACCTCTTGAGTTATAAAGTCGGGACAGTAAAGCGTAGAGGGATAAGACCCTTTGCTTATCACTACTGAAAGCTCCGCTCCCCCCTTGTCCTCAGAGGATAGACGTTGTGCAATCACCTTTCCTTCCTCAACTGTGTCGGAATAGACCTCTATAACCTTTGAAACCTTCTGTTTGTTTGAGGCGGCCATGTCTTGAGCCTTTTCTACAGGTTGTCCCCGGAGGTCACCTGCGGTCTGAAAACGTCTCCCCTTGCTCATGACCACGGATATGGTTCGTCCTTCCTTAATCTTGTTACCAGCAGGGATGTTCTGCTTGACTATCTGTCCACTTGCAACGTTATCGTCGTAGGTCTCGCCTTCAACCTTTAGATAGAGCTTTACGCCGCTTAGTATCCCATTGGCGTCTAGCAGGCTCTTGCCCTTTAAATCTGGTACTAATATGCTCTTGCTCGTAGTCAACAATCCAAACGTTATGTATCCAGTAATTACAGTTACTACGCTAAAGATGAAAAAGAACAGAACAATTCTTAGTAGTACTTTCATCGTTTTGACATTACCGTAAAGAAAAAGCCGTCTGTAGAATGGACATCAGGAAAGGTTCTATAAAAACCCTCTTGCGCGTGTGGATGGCTATTAAAATCTGCCAAGTCTAGTCCGTACCGCTTTATTAGGGTACCCATATTATTTATGATAAAAAAAGCCTCGTTGTTAATCAAGAATTTATTAATAACGTCCTCCGCCTCATCACATTCAGTTGAACATACAGAGTACACCAAAGTGCCATCTTTTTTCAAGTGGCGTGAGACAGTCTGCAGTAAGTCTAGCTGATTGTTAGAAAACTGCTGCAGGGATTTTTCCGTATGTCTGTACTTAATATCGGGATTTTTCCGTATTACACCGAGGGATGAGCAGGGGGCATCCAGCAGTATCTTGTCAAACTCCCTCTGACAGGGAAGCTCCTTTATGTTTGCAACAACGGTATGTATGCTATTTATCCCTAATGTCTTGGCGTTTTGGATTATCTTGTTGACACGCCTTTTGCTGCTATCGACGGCCGTTATGTGTAGCTTGTTGTTTGCTATGGCTGCAATGTGTGTTGCCTTACCTCCTGGGGCTGAGCAGGCGTCCAGGCAGTAGTCGCCCTTGTCTGGGCAGAGGAGGAAACTCACCAGTTGTGAGGCCTCATCCTGGATATATATCTTGCCTTTTAAGGAATCCAGGTTAGCGATTGAGATGTTTTCCTTCAGTCTTATGCCGTGGGGGCTGTACCTGCAAGGCTCATGTTCTATCTCCAACCGGTCAAGCTCAGCCTTGACCTCCTGAGTGGTGGCTGCGACGGTGTTGACCCGTAGTGTTAACGCAGGCGGTGTGTTGTTGGCCTCTGCCAAATTCAGGCTCCTGACCGCTCCAAACCTCTTTAGCCATCTTTTAACAAGCCATTTCGGGTGTGATGTGGATATGGCTATATGCTCCAGGGGGGACTCCTCAAACGTGGGGACGACCAGTTGGTGTCTGTTTCTCAAAAACCCGCGCAGAACGCCATTTACCAGTGCGTGCTTACCGGTGAGCTTTTCCATCTCGACGGATTCGTTGACAGCCGCCCAGTCAGGCACCCTCATGTGTGTTATCTGGTACAACGCTAGTCTCAGGTTGTTGATGGTAGAAGGTTTAAGGCCGGCAGGTTTCTTTAGAAACGGCTTAAGCATCCAGTCTAGCGTGTCTCTGTATCTGATCACGCCGTAGGTAAGTTCCATCAAGAAGGCCCTGTCTCGCTGATTGAGGCCACCTGACAATTGCTCTAAGACGTCTTTAGGCAGCGCCATGCCAGCCTCAATTGCGTCGAGTACCTCAATGGCCAATAGTCTTATCGGGTCCGCCTTGCTCTTCATGTAAGATTATAACAGATTACGAAGGGGAAGAAGGTAAGGGAGAGCTGAAACGGGTGCATAAGAAAGTCGTGGGGAAATATGTCATTCCTGCGAAAGCAGGAATCTATTAGCTTGTGGATTGCCGTGTCGAGCACGTCAATGACAGGACGACCCATAAGTTTCTTATGCACCCTTCTTAGTGCCAGGAGTGGTTCACCCCTTCCCTCTGTGGAGAGGTCTGAGGGGGTGTGTGGGGTGGACAACCCCTACGTCTGTAGACAGCGCCTTCCTAATTAGTCTATCTCCACCTCACTATTTCAGACGATACCGCTCTTGAGCATGTCATGGATGTGGATGAGACCTTTTACCTTACCGTTTTCATCAGGTACTACCAGAGACGTTATGCTGTGGGTCTGCATCACAGACAGGGCCTTTGCGGCAAGCTCGTCATCATAGATAACCCTAGGTGACTTCGTCATAATGGCGGCAGTATCCATGTCATAAAACTCCCGCCCCCACTTCGTCAACCCCCTCCTCAGATCACCATCCGTAACTATGCCGACCAGCCGTTTATCATCGTCAACGACCACGGCCACACCAAGACGCTTGGACGATATCTCCAACACCGTCTGCATCATAGGCATGTCGGGCCTGACATAGGGGAGGGCATCCCCACCGTGCATGATGTCCTTGACCCTTGTGATGAGCCTCTTACCGAGACTCCCGCTGGGATGAAAAAAGGCAAAGGCCTCCTTGTCAAACCCCCTGCGAACAAGCAGCGCTACGGCTATGGCATCACCCATAGCAACTGCAGCCGTTGTGGAGGATGTCGGCACTATGCCAAGGGGACAAGCCTCTTCCTTCACAGATGTATCAATGGTCACACTTGCCGCCTTTGACAACGATGAGGAAACCTTACCGGTCATGGCAATGATAGCGAGATTATAACGTTTAAAAAATGGCAAGAGCATAAGCACCTCATCCGTCTCACCGCTGTTGGAGATGGCAATGATCACGTCCTCCGGTGTTATCATACCGAGGTCTCCGTGACCTGCCTCAGCCGGGTGCATGAAAAACGCCGGCGTCCCCGTTGAGGCAAGCGTTGAGGCGATCTTCTTGCCTATCAGGCCGGACTTGCCCATGCCAGTTACCACAACCTTGCCCCTGCTCCGTGAGATTATATCTATTGCTGTAAGGAAACCCTCATCCACCCTGTCCATAAGAGCTAGTATAGAGTCTGCCTCGATCCGCAGCACGCCCTTGGCAACCTCTATAGTCTTGTCTCTTTGACTCTCTGCCTGGTTGTTCATAATCTAAGGAAACAACGACCTTCTTTCCTTGAGCACAGCCGCAATAAACGCCCTAAACAAGGGGTGAGGCTCTGTCGGTCTGGACTTGAACTCTGGATGAAACTGACAGCCAACAAAAAATGGATGCTCTGCAAGCTCCACTATCTCCACAAGCTGCTTATCAGGACTTATGCCGCTTATAAGCAAACCCTTTGATACTAAGAGGTCTCTATATTCATTGTTAAACTCATACCTGTGGCGGTGTCTTTCAACTATTTCTGCACACTCATATGCTTGATAACTATGGGAGTTAGGCGTCAACATACATGGGTAACTGCCAAGCCTCATAGAACCGCCCTTATGACTTTCTGTTGAACGCTCCTGTACGCTGTTCTGCCGATGATCATACCACGTCTGCATCAGGTATATGACGGGTGCATCCGTGCCGGAGTCAAACTCGGCGCTGTTGGCCGCCTTAAGCCCACAGACGTTTCTGGCAAACTCTATAACGGCGCATTGCATTCCAAGACATATACCAAAATACGGGATCTTCTTCTCCCTGGCATACCTAACAGCCACGATTTTGCCCTCAATCCCCCTGTTGCCAAACCCCCCTGGTACTAGAATACCATCAGCCTCAGACAGAAGCACATCCGGTATTGAGGACTCCAGTTGTTCTGATTCTACCCAGTTAAAGTTGACTCGCACGTTATTGGCTATACCTCCGTGGATAAGCGCCTCCGTCAGGCTCTTGTAGGCATCCTTATACTCGGTGTACTTACCAACAAGGGCTATCGAGACCTGCCCTGAGGGGTCCTTTATACGCTTGACAACCTCCACCCACTGGTCTAGCCTGGGCGGATGCGATGGCAAACAGAGCTGTTTGATGATCAGATCATCCAGTCCTTCGTTGTGAAGCACAAGGGGTACCTCATAGATAGTATCAACGTCCACTGCCCCAACTACCGACTCAACATCGAGGTTGCAGTGCAAGGCGATCTTGCGCTTCATATCCAACGGCAGCGGCCTGTCACAACGACACAAGAGGACGTCAGGCTGTATACCGATCTCCCTCAGTTCCTTAACGCTGTGCTGTGTGGGCTTAGACTTTAACTCACCAGCGCTGCTTATATAGGGTACTAGGGTCAGGTGCAGGTAGAGACAGTTTTCCTTACCAACGTCATAACGCATCTGCCTGATGGCCTCTAAAAAGGGCAGACTCTCTATATCTCCAATGGTGCCGCCTATCTCCACTATCACAACGTCTTTGTGTGCGGCCACGGATTTTATGACAGACTTGATCTCATCCGTTATGTGTGGGACTACCTGAATCGTCTCTCCGAGGTATAAGCCCTGCCGCTCCTTTTTGATAACGTTGTAGTAGATCTTACCGGTTGTGAAATTGTTAGCGCTTGCTGCGCGTACGTGGGTGAATCGTTCGTAGTGCCCGAGGTCAAGGTCTGTCTCTGTACCATCGTCGGTTACGAAGACCTCACCGTGTTGATACGGGCTTAGCGTACCTGGGTCTATGTTGATATAGGGGTCGAGCTTTTGTATGGTAACGGTTAGTCCCCTTGCCTCAAGCAATGCCCCAACAGAGGAGGCCGCTATCCCCTTGCCAATGGATGAGACAACCCCGCCTGTTAGAAAGATGTATTTAGCCATTGTTCAACCTTTCCTATATCCTCTGGTGTGTCAACGGCATGTGTGTGCACCGTTGTCTCAAGCACCTTTATCCTGTAGCCATAGTGCAGTGCGCGGAGTTGTTCCAATTTCTCGGCCTTTTCAGCCAAACACTCTGGCCTTTGTCTAAGACTCAAAAGCACCTCCCTCCGGTAACCGTAAATCCCTATATGTTTAAAATATTTTATGTCTAATGTGTCCCTACAAAACGGTATAGACATTCTTGAAAAATACAGAGCAAAGCCCTCTGCATCTGTAACGACCTTTACGACGTTTGTATCAAGTATCTCTTCCTGATTAGTAATAAGTTTTTTCAAGGTTGACATAGCGGCGCGCTCATCGCTTAAGAGGCTTATGCAGTCATCAACCATCTCTGCCTTGAGCATTGGCTCATCGCCCTGGATGTTTACGATGATATCGGCGTTGAGCCCTTGCGCAACCTCTGCAATCCTGTCCGAGCCGGATAGATGCGTTGTTGCCGTCATCACAGCCACTGCGCCAAAGCCCTCCACAACCTCCCTGATCCGCTGGTCATCAGTAGCAACAATTACGGCACTGAGGCTTACGGCCTTAGAGGCGGCCTCGTAGACGTGCTGGATCATTGGTTTACCCTGTATAAGGGCTAGAGGTTTACCCGGGAACCGGCTCGAGTCGTATCTCGCAGGGATTATGGCTATCGAGGTCATCGCGTTATAGATAAAGCAACATTATAACTTTAATGAGACCTTTGTCAGGGCTTCCTGCATCCCGCATTTCTTTGATATGTTTTTTAAAGTGAGCATAGCAATTGCTATCAATTATAACAAAATGACAGCAGGAATGTTTATCCACCTTTAGAATAAATTTTTGTTTTTTTCATTACAAGTGGTACAATATCCCTATGGAAGCACAGACATTAGAGAGAGACTTTGACTTGACTGAGATAATCAATGGGGTGGAAGTTATGGGGCCGAATCCGTTTGGGAAGCATCAGAACATTAGCAGCAACATCTTCAGTGTACTTGACCGACATGTCAGAAAAAACAAGACAGGTAAGGTTTCTTATTCACCATTGGCCCAACGTATTCTTGACATTTTAAACATAAAGTTACCCAGCCTTACAATTGCTTAAGTTAATGTAGTGTCCGCTACTTCTGGCGTGTTTTTAGCATAATTATGTGTTTTAAAATCATTATCTTGAAATTATGCCATCCTCCGCGCAGAACATCCGCTGTACATAAACTCTTCACAATGGTCGTCCCGTCTCTTTAGACTGCAGATCTAACTGTCGTCGTAGTCTCCCATTCTGTAGCAGAGGCTGTTAAAGAATGGGATTTCCTGTATACGATCGTGCTTGAGTATCTTCAAGGCACACGGAAGACCCTGAGATACCTCATAACCGTGAGCAAGGAAATGCCGCACAACGGGTTCTCCCCCGTTTAACCACACGTTTATGTTAGAGACATTATGGCTGATTGCCAGAGTGTCTACGAGTTTTAAGAACTTCCCGGTAAGGCTGGCATCAGGAACCATAAAATCAAGAAGGTTCATAGTATCATTGACGATCCTGACAACGGCAAGGGCCTTTATGTGTGTCATAAAAAAACCACGCCATGCAACCACTAAGTAACTACGCGTGGGATGCTTCTGATACCTCCAAAGCAGGTACTTGGCATCCTTGACAATGGAAAGTGGATAGGCGCTGCGACATCTCTGCCATAAGAGGTCTAACTCCTCTTCCCTGATGCCGTCCCATCCTGTATAGACCCTTAGGGGCATCTTGGTGATGTCGGCATCCTGTAAGGTCAGCTTCTTTCTATAGAGAGTAAGCATCCTGCGACTGGCCCCAAGCACCAGGCAATGTAACCTGGCATGTCTTTCTGAAGGAAAACCAAAGGCAAAGTCCATTTCGTGCTTATTATAAAAGAGCTCTGTGGCTCTTAGGACAGGGGGCTTAAGGGAAAACGACTTGGCCCTGTAAGCCGGATGGGTCATCACGTCACAGAACTGATACGCCCACAGGCGCTGCCCCTGAAACTCCATACTACATCTGATACCTCCAAAGTGAGACACGATGTTTTTGCCATCCACACCAACGTATGAATGAGCTCCGTAAGGAGTATTTTTATACTTCCATGCCCATTCCTCTACCGATATCAGCTTAGAGAAACAGATCCTGAAAAGCTCACAAAGACCGCCAATATCCTCATCCGTTGCACTTCTTATCACTATCATCCTACGTAGTATGATACAGTAAATGGTAAAAAAATGACAAATATTTAATACCTTGTAACGCAGAAGCCACCCCCTCCCTCAGACCTAATGCTGTTGACTTAAGGCTGTGAAAATGAATAGGGAGGGCTTTGCCCTCCCTAGACCCACCCACAAGGGGACCAGTCCCCTTGACCCCGTAAATGTCAGGCGTGTTTGCTTAAAATTTTACATATGTGCATATACTTATCTTGATCCCCTGCTTTTGTTATAGTGAAAACACATAATATTTTATGTTACCATACATTGTGTTGTGTTCAAGCTGTAATAAGACATAGAAAATTGTAAAGCTAACGGAGTACATCCTTTGGGAGATTGCTTGCAGGGTACAGGGTAATATGCCGCTTATTGGTGATATATTTTTAAGTGAAATATTAAAGAAATCCGTTTTCGATATGAAGGGCGAGGAACTAGGCAGGATCCATGACGTTATTGTAGTCAAGGGAGAGCCTATCGACGGCAGGGAGCGCTCTGATGATTACCCGCCGAGGATAGAAGCGCTCATTCTCGAAAAGCGAGACAATTTTTACAGGGTAGATTATGAAAGTCTTAGCATCTTTAACAGAAGGATGATGACCACTGTGTTGCAACGCACCAATTTGCCAGTGTACGACACTTTTGACGTTGACCTGCTTGCGGCCCGGGATGTCCTGGATAAGCAGGTAGTGGATATCAATGGGGCAAAGGTGGTCAGGGTTAATGATATAAAGATTGAGGGTTACAGGAGTTGGGCAGTCCTTGTGGCCATCGACGTAGGTATGAGGGGGATACTAAGACGACTGGGTATGGAGAAAAAGGGCATGGAGATCTTGAGCTTTTTTAAACTACAGATGCCTGATAACTTAATACGATGGGACTTCCTACAGCCATTAAGTCCAAGGTTAAAGTCGATCTCTCTGAAGGTCTCACAGCAGAAGCTATCCAAGATACATCCGGCAGATCTGGCCGACATTATCAGCTCCGTTTCTAGAGACGAGGGCGCCAGGTTTTTCAGATCCCTGGACGTTGAATCCGCCGCCGAGACCTTGTCAGAGCTGGAGTCTGATACACAGGTAGAGATCCTCTCCAACATGGACACTAAAAAGGCGGCAGAGATTATCGAGGAGATGGCCACCGACGATGCCGTCGACATACTGAGCGACCTGCCAAAAGACAAGACCCAACAGATACTAAATACCTTTGAGCAAGAGGACGCCGACGCCATCCACGAGCTGCTCGGCCACGAGGAAGACACGGCAGGGGGCCTTATGAACACCGAATTCCTCATGTACAACTGCGAGACAAAGGTAAAGGAGGTGATCGAACGTTTCAAGACGGACGCCAGCGATGTTGAGACCATATATTATCTCTACGTGGCGGATAAAGATGGACGCCTGGTAGGTGTTGTATCTCTAAAAATCCTGCTAATGTCTGACGGGGAGGTACCACTGTCCTCAATAATGGTAACCAACATAAAGTCGGTCAGACCTGAGGATGATGAAAGTATTGTAGCCGCCAAGATATCCAAATACAACCTTGTTGCCATCCCCGTTGTTGATGAGGATGACCAGATGGTTGGCCTTGTGACCGCCGATGATATTATTGACAGGATTCTACCCCCTAATGCCAAGAAAAAAAGGAAAAAGATTTAATTATATTAGTGTATAATAGCTAGCGATGTATAGAGAGCTCTCTGCTAACGTTTATTAGGAGTTTAAGATATGGTAAAAACAATAGAGTGGATTGAAGACAAATCAAGACCGGTTGTACGTATTCTTGACCAGACGGTATTACCGCACAGGGTTGCTTATGTAGACTGCTACGATTATAAAAGAGTTATACAGTGTATCAAACAGCTGAGCATAAGAGGCGCCCCAGCAATCGGGATCGCCGCTGCAATGGGAATAGCCCTGGCCGGTATATCGATAGATACAACAGACAATAGGGAGTTTATATCAATGTTAGAACCTGTCTTAGACGATTTCCTCAACAG
Organism: Nitrospirae bacterium MYbinv3; assembly: GCA_002753395.1. Taxonomy (GTDB): domain Bacteria; phylum Nitrospirota; class Thermodesulfovibrionia; order Thermodesulfovibrionales; family Magnetobacteriaceae; genus Magnetobacterium. The sequence continues at coordinate 20,376 of PEAB01000002.1, read as the reverse complement.
CAGACCAACTGCTGTCAATATACGCTGGGCTGTGGAGCGGATACTAAAACTCATTAAGGCCACCGAAGGGGTATCCACTCAGACCCTTAAGGATACCCTAATAAATGAGGCCAAGACTATGTTGACAGAAGATATCGAGATCAATAGAATGATAGGGAAGTGGGGGGCACGGTTTATCAAGGATGGGGCGCGTGTGCTGACCCACTGTAATGCCGGCAGCCTTGCCACAGGCGGCTATGGTACCGCAACTGCTCCCATACGCGTGGCCATAGAAGAGGGTAAAAGGGTTAGCGTAATAGCCGACGAGACCCGGCCAGTCCTCCAGGGGGCAAGGCTTACCTCATTGGAATTGATGCAGGACGGTATTGATGTAACCCTTATCACTGATAACATGGCCGGAGCACTAATGAAAAGGGGTGAGATAGACCTCTGTATCGTCGGCACCGACAGGACAGTAAGAAACGGCGATGTGGCTAACAAAATAGGCACTTACTCTGTTGCGGTGCTGGCTAAGGAAAACAACATACCCTTTTACGTAGCAGCCCCCATCAGCAGCATAGATTTTACAATGACACACGGTGATCAAATACCCATAGAGGAGCGGGATGGCAGCGAGGTTACAGACGTGTTTGGCACGTGCAGGATTGCACCAGAGGGGGTTAAGGTCAAAAACATAGCCTTTGACGTAACTCCAGCCCGATATGTAACGCTTATCTTTACCGAAAAAGGCGCCTTCAGACCAGAGGACATACATCAACTTGAGGATCCAACACGTAATATCGAACAATTACGGGTTTTATCATAACAGATATGTTCATTTCAGATATATTTAAACGATACGAGCCTGAGTTAAAGTTAGTCGAAAAGGAGTTATATGACGTCTTTAGAAGTGATGTAGCGATGATCCCAGTCATAGGCAAACACGTGCTCGGCAGCGGCGGCAAGCGTCTCAGACCGTTGTACCTGATATTAAGCGCCGAGCTTGCCGGATATAAGGGCAGTGGAAGGGCTATCTTTGGAAGTATCATCGAGGCCATACACAGCGCCTCACTGCTACACGACGACATAGTAGACGGAGCAGAGGTACGACGGGGTAAACCAACATCACACTCCGTCTGGGGTAATCAGATAGTTGTGCTTGTTGGCGATTTCCTCTACGCCAATTCGCTGCGGCTGGCCGTAGAGCAGCAGAACCTTGCCATCATGCAGATCATCTCTCACGCCGTTATGAAGATGGCTGAAGGGGAGATACTGCAACTACAAAAGATCGGAGACCCGCTGGTAACAGAGCAGGAGTACCTGCAGATAATCTCCTCCAAGACCGGCTTTCTCATATCCGCAGCATGTAAGATAGGCGCTATACTTGGCGGTGTATCGCAGGAGAAGATGGATGCACTCTCTATGTTTGGTCTAAAAACCGGTATCGTCTTTCAGATGTTTGACGACATCCTGGACTACGAGGCCGAAGAGCACCGGCTTGGCAAGATACTTGGCAAGGACCTCCACGAAGGAAAGATCACCCTGCCCCTTATCTACCTTCTAGACTGCGCACTGCCTCACGAAAAGGAGGAGATAACTCAGATCATAAAATCAACAGAAGATGCCTCGCCCCAGGAGACGACAAGGCATTTGGAAGATATACTCGTGCTTTTTAAAAGGTACGGGGTTATTGAAAAAACAATGCAAAAGGCCATTGATATAGTAAATGAAGCCAAAGAGGAGCTTTCTGTCTTTGACGATTGTCCTGAGAAAGATGCCCTTATGGTCATGGCCGACTATGCCCTGAAAAGGAAAAAATAATGCACACTAAAACAGATAACCCACGTCATCCTCTGGTGGTATTGGCAAGGACTGCTATAGAAAACTACATCAAGTCAGGAGATCTAGTACCTGCTTCAGCAGAGCTTGTTAAGGAGATGCAGGAAAAATCAGGTGTTGAACGAGCCGGGGTGTTTGTGTCCCTGAAAAAACATGGACAACTAAGAGGCTGCATAGGTACGTTTGCGCCAGTAATGGAGAACGTTGCAAGCGAAATTATCAGAAACGCTGTGGCTGCAGCCACCGGAGACCCTCGTTTTTCACCGGTCAGGGAGGAAGAGTTAGAGGAGCTTACCTGCTCGGTTGACGTCCTGTCAGCACCGCAGAAGATCAATGACGTCTCGGAGCTGGATCATAAGAAATACGGGGTTATAGTTGCAAAAGATTATAGAAAGGGGTTGCTTTTACCAGATATAGAGGGTGTAAACTCAGTTGAAGAACAGCTAAGGATCGCTAAAATGAAGGCAAATATCTATAATGACGAACCGGTAGAGATATACAGGTTTGAGGTAAGGAGGTTCTATTGATAGAAAAAACAAAACTTGAACAAGAACTTGAAAACTCAGAACTGCATCATTCAAGCGGTAAAAAAGGTATATTTCAATTTAGCTTGGTTTTAATAGTAGTTGCATCTATAGGCTGGTTGTTGTATTTTACAGAGCGCAACGAACTCAAACGTGTAAAGGAACAACTAACGCTCCTTACAGCACAGTGTGAGCCGTTAAAAAAGATCGTCCAAGTGCCCCACGCAAAAGAAGAAAAGAAACAATACCTATCGCAAAAAAACAAGTGAACTCTAACCTCGGTAGTGTTATACTCAACTAATTGGAATTTGCAAAAAGATTGTTGATTTGATAACGAATAAAGTGTATGGGTCATTCCTACAAAAACAGGGATATATGTGCCATTTATCAGCCTCATGGATTAGATTCCCGCTTACGCGGGAATGACAGTAATAGCCGTTTTCCGAGTATGTCATTCCTGCGAAAGCAGGAATCCAGAAAGCTTAAAAGCATAGTTACCATGAAATATAAAGAAGATATCTAAATGGCAATCTTAAGATTGGTAAACTGATTCTGTGGGCAGGAGGTATGGTCAACATTTTCTTGGCGACTTAGGCATCCTTCAGAGAATGCTGGAGTGTGCGCAACTCACCCCTGAGGATACGGTAGTAGAGATCGGACCAGGCAGAGGGGTGCTCACTGAGGGTCTTCTTGAAAGAGTACAGCGAGTCATAGCAGTAGAAATAGACCCGTATCTGTGTAAGCTCTTAAGGTCGCGCTTTAAAAACAGCGCCAACCTTGAACTGATTGAAGGGGACGTTCTACAGTTTGATTTCAAGGCCATAGAGAGATTCAAAGTAGTATCTAACATCCCATACAACCTGACAACTCCAATAATCTTTAAAATATTAGAAGAGGGACAAGGACTTCAGGGCATAATACTGATGCTGCAAAAGGAAGTGGCCAAGCGAATCACTTCCCTCAAAGGCTGCAAGGACTACGGCGTACTGACGTTGATGGTACAGTACAGAAGTTCAAGCCGTTTAGAGTTCGTTGTACCCAGGGAGGCCTTTAGACCACCCCCAAAGGTCGACTCAGCAGTGGTAAGTTTCTCTCCCCTGCCAAGGTCTGCTGTAAAAGTCTGCAACGAGGAGTCATTTTTTAAGGTGATAAGAACAAGCTTCCTGCAGCGAAGAAAGACGCTTGCCAACAGCCTTAAACCATATGGCTCCAATATCAAGACAATACTAACCGATATCGGCATAGACCCTATGGCAAGGCCAGAAACACTCTCATTAGATGACTTCGCAAGACTCTCTGACACCCTCACACAAAAAAACTGGTAGTCCTGCAGAAGTAGTAGTGACAGGAAACTTAACACCCTCCCCTAACCCCTAATGCTGCTGACTTAAGCATTAATATATATGCACATGGGCGACATTTTAAGCAGCCACGCCTGACATTTACAGGGTCAAGGGGACTGGTCCCCCTTGTGGGTGGGTCTGAGGGAGGGGGTTGCGAACCCCTGCGGCAGAGGCAAAGCCCTCCATTCTATTCCAACTATTCCAAAATCCCCACGACTTTCTTATGCACCCTTCTTAATGCCTGATTTGCTATAATACATTAAGAACGTATCCTCTTAAAAAAACATGGTAAATTTATTTTCATGGTTTCAAGACATGGATTCCCACTTTCGTGGGAATGACAGTAATAGGCGTTTTCCAAGTATGTCATTCCACAGCCTGCCCCTGGCTTGAACAGGGGTAAGCAGGAATCCAGAAATCTTAAAAGCATAATTACCATGAGATATAAAGAAGACTTATTTAAAAAGGATGCCTGAGAGGGATGCTGCAAAGAGTGGCTCAGAAAACCGGCCGTTTAGGTCTGCAAATCTGTTTTCACATATGTTTATACGTTTAAGCTGGAAGGGGTCTGTCTGCGGGGTGTTGAGCCCGGGGAGCACCGTTACCCCCACTTCATATCCAGCCTCCTTAAGACGTTCTATTATTTTGGAGTTATAATTGCCGTTGGGATAGGCAAAGGACTTTACCTGTGATGACAATCTGCCTTCAATTGTCTTTTTAGACTCCGTTAATTCCTCTGCAATGACATCATCTCCACATGTGTCGAGGAGTTGGTGGCTTATGCCGTGTGAACCAAAGGTTATCAGAGACTGCTGCATCTCAATTATCTGAGTCCAATCCAAGAACATGTTTTCTGCATACGGCAATTCCTGAACGTTTAAGGTCTCTCTCATGCACTGTGTCAACGCCGTTAGGGTTGAGATATCAACCTGCTTCAAGGTGTCTATAAGTTCAAGCATCACAGGGTTGTTGTCGATAGCTGAGAGCTTGCTTAAAAGGGGCAGCACATTTTCAAGCCCATGCCGCAGGAAACATTCATTGGTGTCTAAACGCAAGGAAAGAAGTCTTGATACCAAAAAGATAACACTCTCCTGCCAGAACATCCTGTTGGTAGCGATAAATCCGGTTGTCAAGAATATGGTTGCTGGAAGATTGAACTTTTTCAACAACGGAAAGGCATACAGGAAGTTATCCCGCCAACCGTCATCAAACGTGATAACAGCAGTTTTTGAAGGCAAAGGGATGCGTCCCTTGATTGATTCAATGTATTGGTCGAGCGACAAAACCCGGTAGTGACTGCTCAGATACTCCATTTGCCTCTCAAAGCTGTCTTGATAGACAACTATCTGCGGTAAGGAGAACACCTCATCAGCCTTTTGCCTTGCCACAACCCTATGATACATGAGAAAAACGGTATGAGGTTTTTGTGTCAGCGTATCTCGAAGTCTTATGCACCGCTCCAAAAGACCAAGGCGAGTCAAGCCATTAGATGCTATGAGTTTTATAGTCCGCTTTAACGTCTTTTTATTCATCAAGAGCCTTACCGTTTCCTTAAGATTTTATAGAATAGCTTAGGGACTTTCAATATATCAGCCCCATAGTTTAGTGAATGTAGAAAAGGCACTATGTCATCTACTGCAAATAAGCCCATCTCCCTGACCCCATAAAGAGAGGAAATCCACGATGAGAGTGATATATCTTTCGTCTTAGCCATTTTTATAGATGATACGATGTCGGACTTGAGGTCTATCCATTTTACCCCTGTCGGGTAGTTTCTTTGTGCAGGCAGCTCAAGGTCTAACAGGTCATGGTAATACATAAGCGGGAAGTTCATGCCTACAACCTCGGGCTGGCTGACCTGCTGCCACACCCTGGCGTTTATCTCTATGAACTTGTACTTCTTATCGTCGTTGTCTAGCTTGAACTCAATGTTTGCAAACCCCAGCCAGTTAAGCGCTTTAAGCATGGAGAGACAGAGGGACTCGACTTCCTCGTTGTGCGTGCTCACAGTCATTGTGGCAAAACCCAACTCGTTGGGGTACTGCCTTATCTTCTGTACCACAAACTCTGCTCTAATATCCCCATGACGGTCCACATAGACAGACACCTCGTAGTTGTTGGTTACGGGGCCGGGTATGATCTCCTGCACGACGACCGTTAAATCATATCCTAGTATCTCCTTGCAGCTTTCAACAAGCTCCTCAGAGGAATACACCTTTAACCCCTTGTCCTTTGAAAAACGCTGCCTCCATTGATGTCCGTAAACGGGTTTGATAAAAACCGGATACCTCAATCTATCCAAAAATGCTGCGACTTCCTCAATCTGCTGCACCAAAAATGTAGCAGGTACGTCAATCCCGACACCGGCTATCAGCTCATACTGTTTGGCCTTATCCAGTATTTTCTCCAAGAGCGTTGACTCTGGGAGCAGGAACTTGTAAAACCCGCTAAGAGCCTCCCTGTGCCTTGTTATAAAGAGGACAAATTCATCTGACGTGGGCAGGATTATATCTTGCCTGTCTGAATCAGCATTCTGTAAGAGCATCTGCAGCACTGCATCTGGCTCAGTCGTAGGATTTTTGCACACCTGCGCCTTACAAAATCGAGACCTAAACCCTGGCATACTAGTGTCATAGTCATAGCCATCAACCAGGATGCCCCGCCTTCCAAGGGCACGTACCGTAGCAACACCAGTATCGTACAACCCAAGCACAACTACTTTATGTGTATAATCATTATTTTTCACCTTAGTCCATCCATCTCAAAAAGATACACAACTTTAATTTATTTTACTATAAAATATACTATACTTTTGCACTTTTTTATAAACCAGCATTTTATGCAACTCTTGAAAATAGATTCCCGCTTTCGCGGGAATGACAGCAAATAGGGTTTTTAGCTGTTAAATGTCATTCCTGCGTAGGCAGGAATCCAGAAAGTGCAAAACTATAAACCAGCTCAAAAAACTAAAGTGGACAGAGCTGATCAGGTGGTGTGCTGCTTACTTGACCACGTAGATTAATAATGCTACGATATACGATGCAACAACAGACGGTATGTGCAATTATAGTGACCTATAACAGGAAGCATCTTTTACTGGAGTGTCTGGAGGGGCTGAGACGGCAGAACAGACCGGTTGAAGCCGTCTACGTAATAGACAATTCCTCTGCCGATGGCACACCTCAGGAGCTCCTGGAGGCCGGCTTTATCTCAGAACATCCTGATGAGGACTTACAACGGCCCTGTGAACTAAGTTCTTCTGTATTGAGTGCTGACAGTGAAAAGACCATACAGTTGATATACATAAGAATGCCCGGTAACGTTGGCGCTACCGGGGGGTTCCACGAGGGGATGAGAAGGGCCTACGACAGAGGGTTTTCCTGGTTCTGGCTGATGGACGACGATGTTGAACCCATGCCTCACGCCCTACAAAAGATGCTGTCCTATAGTAACATCGGACAGTGCATACAGCCGACAAAGCGGTTTTTGGATGGCGAGACCTTCTCCGATCATGCCTATTTCGATCTGAGTTTTGGCAAGATGGCGTTTCTTAAAGAAAGTGAGTTCTCAAGATTCAACGACTTCTCATGCAAGAACTATGGCACGTTTGAGGGGATGCTGATCAGTCGTGATGTCGTTAAGGAGATAGGTCTGCCTGATGCACGGTTTTTCTTTATCGGTGATGATTTCATATACGGACTCTTGGCCTCCCTCCATACAAACAACATCTTAATCAAGGAGAGTCTGTTTATAAAGAAGCTCAAGCGCGACGCCCCAAAGTCTCTCTTTGGGATAAAGAGTGTCCGCCTGAGAAACATGGAGATATACTACTACACCCGTAATATGTTTTTAATATACGAGTATCTAAAAAAACTCGGCACGCTTTCAAGGTTTGCCTACATCTCACACCTGTGGTATGTTATAAAGGCAAGTGCTGGCATAATCTTTTTTGAAGGGAGTCCTTACCGCTTGTACCTCTTGTATAAGGGATTTATAGACGGTCTGTTGAAGCGATATAACAGGCTTGACTGCCAGTACTACCCTTAAATATTGGTTGCCGCCGCAGCCCCCTTCTTTCTTATGCGCCCGTAGACCCGTAGAGAGTTGACAAAACTGGCGGCTTCCTTCTACAATGATAGCTTGAATTCGTTTGATTTTATAACTGTGCTTGCTGCTTACATGACGCCTTCTAATCTGGTGGCGATGTACGTTGTCAGATTCCTGCAACTGATGTTTATAGCCTGGGCTGCCTATTTGTGCGTATCCTCGATCAGGGCGTACAGGGAACTCCAGACGAACTTAAAACTCTCCAACATAGATGACCTGATGCGTTTTCGTAAGGACTTTACGTTTGACGAGGGACACCCCGTGCATAGAGAGAAGTTTACCCTGTTCCTCAAAGACCACAACGTGCCAAAAACCTCCCATATAGCAAAACACGTAAACACGATATTTGAATGCGGTATCACCGGCAGTCAGATGGACGTCAACTCTCTGCTCAACCACACACACTACAAACTGTTTGGAGTTAACACCCTCTTGAAAAACATCCTGAGCATCTTTATCATAGTCGGCTTGCTTGGCACGCTCTTTGGCCTTGCCGACAGCCTTGCCAGACTCTCGCCCATGCTTGGCGCATCCGACATTGGCCAGATCAAAGGGGGTATTGCCGTGGCCTTAAAGAGCCTCCTCGGAGACCTTAAAAACGCCTTTGCCCCAAGCATATGGGGGGTTGTTTTTACAGTGCTCGGCGTATTGATGTATGCGGCACACGTCAACTTCTTTTGCAGCCCGCTAAGAATAGCCCTCGAAACCACAACTATAAACACGTGGCTGCCAAAGCTCTACCCCACCACAACCCAGGAACTCTACAGAACCCTCCAAAAGAGTGAAGAACATATGAGACAGAACTTCCAGGCTGCTAAAAAGGTTGCAGAATTGGCTGAGGTCATACAGGACGACACCGGCAAACTAAAGCAAAACCTTGAAAGAGCCAATAGACTGCTTGGCCCCCTTAGTACAACCGCGCAGCAGATGAGCAACGCCGCAGAATTCTTCAACGACGTCTTTTGCAAACGCATGGAGACCTTCTCAGCGGATTTCATAAAAAGCGTCTCGTTTCTTACCACGTTCCAGGAGGAGATCAGACTCCTGTACGACCAGATAGTCAGCGGCTCCGAGACCTTCAAGAAGAACCTGTCTGAGTCCCTTTCGGTTCAACAACAAGAAATACATGACATCGTCCTCGTCCTCAAGACTTACGAGACATCGTTCCTGCAGCTACGGGAAAACATTGACAGACATCTGTTAAAGTTCATATCCGAGGCCACGGAGTCAGCCACAAGCATCAGCACAAGCAACAGGGAGATGTCAAGGCAGCAGAGCGAAAACCTCACCAAGAGCCTAAAAGAGATCAGAGACACCCTGAGCGCAGAACTGAAGGACATCTTTACACGTCTTGAAAACTTTGATGCACCTGTAAAAAAGGCCGCCGATAAGTTAGAAGGATCATTTGAGAGCTTCTACAGGCAGATGGAGGCTATTGTTGTGCAGATGCAGGAGGAAATCGTCAAACAAAATGCAGTATATGGCCGACAGGTAGCGGAAAACAAGGACTTAAGAGAGCGGATCGAGGTGCTCTTTAAGCATATGGACAGCAATGGCGCAAAGCAGACTGAGAGCATCCTCGGCCTGTTTAAGCACAGCGACACACTCCACTCCGTCGTAGGCGGTCTGTCTCACAATATTGCGGCTTTTACCAAAGATGCAAGCATGGTTGCTCAGGCGGCACAAGAGATAGAGAGACACATTAAGGCGTTAAAGGACGAACCAAGTGCATTAAGCAGCTCTTCAAGGAAACTCGACCTTGTGATAAAGGCGTTTGGTGACCTCTCAAAGGTTATGAACAACCTTGACCTTAGTCTTGGCGACCTTAAGGCGCTTAATGAAAAGATGTTTGCATCGCATCAGGCAGACGTTGAAAGCAGCGCTATGGTTGCCCATATCCCTAAGATGACTAACTCCTTAGACGTGTTGTCAAAAAACTTAGAGACACTCATAACTGGCGCAAGTATTGAGTCAATAAGGCAGACTTCAACGTCTACCGGCAACGTCGCCGGAAACCTTAACGTTGGCGATATACTCAAGGAATTGTTTAAGAAGAAATAGGATGGTATCCTGCTCTTATGAATGACGAAACGAATATAGCCGAGGAGGATTTTTCGAGCTTTAACTTCTGGCCCTCCTTTGCAGACCTCATGCTGTCTGTTGTCTTGATACTTGTACTGGTCATATTCCTAGTGCTGGCGGTGCTTGCAGCGGGCAGCGTAAACCTGAAGCTTGTCGAAAGTAATCAAATGGAGATCATAAGCAAGCTCGCAGACGTGTATAAAACCACACCTGTTGTGATTGATACGCACAAGTACGGTATATCAAACGACATAATAGTCGTCAATGACGTTACATTACAGAAGATCAGCTTCAGTGATCAGTTGTTGTTTGGGCGTGACCAATATGAGTTGACAGAGGAAGGGAAGCAGACGTTGACGGTGGTTGGGGGCCTTTTGAAGTCTAAGCTCGGTTTTATAAGGGAGATTCAGATCCAGGGCCATGCTGACACTGACGCATCAAGACAGTTTAAAACAAACCTTGAACTAGCAGGCCGTAGGGCTATGACGGTATACAGCTTTTTGCAGTCAAACGTAGGCATAAACCCTGCCCAGCATCTGATGTCTGCAACATCTTTCGGGGAATACAAACCTGTTACTCGCTCCGAGGTCGATATGAGCTACACCGGAAAAAACCTCATGGAAGACAACAGCACCAAAGAAAAGAAAGACAAAAACCGCCGCATCGAATTACTCCTGTTTTATCTTATATGATAACGCCTTTGGTGGTTTTGTATATAAGACCTGTTTGATTATTAATAGCGACTTTGCTGCTATATTATTTGATTTTACCGTTATGGATAAATGAGTTATGTCAAAGGTTTCGATAGAGATGTTAAAGAATGAGCTAACTAACAAGGATCATTGATTGCGTTAGTGAATTGTTATATACTCAGAGTAGATCGTAGTTCATACTAAGTTGCATTCAAAGAGGTATCTTATGTTTCAGAATGTAAGATGTTGTATTATAATGGGGTCAAGGGGACTGGTCCCCTTGCAGAGGGGTCTGAGGGGAGACAGAGTCTCCCCTTCTATACCAATACTGGTATGAACGCAACTTGGTATCAGCAAGGGAGGGGGTTGTGAACCACTGCGACAGTAGGCAAAGCCCTCACTTCTTTTCCTTTTCTTGCATATAATTAATTACGGGCAGGTACTTATTTATAATACTTACAAAAGGGAATTGATATGCTATCAAAAGTTATAAGTGCGACTATATACGGTGTAAATGCCTATCTCATAGACGTTGAGGTTGACATCGCAGCAAAGGGGATGCCATATTTTTCTATCGTAGGATTGCCGGACACATCCGTCAAAGAAAGCAAGGACAGGGTGAGGGCTGCTCTCAAAAACGTTGGATTCAGTTTCCCCCTCAAGCAGATAACCGTCAATTTATCCCCAGCTGACCTAAAAAAGGAAGGCTCGTCGTTTGACCTACCCCTTGCCGTTGGTATCTTGGCCTCGGAGGGTATAATACCAGATGTGTTGCTAAAAAAATATCTAATCGCCGGTGAGTTATCACTGGATGGTACAATAAAACCAATCCGTGGTACACTACCAATGGCCATAGCCGCAAAGGCTCATAATCTAACCGGCATTATTATCCCCTACGAAAATGCAAATGAGGCATCCGTGGTCAAGGATCTGGTTGTCTACGGGATGAAGGCAATTAGCGACCTCGTAGGGTTTTTGAACAACAGGGGCAGCTTTACTCCGTTTGTTACAGACGTCTCAAAGGCGTTGGAGGAGTACTCCGTCTACGAGGAAGACTTCTCCGAGGTCAAGGGGCAGGAGCACGCAAAGCGCGCCATCGAGGTAGCCGCCGCTGGCGGACACAACGTGCTTATGATAGGCCCGCCTGGCGCTGGCAAGACGATGCTCGCCAAACGCCTGCCTTCGATAATGCCGCTTATGACATTTGAAGAGGCCATCGAAACGACCAAGATCCACAGCGTCTCAGGTTATCTCAGAAACGATGTCCCGCTCATAGCAAGGCGTCCTTTTCGTTGTCCACATCACACGATCTCAGACATTGCACTAATAGGGGGTGGTCAGTCGCCGCGGCCTGGTGAGGTCTCTCTCTCGCACAACGGCGTACTTTTTTTGGATGAGCTGCCAGAGTTCAAGCGCAACGTCCTTGAGGTGTTGCGTCAGCCCATTGAAAACGGTGAGGTTACGGTGGCGCGTGTAGCAGCGACGATCAGTTATCCTGCCTCTTTTATGCTGATAGCCGCGATGAATCCATGTCCGTGCGGATACTTGAGCGACTCCAGACGTCAGTGTGTGTGTTCAACAGCGGCGGTTCAAAGGTACAGGGCACGAGTATCTGGTCCCTTGCTTGACCGCATTGACATACACGTAGATGTACCAGCCGTCCCTCCGCATGAGTTATCGTCCAGCACGTCATCTGAGACGTCTGTAGATATACGTAAGCGAGTTGTGGCCGCAAGGTTTGTACAACTAGAGCGGTTTAAGAAGGACAGAATCTACTCAAACGGCCAGATGAAGTCTCGCCATATCAAGAAGTACTGCATCCTCGCCCCCAATGCACAAAGCATCATAGATTCAGCGATAGAACATCTTGGACTTTCCGCTCGCGCCTACACGAGGATCCTAAAGGTGTCAAAAACCATCGCAGACCTCCAAGGAAGCGAACAAATCCAACCCCACCACATCTCGGAAGCCATCCAATACAGGAGCCTCGACAGAGAAGTTGTGTAGGCGTGGAGATGTGAGGAGTCATGATTGCCTCATCAGGAACGACACAGTCTTGTAAAGCACGGTATTCTCCCGATGTGCCTTTACCGCTATCCTCAAAAAACGTGGATCAAGTCCCCGGTAATTGGTGCAGTCCCTTAGAAGTATCCCTTTCGCCCGTAACCTCTCATACAACCTCCCCGCCATGTCATCCTTTATCAGATAAAAATTGATGTTCGACGGATAAAAATGAATCCCCTTTTTCTTAAGCCAACCCTCAATATAACGTTTCTCCTCTTTGAGGACCTCAAAGGTCTGTTTGACGTAGACAGTGTCGTTTAAGGCTATCACACCCGCACGCTGGGCAAGCGTGTTTACCGTCCAGGGTTCCTTGCAACGCTCCATCGCCTCAACGTACTTTACATCCATCACGGCCATGCCAAGCCTCAGACCACTCAACCCATAGAACTTGGTCATAGAGCGCAACACTATCAACCACTGGTTGTTCAACACCTCGGTAACCACACTGTGCTGGGGGAGAAAGTCAATAAAAGCCTCATCCACAACCAACACACAGTGCAACTGCCGTGCCCGATCTGCTATGTCAAGCACCTCAGCCCTGGTCAGATACTGCGCCGTCGGACTGTTGGGATTACAAAGAAACGCCACATCACACTCCGCCATCGCCGCCTTAAAACCCTCCACGTCGACCCGAAAACCACCCTGTTCCTCCAACCGGAAGAACCTTATGTCACAGCCGCTTATATGCAGCGCCCGCTCATACTCCATAAACGTTGGGGCCAACACGAGTGCCTGAACCGGTCTTAAGGCCCTGACAAGCAGGTAGATCAACTCCGTCGAACCGTTGCCGCACAGGATGTTCTTGGCGTCTACCCCAAGGGTAATAGATAGATGTCGCCGCAAACGCCTGCATTGCGGGTCTGGATAGTTAGGCATATACTTTAAATGCGTCCTAAGCTCTGCCTTTACCTTTTTTGATATCCCAAGGGGATTTATAGATGCGCTGAAATCAATTATCTTTCGCTCGGCAAGCCTCAAACTAGAGGCCAGTTCATAGATGTTCCCACCATGCTGCATACTCAACACACCATAAGATATCGCGACTGGCCACGCTTAAGAGGGCTTAAACGTTTGCTCACGACTTACCCAACTCTGTCAGCACACCCTTAAAGACCCGATAAAAGTTGTCGTTGTCTGTTATAGCCCTCTTTAACATGGCCTTGAGATTGGCGAAGTCGTTATTGTTAATGACCACGTTGACACTCTTGGCAAATGCCATCATGTTGTCAAGGCTCTTGTATTCATTCCCTACGAGGGCAACAAATATGCGTCTTCTCTCGGCTATGGGCATGGTCTGTATGAACTCAAGGATCTCGTTGTTGTCACTACTGCCTCCACCAAAGTTGTCATTGAGGACGATCACGTCAAACCGTTCGTATCTCAGACGGTCATACACGTCTTCTATGTCGCTTGCAACCCGTATGTTATAACGCAGTTCTCTCAGAGCATTCACTATTAGTTTTCGGTTATCTTGGTGCTCGTCGCACACCAGCGAGTTCTTAAGACCATCCTCATGATGCTCAAGTTCAGATGCTATCCTTTTCTCTAAATCTGGCACTACACCTCCTGTATTAATACGGATATAAACATGTAAGCTATTTCCTTATGGGAACCTTGACCTTTTTCGTATAATCCTTGTCAAGACTTAGGTTGTCAATATCTGTAGTCTTTTCACCCTTTGAGCTCTTGACATTGTCAATACCTCTGCCCACTATGGCCTTCCTTGAGGCATAGGCCATCGCCGTATCTTCATTGATGAGCCCAACCTTGTAAAGGTTTATGATTGACTTATCAAACGTTTGCATCCCGTAGGTATCGCCAGCATCAATTATCTCATAAAAGGTCTTACCCTCAGACTCACCGTTTATGAGGGTGTCTTTAACCCTAAGGTTCGTCCTCATAATTTCGATGGCAGCCACCCTGCCGCCTCCCACCTTTGGAAGCAATCGCTGACTCACAACCCACCTGGCCGTGTCGGCAAGGCGGTTCCTGATCAATACCTCCTCCTCCTGCTCGAACATACCGATTATCCTGTTGATGGTCTGGCCGGCGTCTATCGTGTGCAGGGTTGACAGGACGAGATGCCCTGTTTCAGCAGCAGTAAGGCCGATCTCCACCGTTTCTCTATCTCTCATCTCACCGACGAGGATCACCTTTGGCGCCTGCCTCAGGGCTGCCCTCAGACCACTTGCAAATGCGTCAAAATCCGTACCCATCTCACGCTGGTTAAAGGTCGACTTCTTATGCGGATGCACAAACTCTACCGGGTCCTCAAGCGTCAGGACATGGACGGCCTTCTGTTCGTTTATTATGTTTAATATGGCTGCCAAGGTTGAGGATTTACCGCTTCCGGTTGCTCCGGTTACTAAGACAAGGCCGTTTTTCTCCTCTGCTATATGCCCCAACACCTTGGGCAGCTTCAGATCGGCAAGTGTAGGGATACGAGTCTCCAGTTTCCTGCACACTATGGAATACGTTGACCTCTGCTGAAATATATTTACCCTGAAGCGCGCCTTACCTGGGAGTGAATACGACAGGTCGCAGGAACCCTGCTTTAAGAGATTCTCCGTAAGACGCCTGTCTGAGTTGATCATATTAAGAGCAAACACCTCCGTCTGAAAAGGGGTTAAGGTCCTTAACGACGTCTCCTCGAAATTAACCGGCAGCAACTGTCCCGACGACTCAACTTGCGGCGGTTTGCCCACAGTAAGGTTGAGGTCTGAGACGTTAGCCGCACTTTCAAGCATAGTAGATAAGATATTATCTATCTCAGGTTTTCTCATTGCTAAACCTCCTTATCTTGACAATGTCATATTTCAAATCTCTGCAATAAAGACATCTGAACCACGATTTAAAGGATTAAGGGATTGTCAGAATTATGTTAAAAAAGGCTTTCTGCCTTTTTCCTGTAAATCCTATAATCTGTGTAATTCTAGTTCAGACAATCCCTACGTTTACTTAGATCTGACATTGTCAAATTATTACTATTCACATAAATGCCTATGAAATCTATAACCTCCCCTAAGCCCTCCCATTAAGGAAGGGGATCTCCATGAGATCCTCTCCATGTGGGTGGTGGATATGGGTTAGAACTCAGGGGGCGGTTCCTTAAGAAATGGGACGAACCGTTTCTTGTCTATCGACTTGTCGTAGGCGTCCTCAGGACTGATCCACCCCTTGTTGAGCAGTTCAAGGATTGCGTCATCCAGTGTCTGCATCCCAAGCTTTTTTCCAGTCTGCATGACGGATGCCAACTGTGGTGTTTTTGCCTCTCTTATGAGGTTGGCCGCGGCGTAGGTGATAACCAATATCTCAAGGGCAGCACATCTGCCTTTTTTATCAACGCGCTTAAACAGGTTTTGTGCAACAACACCCTTTAACGCCTCTGAGAGGGTTGTACGGATCTGTGCCTGCTGACTAGACGGAAAGACGTCAACCACCCTGTCCACCGTTTTGGTAGCGCTCTGTGTGTGCAGGGTGCCAAAGACAAGGTGACCAGTGGAGGCGGCCTCAAGGGCTAGCTGGATCGTCTCAAGGTCTCTCATTTCTCCAACGAGTATGATATCTGGGTCCTCACGCAGGGCGCCTCTAAGGGCAGCCGTAAACGACTTGGTGTGGAGTCCAACCTCTCTATGATTGACAATGCAGCTCTGGCTCTTATGGACAAACTCGATGGGGTCCTCGATTGTCAGTATGTGGTCTTTACGCGATTTATTTGCATGGTCTACGATTGCAGCCAAGGTCGTTGATTTACCACTGCCCGTTGGTCCGGTTACTAGGACAAGCCCCTTGTTGAGAGCTGCAAATTTTTTACACACTAGCGGCAGGCCTAGATCTTCTACCGTCTGAATCTTACTAGGGATTGACCTAAACACAGCCCCAACCCCCCACTTTTGCTGAAAGAAGTTGGCCCTGTATCTGCCCAAACCCGGAACCTCGTAAGCAAAGTCCACATCTCCAGTCTCCTCAAACAGCTTGACCTTGTCCTCAGGGGCTATTTCGTAGAGCATCCCCTTTAGCTCCTCGTTTTCCATCTCCTTGTACTTAACGCGTTCCATCTCACCTCGAATCCTCAGAATGGGCTGAGAACCCGCAACCATATGTAAGTCTGATGCCCCTTGCTCATTCATCAATTTAAAAAAGGCATCTATTCTAGCCACTGCTAACCTCCCGTTGTTTTACTTTAAACCACTCCTAACTACAAAATTATAACAATCTGCAAGGCATGATGTCAAAAAAACGTATCGCCAACCAGCGGTTCTCACTGAAGCGGAAGTTCCAGAGAATTGTCCTCTAAAATCCACATAGACCGTTGAATATAGTGCAAATACAAAAATACTATCGTTTTTTGGTATCTTCTTTATATTTCTTGATAACTATGCTTTTACGTTTTCTGGATTCCTGTTTACCCCTGTTCAAGCCAGAGGCAGGCTGTGGAATGACATATTTGGAAAACGCTTATTACTGTCATTCCCACTAAAGTGGGAATCCATAATCTTGAAACCATAAACAATTTACCATGCTTTTTAAAGAGGATACGTTATTTCGGTAATCCTGCACAAGTAGTGGTGACAGTAAACTTAACACCCTCCCCTAACCCCTAATGCTGTTGACTTAAGGATGTAAAGATGAAAAAAGGAGGGCTTTGCCCTCCCTTAGACCCTCCCACAAGGGAACTTGTTCCCTTGACCCTGTAAATATCAGGAGTGGTTGCTTAAAATATTGCCCATGTGCATACATATTAATGCTTAAGTCAACAGCATTACCCCTAACCCCTCCCATCAAGGGAGGGGGATTGAATATCACTACATCTGCAGGACTACCAAGAAGATAAAGGAGCACATACGAAGAGCGGCCACCATTACCGAACTTAGCGATCTTATAAGCTCATGTCGAGATTGATTAATACATCAGTTCGCCACCTAAGGGTGCTATCGAACTAAGAAGGAATTCTTTTTAATTGAAATGCGATTGCCCTGGGGTGTCCCCCTTTTTTTTTGTATGGCTTAAAGGTTATACTTAAAGTGGTATTTATTATGAGAGATTTTTGGAGAAGCGGAGACCCGTATGCGTGGTTGACGGGGGCTGCGCTGGTGTTTAGTCTGTTGATGGTAGGGGGGTTACTCTTACTCATAATAACGAAGGGTTTAGGGATATTCTGGCCATCGCGGGTTGTTCTAATCACTATGAAAGACGCCTCTATATACATGGGACAGGAGGTTGGGTCTGAATCTATACCTGTGCCAGATGCACAAGCCGGTACATTGAAAAAATATAGGATGCGACTAAAGATAGGAAACCGCGACCTGTATGGTAACGACTTTAAATGGGTCAACAACGAGGACATCTCAACCACCGCATATCCCGCAGACGCTGTAGTCATGGAAAGAACCGAATGGGGCAACATGTATGCCCATATATCAGAGGTCATAGACGGTGAAAAGTCTCTTGCTACGGGAGTTGAGGCTTCAATAAGCCTCCTTAAATCCCTGCTGCCAGAAAACAAGAAACTTATAAAGAAGGTAGCCGGCATTGAAAAAAACGATTTAGGAGGTATCAGCACAAAGATAGAAAACTTAAGACTACAGATGAATATCCTTGAGAAAAATGGTAAAACAACCGAGGCGCTGAACAATAAGATAGCCATAGATGCCCTTCAAACACTGTACAAGGACAAGGAGCAAGGCCTCGTTAAGCTCAAGGAGGCCATCAACAACGTCCAGGTAGTTGTCAAAAGCGTAGAGGGTACGGTAAAACGCCTCCCACTTGCCAACATCGTCCGTCTTTATAAGCCAAACGACATGGGAGTATTAGCAAAGACGGGAGTTTATATCTCAAAGTTTTGGGAGTTTATATCAGAGCAGCCGCGTGAGGCCAACACTGAGGGCGGGGTGTTTCCTGCCATTTTTGGAACGGTCTTTATGGTGCTTGTTATGAGCATAGCGGTCATGCCTTTTGGTGTTTTAGCAGCCGTCTACCTGAAGGAGTATGCCAGGCAAGGCCTGATCGTTAAGATTATAAGGATCTGCGTAAACAACCTGGCAGGTGTGCCGTCAATGGTATTTGGCGTGTTTGGCCTGGGATTTTTCATATACGGTATAGGAGGTACTATAGACAAGTTATTTTTCAAGAGTTCGCTGCCAACGCCTACATTTGGAACTGGCGGTGTGTTGTGGGCGTCCTTGACGCTGACACTCTTGACGCTGCCTGTGGTTATAGTGTCTACAGAGGAAGGGCTGGCCGCTGTCCCTCAGGATATAAAGTTAGGCTCACTCTCCTTAGGCGCTAACAGGTTTGAGACCCTCTTACATATCATCATCCCTGCCGCCATGCCGGGAATACTCACCGGGTTGATCCTGGCCATAGCCAGGGCTGCGGGAGAGGTGGCCCCCTTGATGTTTACTGGTGTGGTTAAGCTTGCTCCGTCACTGCCCATTGATATGAATCTGCCCTTCGTTCACCTAGAGAGAAAGTTCATGCACCTCGGTTTTCATATCTATGACGTGGGCTTTCAGTCACCAAACGTCGAGGCAGCTAAACCAATGGTTTATATGACCACGTTTTTGCTTATCCTGATAGTGATCTTTTTAAACTTGACAGCAATAAAGATCAGAAACCACTTAAAAAGAAAATACACGGCGTCGACCTTTTAATATGTACATTGGCAAAATGTAGGGAGGTTTAATGCTAACTGATATGCAACAATTAAGACCGGTACAGCCAAATCAACAACCCAAAGATGACGAGATAATCATCGAGTGTATAGACCTTTCTCTGTACTATGGGGACAAGAGGGCGCTGATAGATGTCAACCTCAACATCCCTAAGAACAGTATAACGGCCTTCATTGGTCCTTCTGGTTGTGGCAAGTCAACGCTCCTGCGCTGCATGAATCGTCTGAACGACCTTGTTGAGGGCGTCACTATCGCAGGTACGATAAAGATTGCCGGTGTGGACATATATCACCCCAATTACGACGTCACAAGCCTACGACGAAGGGTTGGTATGGTCTTTCAAAGATCCAACCCCTTTCCCAAATCCATCTACGACAACATTGCCTACGGTCCACGCATAGGCGGGATGACAAGGAAATCCCAGTTGGATGAGATCGTAGAAAAGAGCCTGCAATACTCCGCCCTATGGGATGAGGTCAAAGACCGCTTGGATGACAGCGCCCTCGGCCTCTCAGGTGGCCAGCAGCAGCGTCTGTGCATTGCCAGGGCGATTGCCGTAGAACCCCAGGTAATCCTCATGGATGAGCCTTGCTCTGCCCTTGACCCCATATCTACCGAAAAAATAGAGGAGCTTATGCTGCTCCTCAAGGACAAATACACAATCGTAGTAGTCACACACAACCTCCAACAAGCTGCCCGCGTCTCAGACTACACAGTCTTTATGCTCCTAGGAAAGATCATTGAATACGACCTGACCGATAAGATCTTCCAAAACCCCCAGTGCAAAGAAACAGAGGCCTACATAGGCGGCCGCTTCGGATAATGGCAGCTGAGGGAGGGGAGAAGAATAGAAGAGGGAGCGTCTCTCCCCCTCAGACCCTCTCGCAAGCGCTACGCTCATTGATCAGGCCGCTCCCTACGGTCGCTGGGCAGTCCCCTTGACCCGTAAATGTCAGGCCTCAGTAATTCTCATTGAAGAGTGGAGATATATCTTTGTGGGGTTCAATTGGCAAAGGGGTGACTGTATGGATTGAGAGCAAGAGAAAACTACGCAGCATTCTCCCTAAAAATA
>PEAB01000171.1 GCA_002753395.1 Nitrospirae bacterium MYbinv3 | reverse complement strand
ATAATCTTTTACTTCATTTCTCCTTACTTCATCTACTGCACTGTTTATTATCTTCATTATGTGAAATTTATCAAATGTTATCTCAGCATTTGGAAAAGTATATCGTCGTTTTGTAAAAACTTCTCAAGGTCGCCCATTAATTCATTAACGTATATATGCGATGGCGGTATAAACATCGCATCATTTAAACTTCCCCCACCTATCCAGTTTTGAGATGTGCGAAATTCACCAGGCATTTTATGTTCACCTCTGACACCAGAAAGCAGTGTCGCATGTGTATTACACAACACTCTGGATGACAACGGGAGCTGCTGCAGCACTATTATCGCTTGTTGCATGACTTTGAGATAGTTTTGTACTTCCAGCCAATCGTTGCGACTCTCAGGGCTTATCTCCTCTTCAGGCATAAGAGCCTCACCTATGTTGGTCTGAGTACCCTCTATCCGGCTTGAGACGACGGCCTCTTTGGTTACATGTAACTGAATGAACATGTTGATATCTGGTACCAAGCGCGCAAACGAGTTGAGTTCGCCCAGACTTCTTGACGCTTTTTCAAGCAGCGTGCTAAGTAGCGGATCTTTCCACAGCCATTGGCGGTTGATTAACTCAGGCACAAAGTAACTGTAGTTGAAACCTTTCTCCAAACGCCCTGATTTATACGACTCTAAAAACATTAAGTTTACTTTAACAGCTAAAGGTAAACTTGTCAAATATTAAGTTTACTTTCCTACACTACAGAGACATGTCATATTTCATATGGTTGCAATAAAAAATGTCTGAACCACGATTTAACGGATTAAGGGATTACCATGATTAATCAAAACCTTTTTCTGTATCGTTTATATTTCATGGTAACTATGCTTTTACGCTTTCTGGATTCCTGTTTACCCCTGTTCAAGCCAGGGGTAGGTTGTGGAATGACATATTTGGAAAACGGCCATTACTGTCATTCCCACGAAAGTGTGAATCCATAGTATTGAAACCATGAACATTTTTACCCTGCTTTTTAAAGATGATACCTTTTTCCTGTAAATTCTTTAATCTGTGTAATCCTTGTTCAGACAATCCCTATGTTTACTTAAATATGACATTGCCAAACTATGGAGACCAAAGTTCTTTGCACTCTTGTAGACTGTTAAAACGATAGTGGGCACGTGTCTTAACATCAGTACCTAATGGCAGATCGATGCTTCTTGCTATCTGAATAGACATCATCCCTAACTCGTTGGGAGCTATAAAGTCCTTCTCAGGGTTATCGCCTATATATGCGGCCTCTGACGGCTTAACGCTGTTAGGCAACAGCTCTAGTGCTACCCTAAACGGTATCAACGACGGCTTCCAACACTCCCTGCCCAGTTCGTCCGTGCATATGACAACGTCTAAGATGGCCTCCAACCCCAAGGCCGTCACCTTGCTCTTTTGGACTGAGGCCATACCGTCTGTTATCAACCCAGTCCTTATGTTTGAGGCCTTGAGATAATCTACAAAAGGCAAGACATCATCATACAGCCTTATCTCTGGCCTGTGAGACCTGTAAAGATAAAGGAGCGCCTTGACCAACTCCTGAGTATAAAGTCCATACTCATGCAGTACAACGTCAAGGACCTTCCCCCTGCCATCTCTACCCATGATAGCAAACATCCTGTCAAGGACAATCCTTTCATCAAGCCCAAATCGCCTCATTAGGTATGAGGCGGCAGCCCTGAACCCACCCCATACGAAATCCATCTCACAGTACAGCGTATCGTCGAGATCGAACAATACAGCCTTCACATTAATAAAGCCTATCGCCGTCAATAAACATCTCCTGTGTGTATCGGAGCTTTGAACCGTCGCCTTTAAGCCAACAATTGCCGATAGATCTTTAACTTGTATTTTAGAAATGGACGTGATATAATGTTTTAAAGAGATGGATGCCGAGGTAGCACAGTGGCAGTGCAGCTGATTCGTAATCAGCAGGCCGTGGGTTCAAATCCCATCCTCGGCTTAGTTCTTATGTGCTACACCTATACCCTTCCTCTTCTATGCGTTTCAATAACCTTCTTACCTACCGCTCACTCAGTGAAAGAACCTCCGATGCTTCTACCTGCGTCAAAACTCCTTCCTGAACCTTCTGCATTATGTGCAGTCTGTATCCTCATTTAAAAAGCATGGGAAATTGTTTATGGTTTCAAGATTATGGATTCCCACTTTCGTGGGAATGATAGTAATGGCCGTTTTCCAAATATATCATTCCACAGCCAGCCCCTGGTTTGAACAGGGGTAAACAGGAATCCAGAAAGCGTAAAAGCTATAGTTACCATGAAATATAAAGAAGATACTGCAGTCTCTTCAATTCCTGCTGTCTTAACATGATCATACCCTTCGCTGCCATTGTACCCTCCTCATAGAAACTAAGGATACTATAGCCTCTCTGATTAGGACATTCTCACTTTGCCCAAACCGGTCATTCTCACTTTGCTATGACATGAAACCGCTTGCCCTGACAGACAATTTGGGTGCATAAGAAAGTCGTGGGAAATTATGTCATTCCTGCGAAAGCAGGAATCTATTAGCTTGTGGATTGCCGTGTCGAGCACGGCAATGACAGGATGCCCCATAAGTTTATATGAAACACCTCACGTTTTTCACTCCATGTTTTTCCTCTTGAGCAATACAAACAGCCTATTTATTTAATTTGGCTCTTGCCAACTTTGAGTGGGTAAGATTAGCAGCCCCACCTATGGACAGTAGGGAAGGGGAAATGCCAAGTCTTGTCGTGTTCCCTTTAATCTCTATTGTTTTCGGGGGAAAGCCTATAAATGGCAAGGCGTTAGATTGCACTA
>PEAB01000043.1 GCA_002753395.1 Nitrospirae bacterium MYbinv3 | reverse complement strand
TTTCGATAAAAGAGAAAGTTGAGTATTTTTTGCGTTAATAAATACACAATAGACCTTTTGAAAGTAGTAAAGTAGATGTTTTTAAAGTTCTTCTATTTTCTTTTTGCAAGAGGCTCTATCTTCTTTATATTTCATGCTAACTATGATTTTAAGCTTTCTGGATTCCTGCTTACCCCTGTTCAAGCCAGGGGCGGGCTGTGGAATGACATAAGTACATGGACATAAATATATTAGGATTGATCATTATGGGGTCAAGGGGACTTCTTTGTGGCCGGGGTGCCTCACCCCTCCCCTTGTGGGTGGGTCTGAGGGAGGGGGTTGCGAACCTCTGCGACAGTAGGCAAAGCCCTCCCTTCTTTCCCTTTTCTTGTATATAATTAACTATGGTCAGGTACTTATTGGAAAACGCCTATTACTGTCATTCCCACGAAAGTGGGAATCCATGTCTTGAAACCCTAAAAATAAATTTACCATGTTTTTTTAAGTGGATACGTTTTTCAGGTCTTTTGTTTTGATACATGAGATGGTTCTTAAACATAATAATCAACACACTGTCTATCAGGATTATTGCGCCTATTATTTTCTTTACAGCGCTAATAGGGGTGAGTCTTTATACCTTTGTGCTTAGTTCGATCGCTGATTTCTCAGTAGGTAGTATCAAAGAGGATATGGAAAGACACTCGCACGATATATATAATATTGCCAATAAAGCCATAGATGAGCTTGCCAATACCGGTCTTTCGTCTGATGAAAGTAGGGCAAGGATCAATAAAGTGCTGACATTAGGAGTAATCGAAGACTATCTGAGGCAGAATAAAGAAATGGCTATAATAAAAGACAACAATGGTAAGGAGGTTTTTTTATCTGAAGGACTTCCGGCCAAGCCCGTGGAAATTATAAATAAAACAAGAGAAGAGAACAAGGCAATACTACTGAGATTAAAAAATAGTGAGTTTTATTCTTATCGTTTTCAATTTGAGCCATGGGGATGGAATATCGTATTGATAATAGATTCAAAAGAATACGCCTTTATATTAAACAAAGTAAAAAATGCCTATAGAATAACCGGTATTACACTGATGGCAGTTTTTTTCCTGCTTGCTTACTATCTAAAGAGGACAATAAAACATCCTCTTGAGCGAATTATTGAACCGGTAAGAGAGGGTAAAAGGCCTGAGTATAGGGGCATAGATGAATTCGAGTTTCTAAGCAGCAATATAAGCCAGATGATGGAATCCCTGCATAACGCCAGGATTATAGCGGAGGAAGCAAGTCGGGCAAAGAGCGAATTTCTTGCCAACATGAGCCACGAAATACGTACCCCGTTAAACGGCATCATAGGGATGACTGAGCTCATGTATGATACTGAGATGACGTATGAACAGAGGGAGTATCTTGACATGGCAAAGAGATCAGCCGACTCGCTCATGGAGGTAATAAACGATATACTGGATTTTTCCAAGATTGAAGCAGGAAAGCTCGAACTAGAGCCTATAGATTTCAGTCTACGCGATAGTCTTGGCGATACACTAAAGACCCTTGCATTGAGGGCCCATAAGAAAGGCATTGAACTGGCTTACTCTGTATCACCGGATACACCTGACTTTATTATAGGCGATCCGGGAAGGATACGGCAAATAATAGTAAATCTTGTCGGCAATGCCATAAAATTCACAGAAAAAGGAGAGATAATCGTAGACGTGGTGACGGAGTCCCAGAGGGAGGAAGAGACATGCCTGCGTTTCTCCGTAAGAGATACGGGTATTGGTATCCCTGCGGACAGGATAGAAAAGGTATTTGAGTCATTTTCACAGGCTGACGGTTCAACTACCAGAAAATATGGCGGCACCGGTTTGGGATTGACGATATCACGCAAGCTCGTAGAGATGATGAATGGCAAAATTAGCGTAGAAAGCGAACCAGGAAAGGGGTCTGTCTTTCACTTTACTGCTCATTTTGCCTTACAAACCGGTGTACAGAGGGAACCTGTACCTAAGGACTTTGGTGATTTGAGGGGCTTGTCGATCCTGGTAGTGGATGACAATTCAACAAACAGAAGGATTCTTAGGGATATTATCACGCACTGGGATATGAAACCCACCCTGGCAGACAATGGATTGGCGGCACTCAGGGCACTGGAGATGCCTGGAGACAAGGGTGAAGATTTTGACCTTATACTTACCGATGCAAATATGCCCGAACTGGACGGTTTTGGCCTTGCGGAAAAGATAATGCAGAACTGTAAGGACAAAAGGCTGCCGATAATAATGCTTACATCTTCAGGACAGCGAGGAGATGCGGCCAGATGCAAAGAACTTGGCATCTCCGCTTATCTAATTAAGCCCATTAAACAATCTGAACTCTTGGACGCTATATTGAGGGTTATGGGTGGTCGAGGTGTGGAGCAAAGACCCCCTCTGCTTACACGTCATAAAATGAGAGAAAGCAAAAAAAGACTCAACATACTTATAGCTGAAGATAATGAGATAAACCAGAAGATCATAGTACGCATGCTTCAGAGGTATGGGCATGGCACTTCGATGGCAGGAAACGGAAAGGAGGCGGTCAGGATGTACAAGGAACAAGCCTTCGATCTGGTTTTAATGGACGTACAGATGCCAGAAATGGACGGATTTGAAGCGGTAAATCTTATACGTGAAGGCGAGAAAGAAGCTGGCATGTATACCCCTATAATAGCTATGACGGCTCATGCTATGAAAGGTGATATGGAGAGATGTATAGAGTCTGGGATGGATGGGTATGTCTCAAAGCCCATAAAGGTCGATGACCTCATAGCTGAGATCAATAGGCTTACGGAGAAAAAAGAGGTCAATAGATATCAAGAAAAACCAGATGAGGAAGATAAAAGCAAGGAGACCGTCATGTCTATTGATGCCAGTGTGTTGGCTGAGGAAAGACAGTGGTGGGAGGATGAAGGCGTTGAGTTTATTGACAGCTATATTGAAAAGTTTTCCAGACAACTGAAGGAGATTGAAGTGGCAGTGGATGCCAACGATGTGCAACGTCTTCTAACCCCTGCACATGATCTGAAGTCAGGCAGTGGCTCTGTGGGCGCCTTGCAGTTGTCAGCGTTGGCTGAGAAACTCGAACGTATGGCAAAAACAAAAGAGATAAGCCCAGATGCTCTCAATGTAGTGAGAGGTCTCCACCAGGAATATGAAAAGGCAGCAGAAGTGCTTAATAAAACTAAGGATTTCCTACACATCGTAACAGATGAAGAATTCATCAAGAGACTTAATGAATTTCAATCATCCAAACGTTAACTTAATCTTAGCTAAAAGGAGTGTAGATTTGAAGATTTTAATAGCTGATGACGACAAAGTACATAGGGATAAACTGAAAAAGTTTTTTTCTAAATTTGGCGATGTATATGATGTCGACGATGGCAAGATAGCCGTTAGTTTATTTAGAAGTCATATTAAGGATAAGAAGTTTGACCTGGTTATACTGGATAATCTAATGACTTACTGTGGAATGGATGCCCTTGAGGATATGAGAGCTGAAGAGATCAAGATAAAGTCTTCCCCTTCTGTCATCTTTATGATCTCAGGGTTTGAAGATATAGATGAGAAAAAAGAGGCTCATAAAAAAGGGGCCGACGAGTACTTCGTTAAAGGTAAAGGGTGTACACCTGCTATCCTTAAGGAGGCCATGAAAAAACATGGTCTTGCAGCATAATGGACATTAATGATTGAACTGCCAACACCGCTCCCCTTGCCGTAAACAATCGGTGTGTGTCAATATTCTAAATGGATTATAACGACGACGAGGAGTTTCTTCAAAAACTGCTGGCCACCTACAAGGTCGAGGCAAATGAACATATTGCTGGGATATCAGCAGGCCTCCTCGCCTTAGAGAAGTTGACGGACAGACAGCAGCAGCTGCCAATCATAGAGAAAATATACAGGGAGGCACACAGTCTCAAGGGAGCTGCCGCCTCAGTTAATCTTGAGGAGACGGTGGTGGTTTGTCAGTCGCTTGAGAGCCTGTTTGCGGCATTAAAGAGAGGCGAGCGGTCTCTGACACCAGAGCTATTTGATCTCCTACACGTTGCTGCTGATTTTATAGGTGAGCTTGCCTTAAATACACAGCCGGATGTTAGTTCGATTAATGTAGAGCGCCTTGAACACATAAACCAGCTTATGATATTGGCCGCTAAGGATGATGTGCCACTTGTTTCAAAGACAGAAAACAAGGCGCAGAATAACGTGGTACAACAGGACCCCCTCCCCGTGCAGGAGATCGGACACAAGCATGACGCAGCAGAGACTATCCGCATCCCAGTCTCTAAACTGGATACCCTGCTATTGCAGGCCGAGGAACTGGTATCAATAAAGACTGCCGGTAGACAGCACATTGCCACTATCAAACATATAAAGTCATTGCTTGAGACGTGGAAGGATGAATGGACAAAGGCTCAGCCGGAGCACAGAAAGATTGTGCAGTCAAGGGATAAAAAACTCAGTGGTTTTAACTCAGTTGATCTAATAGACTTCCTTAGCTGGAATTACCATTTCTTCAAGTCAATGGAGGATAAACTCGCTTCTCTCAAGACCCTGGTTGAGGATGATCACTATAGTGTTGCTACTATGGTGGATTATCTTATGCAGGATATGAAAGACGTGATCATGTTTCCATTTTCCTCAATATTAGAGTCGTTTCCAAAGATTGTAAGAGACATATGCCGGCAGCAGGGCAAAGAGGTGGATATCTCCATCCAGGGAGCTGATATAGAGATAGACAGAAGAATCCTGCAGGAACTTAAGGACCCGCTGTTACACATAGTGAGAAACTGTGTTGACCACGGTATGGAGAGGCCAGATGAGCGAACCATGCACAACAAGCCGGCCCGTGGTATGATCAATGTTGACATTGCCCAGAGGGACAGCAGTAAGGTGGAGTTGACAATCTGTGATGATGGCTCTGGTATCAACGTTGCCAAGGTCAAGACGGCAGCCTTAAGTCAGGGGCTTATAACACAGGAGGAGTACAATAGGTTAGACGATACAGAGGCAATGCAGCTTATCCTGCGCTCAGGGTTATCTACCAGTCCAATAGTTACCAACGTCTCTGGCAGGGGGCTGGGGCTTGCAATCGTAAGTGAGAAGGTTGAAATACTTGGCGGGACAATCTCAATAGAATCCACCTATGGCTGCGGAACAACCTTTCACATAGTCTTACCGGTAACCATTGCAACATTTAGAGTGATACTCATTAAATCAGGCAGACAGGTTTTTGCAATACCTGCTAAAAACGTAGAAAGGGTTATCAGCTTCAAGAAGGATGCAGTCATAAAGGTGAAAAACAAGGAAATTATTGACGTGGATGGGAGGTTTACTTCTCTGGTGAGCCTAGAAGACGTTCTCGGCCTTGCCCAAGATGAGGATGATAGAGATGGCGACAGTATCAACGTTATTGTCCTTGTCAGTGGGGCAAGACGTGTTGCATTTGTCATATCCGATGTACTAAATGAGGACGAAATACTAGTAAAGGGGCTTGGCAGGCAGCTTGTGAGGGTCAGAAATATAGCAGGGGCAACGGTTTTAGGAACTGGAAAGGTTGCCCTTATCCTCAACGTCTCAGATTTAATCAAATCCGCAGCCGCTTTGGCTCAGACTGTGACGCGCCCACCCCACCATGTTAAGCAGAAAATCCACTCCATCTTGGTCGTAGAGGATTCTATTACAGCAAGGATGCTTTTAAAGAATATCCTCGAATCGGCAGGATACCACGTCAAGACCGCAGTGGATGGTGTGGATGGCCTGGCTACTCTAAGAGAGGGGACGTTCGACCTGGTAGTCTCAGACATAGCGATGCCGAGGATGAACGGCTTTGACCTCACGGAGAGGATACGCCAGGATAAGCGGCACGCTGATGTGCCAGTTGTCCTGGTAACGGGCATGGAGTCAGCAGATGACAAGCGCAGAGGAATAGAGGTTGGGGCAAACGCATACATCGTCAAAAGCAGTTTTGATCAGAACAACCTGCTTGAAGTAATAAGGAGATTCATGGGATAAGCACAAGGAAATAAAAAATTCCCCCCAAATAAAGACTTGACATCATGTGTATTCTTTGTAGTAAACTTAATCTAATGGGTAGACGAGTTATCTGCTGTTTAGTTATTGCGATGTTGTCGTTGTCTATGGCAACTCATACATCTGCAAGTCCAGCCTCTAAAAGTGATGGGGTTGTTATGGCTGCATTTGATGTGTGCAGCAGCGGAAAGGCTTTTCTTGCTGACACGGAGTTGCCTATGTTGTGTCCTGCGTCAAGCAAAGATACAGCGCTTATAAATTTTGAATACTTTAGACCGTTTATAGAACAAATAAAATATACCCTGTTTACATTCACAAAAGACCAACCTCCCAAGCCCGTTTAATCAGTAGTACCACCTAAGGGTGATTGATTAAGCTGCTAAGCAATAAGTAGCAAAATGGAACACCTTGACGTGATGCTCTTGCTACTAAATGGTGATTAACAGCTTGTAGTGTTTTTTGCAAGCAAAGCATAATTACGAAATGGAGGTAAATTGGTGATTAATTCAAAAAAAGACAAGAGGTCAGTTGGCGACCTTTTAATAAAGACCGGTGTTACGATGGTGTCTCTTATACTTTTCCCCGCAATAGTGCAGCAGCTTGGGGTTTCTCCTTATGTGGTGAACGCTTTAAAGACGGCGTTAAGTACAACGGAAGATATGTAAGTAATGGGAGATTGTTGCAAAAATAAGGCACACAAACACAAGGATACTGCCGGTGAACCACCCCTGCAAGTGGCAACAGCAACACCCGGTGTGCCGCACACAGTACCAAAGACATCTGGCAGGCAGCTCAAGGAGGTTGCAGGTGTGACGCTTGCCGAGGTAGCCATTGCAGCCGGTATAGTGGTGTTTTTGCCCATTGTGCTGGAGAAGATAGCCCCAAGTGCCTTAAGGTACGTAAAAGACAGCTTTGAGATCGCATCTAAGAGTATGAAGTAAGCTATGCTATTATACGATTGACACATTGTGTATAGACATGCGATATAATGGGGTCAAGGGGGACCAGTCCCCTTGTGGGTGGGTCTAGGGAGGGCAAAGCCCTCCCTATTCATATTTGCAGCCTTAAGTCAATAGCATCAGGGTCTAAGGGAGAGGGGAGTGACACCCCTTGCTCAAGACAAAACCCTTAATTCTTCTCTTAATGTTGAATAAGGAACGATTGATATGCGACCTGTGTGGTCTTGAAATAGTCGGTGAGCCTTTTACCTTTAGGGATGGGGATCAAGTAAAGTGTTTTTGTTGCGAGGGCTGTCTGGGTATCTACAGGATAATGTTTGATGTTGATTGAACTATCCACCAGGAGTTAAAATAAATCAAAAGGTTTGTACTTAGAAGGAGGGCAGCATGGACAAGGAAAAGATGTTTCAAGAGTGCATGAAGATGATGTCAGAGCAAGGGCATATGGGACATATTGCTGGCATGGCCACATACGGAGGATATCTGCTGGGCAAGGGGCTCGTAGGACGACTACTTGGTCCCATTACCATTTTTACCATTGGGGCCGGTGCGGGGATACTAGCTTATAAATACCGTGACCGAATATCAGAGAAGATAGAGCCGGTTGCTCAAAAGATAGTAGAAAAGGCTGTTAAGATCACGGACATGGGTAAAGACTTTGTACAGGAACAAAAGGAGAGACTGTCTGACATTGTAGCTGATATAAAGGAAAAGGAAGAAGACAGTGCAAAGGAGTGACAGCGTCTATCTGCGCTATTGTGGTAAGGGACATGTGAGGTTTTCACTCCCCATGGAGCTGTGCACCAACCGTGTCCCTGACTTTATCGAAAAGGGGCTTTATAAGCAGGATGGCGTGTACAGGGTTGTGCTCTTCAAAAAGGACCGGAAGCTCTCAATCAGATACGACGATACGGTGTGCAGTTACAACGACCTGTGTCTGAGGCTTAACGAGATTATCGAACAAATACCGGATGAGGCCTTTCAGGAAAGCCCAGCCCACCCCCCTACGTTGCCGGCAAGGGGTACAGGTGTTGCCGATAGGTGGGCGAATTTTAAGAAAAACCGTTTAACTCCGATTAAAAATGAGTTTGAGAGAAAGATCCTGCATCTGCTTACGGGTAATAGATTTATTAATAAGAGGTTAAGCGATTTTGAAGATAAGACCGCAGACTTAGTAAACGAAAAGATAGAAAATATAGAAACCAAAGTCATTAACGTACTTAACGAGTTTGTCTTGCTCTACCTGATAAAACTCCACTGGGACGTCATTACAAACAACCTGATGAAGGCTCCGCTTAAGAATATAAACAACTGGCTCGTAATATTCTATCTGATGTACCTTTATTCCAGATCCAAGGAATGATTATTACCTCCGCCAGATTCACCGTCATCCACTCCCTGAAGAGGCGCATAAGGGTATCGGTGCCGGTTATAAAAAGGGTTCGTGAAAAGGCATACATCCTCTCTATCCTTCTAAGTAAACACACTGGGGTTAAATCCGTTGAGGTCTCACATGTATCGGGTAACGCTATTATCCTGTTTAACCCAGCAAGCATATCCTTCAACAGGCTGACTGAACTGCTTGACACCCTTGTCTTGACACTGTCAAAGAGGCCCCCTCTTAAGGCAGTCCGCCCTGAGGGGAAAGCCCCCTTTGACACAGAGCCGCATGAAAGGACGGTAGCCGTAGGGGGCATGACGTGTGCATCGTGCGCCCTCCTGATAGAGCTTGTCTTAAACCGCCGAGGCGACGTGCAAAGAGCTGAGGTCAACCTTGCCTCAGAGACTATGTGTGTCTATGGCAGCATATCCCAGGAGGAACTTACAGGCGTGCTTAGACGTATCGGCTACAAGGTAAGCCCGCTCAATACCCTAAGCCAGAGGAAGCTGCACATGGCAAGGGAAGAAGAGAGGTTAAGAAGAAGCAGGCGCAGGCTTCTCATCTGCGCAATCCTCAGTGCCCCGGTAATGGCACTGGGTATGGCCATGCCCTCATCGAGGGTACTCAGGTTTCTTGAGTTTGTCTTGACCGTACCCGTAGTTTTTTGGGCTGGTAGACCCTTCTTTGAGCGCTCTGCGGCATTGGCCAGGGATGGCAGGGCAAACATGGATAGCCTTATTGCCATCGGTAGTGGTTCGGCCTTCCTGTACAGTACAGCGGCCATGGTAACTGATGACAGCCATCTGTATTTTGAATCAGTTACGGGGATAATAACCCTGGTGCTCTTGGGCAGGTATCTGGAGGAGCGGGCAAAGGCCAGCGCCGCAGATGCAATAAGAAAGCTCCTGGACATGCAGCCTCCCACTGCGGCAGTCATAAACAACGGGGTAGAGAGAAGGGTCTCAGTAGATGATGTTAAGGTCGGAGACGATGTGTTGGTTCGACCAGGTGAGAGGGTACCTCTGGATGGCGTGGTACTCTGGGGTAGCTCTGCTGTGGATGAGTCTATGGTGACCGGAGAGAGCGCTCCGGTGGTAAAAACCTGCGGGGATAGGCTAACGGGTGGAACGATAAACATTGACGGCTGCGTATGCCTGAGGATATCGGCAGTTGGTGCAGACACTGTGCTATCGGGCATTATCAGGATGGTTGACCGTGCCCAGTCATCAAAGGCGCCTATCCAAAGGCTTGCCGACAGGGTTTCCTCCAGGTTCGTCCCTGCCGTGATGTCAATCTCCGCTCTTACAGCGCTTTACTGGCTTGCCAGGGGGTATCCATTGTCGAACGCCTTTATCAATGCCGTATCGGTGCTGGTAATATCCTGTCCATGTGCGCTGGGGCTTGCAACACCAGCCGCCGTTATGACGGCTGCAGGCAGGGCCGCCAGGGATGGGATATTTATCCATGATGCAGAAAGCCTTCAGAAGGCATGTTCTATAGACACACTGCTCCTTGACAAGACCGGTACGATTACAGAGGGCAGGCCAGTTGTAACGGATTTCTACAACCGCTCCACACTGGATAACCACGACATCGCCGCCCTTTTAGCCTCTGCAGAGAGACACTCCGAGCATTATTATGCCGCCGCGATATTAGATTATGCCATGGGGATGGGCCTATCTCCAACCGAACCGACTACATTTGAGTCATTTGTAGGAAAAGGCGTCAAGGCACAAGTAAATGGCAGGACCGTATTGGTTGGCAGCGAACTATTCTTAAGGGATCAGGATGTCCCTATCGGGCAATTGTTGTCAAGCCCCAGTGAGCTGTTGACCAGCGAGGGTAAGACCTCCGTGCTGGTTGCCGTAGATGGCCTGCCAGTGGGCATACTGGCCGTCTCGGATAATCCCAGGGCGACCTCAAGGACTGCCATAGGCAGGCTGCACTCAATGGGCATAAACACAGTCATGGTCACCGGGGACAACCACAGGGCCGCCTCACATATAGCCGGACTTGTTGGCATCACAGAGGTCATCTCTAGTGCCACACCTGAGCATAAGGTAAAGGTTATCGCAAAGTATAAAGAGAAAGGGCACGTGGTGGCGATGGTAGGAGATGGTGTAAACGATGCCCCGGCCCTCGCTTCATGCGACGTGGGGTTTGCTGTGGGGCGCGGCACGGATATCGCCAAGGAGACCGCACAGGTCACACTGGTAAGCGGCAACCTTTTAAAGGTAGCAGACACCATCGAGCTCAGCAGGAAGACCATGTCTGTGATAAAGCAAAACCTGTTTTGGGCATTTGCATACAACGTTATAGCCATCCCCATTGCCGCTGCTGGTATACTCAACCCCACAATAGCCTCTGCGGCTATGGCTCTGAGCTCGGTAAGCGTGCTGACCAACTCCCTGAGGCTTAGGGCCTAAGGATGATGGGATGAGCCGCCCCTTTATCTTCTATGTTTTATTAATGCCATTGCTCATTGCACTTGCCGCCTGTAACGCTGCCTCACCGGCCCCCAAGGCCGGAGACCATCCCCCCGGCTTCGTCTTACCCGACCTGAGTGACAAAGAGGTCAATGTACCAGGCGATTTTACGGGCAAGGTGGTGGTCATACGATTTTGGGCAGACTGGTGCCCCTACTGTAAAGACGATATGAAGGACATCGAGCATCTCTACAAGCAGTACAAGGAGATGGGTCTGGTTGTCCTTGCGGTCAACGTGGCACAGAAAAAAGATATCGCCGAGGCCTTCACAAAAAAACTCGGCATCACCTACCCGGTGCTTTTAGATTCCACATCAAAAGTGGCCAAGTCTTATGGGGTTGTTAGCCTGCCAACTACATTTTTACTGGATAGGAGCGGGACACTAAAGGTTAAATTCCTCGGAGAGACAAACGCTACAACCATGCAACAGCATATCAGCAGTCTAATAACAGGGGGGCAATGACCTGGCGCTTGGCGTAGATTACACACTTGCCCTGGTTACAGGCGCTCTGGGCAGTTTCCACTGCATGGGGATGTGCGGCGGGCTGGTGTCGGCTTTTTTTCTAAGGCTTGAGACAAAAGGCCGATTGCTGCCCTATCTGACTTACCACACTGGAAGGATCATGGTCTATACGCTCATAGGGATTGTGACGGCGTCTCTGGGGATGGTCATCGAGAACTCAGGGGTTTTCGGTAAAGTACAAGGTATCCTTCAGATGCTGTCGGGTCTTGTGGTTATAGTCTTGGCCTTGGATATGCTTGGCCTCTTGCCGCACAGGTTTTCAGTGGGTGTGGCTCCGCTTGACTCACTTAAGCGGCTTTACAGGACGGCGATGAGAAATGGCCCCCTTGCCGGTTCTCTTCTGGGGGGTATCTTAAATGGCTTTATGCCATGCAGCCTAGTCTTTGCAGTGGCTGTCAAGGCTGTATCCACTGGAAGTCCCCTTGAGGGTGGGGGGCTTATGGTGGTCTTTGGTATAGGCACGCTTCCATCCATGCTCTTTGTAAGCATGGCCTTTGCAAAGCTAGGGGCGGGTACAAGGGGTATGCTTTCAAGGCTTGCGGCATGTGCGGTGCTGGCCATGGGGGTTACCACTATGTACAGGGGATACAGCTTCTTTAGCATAATGAAAGGTCTGCCCAATTGGTGAGAGGCCGGCATGAGGAAGTCTAACCTGTTGTTTGCGTTCCTCCTTGCAGGGGCGGCACTGTTTGGGCTTATGTTTTTGCACAGCTCCTATATGAAAGGGGCCTACGAAGATGAAATGCGTGAGAAGATTGCCATGACTCAAAGGTACGGTCTTACCGACCTGTGTCTCTTTACTGAGGCCAGATACACCCGTCACCCATCGCAGGCTGACCTGTACACAGCTTTTCAGGACAATCCCTTCTCTTTTGAACATTTTCCATCTGGATCGATAATTTCGCCGCCTGAGGTATTAAAGATTGCTTATAAGAAACTGGCTGCAAAAAAATAGATACATAGTAGAGTTTACCCTCTCAAGCCTGTTGAGGAGAAAGGGGAAAAACCTGGCCCTGATCGTTTCATACACCTTTACGATCTTCCTGCTGTCCTCTGTGATGTTGTTTACTCATGCCATCAAGGAGGAGGCGCTGACTGTCCTGGATAATGCCCCACAGATGGTTATACAGAAGATGATTGCCGGACGACATGAGCTCATCCCTGTGGCGTATATAGAGAGGCTCAGACAGATACCAGGCGTAAGCGCCGTCAAAGGGCGCCTGTGGGGATACTTTTATGACCCTGCAACCGGCTCTAATTTTACCTTAATTGCCCCAGATGACTTTCGGTACAGCGATGGGGAGATTGTAATAGGGCAGGGCATATCCAGAAGCCGCAGTGTGTATAAAAACGACATAATGTCCTTAAGGACATACAGCGGCAGCGTCATGGATTTCAAGATAGCTGCAAGCCTTTCCTCAGACTCCGAACTCGTCTCCGCAGACCTGATGTTGGTATCAACCGGAGACTTCCGGCGGTTCTTCGGCATCCCTGACAGCTTCGTAACCGACATCGCCATTGAGGCCTATAACCCACGTGAGCTTAACATTGTGGCTAATAAGGTCACCAGTATCTTTCCCGACACCCGCCCTATACTCAGGGGTGATATCCTAAGAACCTATGAGGCTATATTTAACTGGCGCGGTGGTGTAGTTGTAATAGTCCTTACCGGCACATTTTTTGCGTTTATCATATTTGCATGGGACAAGGCCACGGGGTTAAGCGCTGATGACAGGCGAGAGATTGGAGTTCTAAAGGCAGTGGGGTGGGATACCTCAGACGTCTTGTTGATGAAGTTCTGGGAAGGGGCTATTATATCCCTGACGTCCTACATGGTTGGGGTGGTTTTTGCCTATGCCCACGTGTTTTTTCTGTCGTCGTCGCTCTTTGAGCCTTTTTTAAAAGGCTGGTCGGTACTCTATCCCAGGTTCAGACTCATGCCGGCATTAAACGCAAATCTGTTGGCAACATTGTTTTTCCTCACCGTGTTGCCCTACACCGTCGCCACAATACTGCCATCTTGGAGGGCGGCAACAACTGACCCAGATACTGTGATGAGGTAAGGTGAGGTCACCCTAACTTGATCAGCCTCTTTAATATAAGAAAGGTATACAATGCGGGAAAGACCAGTGAGGTCGTAGCGGTCAACGGAATAGACCTCGATATCGAGGGCAACAGTGTTACCGTGTTAAGCGGTCCTAGTGGGTCAGGAAAGACGACACTTTTAAGTATAATAGGCTGCATGTCTCGTCCAACCGAGGGCAGGATCATTCTGTCTGGGATGGAGATAACAAGCCTGTCGGAGAGGTTTATGACCGAAAAGAGGCGTATGACCTTTGGTATAATCTTTCAGGGAGCCAACCTGATCAAGGGGATCAGTGTGCTAGAAAACGTGTTGCTGCCTGCATATCCCTGCGGTGAGCGTTACGGATATATTAAGGGCCGCGCAATGCAGCTGCTGGATGAGATGGACATCTCCGACAAGGCCAACGCCAACGTCGAATGGCTCTCTGGGGGTGAGGCACAGAGAGTGACTATAGCAAGGGCCATGATCAACAATCCCTCCATCTTAATAGCAGACGAGCCTACCGCTCACCTTGACAGCAGACTTTCATACAAGTTCATGGACATCATTGAAGGCATCAAAAAAAAGGGCAAGACGATACTGATAGCCAGTCATGATCCTATCGTATATGACTGCAGCACAGTGGACAGGGTAGTAAACCTCCGTGACGGCAGGCTCAACACGCAGGGGTAAATGGTTCTTCATCCCTCTATAATCTCCATGATAGGGGCGTCCTTTCTGATGAGCATCATGGCGCCCTATGCAGCATACTACGGCCTGATAATAGTCCGCAAGTGGGATCTGACAAGAGGGAGTGAGCTGCAGATTGAGCTTGAGAAGCGAACATATCTGATCTCCACACTGCTAACCTATATACTCGGTTTCCAGCTCATATCGCTCTTCTTATATGTCTACACTGCAGATAACCTAAAGAACATGTTTGTAGGCGCTATGTGTGCCGCAGGGACGTTGAGCGTAAATAGATATGGTTTCCCCGCGTTGATCGTCAAGATGTTCACCTTTATTTTATGCAGCCTGTGGATTATCCTCAATTACGTGGACATGAAGGGATATGACTACCCGCTTATAAAAAAGAAGTATATCCTGTTGATATCTATAACCCCATTCATACTCGCGGATACTGTGTTACAGTTTTTATACTTTATCAACCTCAAGGCTGACGTAATAACGTCCTGCTGTGGGACTCTGTTTCGTCCTGATTCCAAAAACATTGTATCTGATATGACATCATTCCCCACCAGCGCTATGAAAACGGTCTTCTACACGGTTATGTTCTTAACGATTTTATCAGGTCTTTACTATTATAAAAGAGAGAGGGGGGGGTACTTTTTCTCCACCGCCGTATTTCTGACGTTTATAATCTCGATAGGCTCGATAATCTCATTCATATCGCTTTATTATTATGAAATACCTACACACCACTGCCCATTCTGTATACTAAAAGAGGAGTATGGATACATAGGATATCCCATATATTTTACGCTTTTTGGCGGCGCTGTATCAGGCATAGGCGCTGGAATGCTTACCCCTTTCAGAAGATACAAGTCGCTTGAGGTAGACCTGCCTATTATCCAAAGTCGCCTTACATTTATCTCGATCTTTTTATACTCCCTCTTCACTATAATAGTGACATACAGGATTATCTTTTCAGATTTTATCCATGATGGATATTAAAGAAAAATATGGAGGGCTTTGCCAACTGACGCGGGGGCTCGCAGCCCCCTCCCTAGACCCGCCCACAAGGGAACTCGCCCCCTTGATCCCGTAAATGTCAGGCGTGGTTGCTATGCTCGCTGAGCTTTTCTTTCTTATCACGTCCTCACTGAACTATTACTTGACATACAATTTTTAAAAGGTGTAACCTTAAGTTATAAAGATATAAAGGTAAGGTTTTGTGAATTACAACGAACTCAAGAGACTGATAAAAAGTGAAGCAAGAAATGATGATAATTCTTTCGGTGAGTCTGTAGATTTAATTCAAGAGAAACTCTATAGGTTAAAAAAAGATAAATTAAAACCCTTAATTACTGAAATAGGTACAATTCCAGAGG
This sequence comes from Nitrospirae bacterium MYbinv3, assembly GCA_002753395.1. Lineage (GTDB taxonomy): Bacteria > Nitrospirota > Thermodesulfovibrionia > Thermodesulfovibrionales > Magnetobacteriaceae > Magnetobacterium. The sequence continues at coordinate 15,923 of PEAB01000043.1, read as the reverse complement.
ATATTGATCATGATTCTTCAGAGGAAAAATTGTACGCAAAAGCTGCAGATATTCTGCTTGCCAAAACATTTCATGAACTTGGAATCAATGCCACGGTAAATAAAGAAAGAGCTAATTGCGCAGATGTTACCGGTAAGAGTCCGATCCATGGTTATTCATTTATATGTGATGCAAAGGCATTCCGTCTCAGCAGAACCGCAAAAAACCAAAAAGATTTTAAAGTAAACTCAATGTTAGCCTGGAGAGGCGAGCATAATTATGCTATTTTGGTATGTCCATTTTTTCAATATCCAAAGAGTAATAGCCAAATTTATGGACAGGCTCTTGATGGAAATATTTGCCTTATCAGTTGGGAACATATCTCATTTCTACTTGATAGGGGTATCGAGGAATCTAAATCAGTAAATTTATCAAACATATGGAATATTAGTGAACGTCTTGGTGAATCAGTAACGATTAAAGACAAAAATAAAAATATAAATTTTCATGAAAAAGGAAATAAACTCATTTGTTCAGATTTATCCATTGATTATGAAATAATGATTTTATATTTCAGTAATTGTAAAATATCTATTGTTAATAGAGGCGAAGACGAAATCAAATTTTGGGAGAAACATATAGAAGATATTAAGACATATGATAGAGAAAAAGCACTACGAGAATTAATAATAGCTTTAAAATTAAAAGAAAAAGTAAATACCATTAGCAGATTCATTAATACTCTGAGAGATTAACCTATGGCAATGAATGAGAATATATATTTAAACAAAATAATTCATGGTAATTGCATTGATATCCTTAAGAATATTGAATCAAACAGTGTTCATTCCATTATAAGTGATATTCCATATGGAATTGGAGTTGATGATTGGGATGTACTACATGACAATACTAACTCTGCATTTCTTGGAACCAGCCCTGCACAAGAAAAGGCAGGCGCTATTTTTAAAAAAAGAGGCAAACCATTAAACGGCTGGTCAGAGGCTGATCGACTAATTCCTGCACAGTATTATGAGTGGTGCTTAATTTGGGTAAAAGAGTGGTTCAGAGTGCTTAAACCAGGTGGCTCTGCTATTGTATTTGCCGGCAGGAGATTGTCTCATAGATGTGTATGTGCATTTGAAGACTCAGGCTTTACTTATAAGGATATGCTTGCCTGGTTAAAAGAAAAGGCGCCACATCGTGCCCAAAGAATCAGTGTCGTTTATCAAAGGCGTGGAGATCAAGAATCAGCCGATTGTTGGGAAGGCTGGAGAATAGGTAACTTACGTCCTTTATTTGAACCAATTCTTTGGTTTTTAAAACCATATAAAATTGGCGGTACCATTACAGACAATATGCTCGAATATGAGGTTGGGGCCTTTAACGAAAAAGCATTTACCAAATACACTAATAGTCCTAATAACATAATACGAACTACTTTAACTCCAAATGATGCAGGGTTACATCTAACCCAAAAACCGTTAAAGTTAATGCAGGCATTGATTGAACTTACTACAAAAGAAGGCCAAATTGTCTTAGACCCTTTTTGTGGTAGCGGAACAACAATAATTGCAGCGGTATCATTAAATAGAAAGTATATAGGAATCGAAATCGATAAAGATTACTATAATACTGCAACTAAACGCCTTTCTGACTTTATACATCAAGATGAAAACAAGTTATTTTCGTAACCTCTTTAAAAAGCATGGTAAAAACTTTTATGCTTTCAAGACTATGGATTCCCACTTTCGTGGGAATGACAGTAATAACCGTTTTCCAAATATGTCATTCCACAGCCTGCCCCTGACTTGAACAGGGGTAAACAGGAATCCAGAAAGTGTAAAAACATAGTTACCATGAAATATAAAGAAGATACCTATTTTCTTCTATCTAATGTAAATGCTAAGTAAAAAATGGATATAAGGAGTTGTTAATGAAACAGAGAAAAGCAGTAAGAACGATTGGACTATCTGTCGGACTGGTTGGGATGTTAGTAATGATTGGATGGGTCTTTGATATTGGCATTCTAAAGACGATACACCCGCATTGGGTCTCAATGAAGGTGCTAACCGCCATCTCTTTTATATTAAGTGGATTTACACTTTATGTGATGGCGCTGTATCTCGACGGTAAGAAGACCATTGGACAGGTAATCCTGCCTGCGGCCTCCTCTACTATCATAATCATTATGGCAGCGCTTCTTTTTAGCGCCCTTGCCGGCATGAGTCTCGGCATAGAAGATTTCTTCATAAGAGAGAAGGCTGATGTCGTGAAAACCACAACGCCGGGAATGCCCTCTCTCGGTACTATAGCGGCCTTCATACTGTGTGCTTTGGCCAGCGGGTTTACGTTAATAAACATGCCAAACCTCAGACAGCGTGTGTCTGTCATGGGCCGGATAGTCAGTGCCTTAGGCGGGCTTGCAATCTTTGGTTACATCGTAAACATACCGATCCTTTACTATTACATAAAAGGCGTCAGTACGGCTATGGCCTTTCATACTGCTATACTGTTTACAGCCCAAGGACTAGGTCTGATCCTGCTTAGCAAGACTATACAGCAGGAAACTGAAGAGATAAAATACCCGCTGGGTACAAAGATAGGGGCAGGCATTGCCCTTTGCCTGACAATTATAGTTGTTATAAGCACGTTGTCATTGATAAGTATCACAAAATTTAACGACTCATTAAAATGGGTTGAACATACCCAGGATTTTCTCAACAAAATCAACGGCTCTATCAATATACTGCGACTTACGGAGCTAAATCAGAGGAACTACGTTATAAGCGGTAATGAGGTCTATCTTGAACAGACAGGCTCTGCCTATGAGCAGATCGAGAATAACCTGCAAGACCTGATAAAAATAGCTAACTACAACCCTGCCCAACAGAACCGGCTCATAGAGCTTGAATCGACAGTAACAGAACGTATTGCCTTACTTAAAGAGACCACTGAGATACAGAAAAAGAAGGGTTTTAAAGAGGCAGCCGACCTTATAAAATCCGGCAGGGGGAAGAAGTTTGATGACTCTATCCACGGTATATACAAGTCAATAAGCGACGAGGAGACAAAGCTATGGGTTGAACGCAGGGAGGTACTAAAAAACGCATCAGATGCTGCTACCTCAGTCATTATATTTGGAATCCCCTTATCCTTTATCATACTTTCTTTTATAGGTTATATCCTGATAAGGGATGTCTCGGAGCCCATCAGAGAACTCTCAAGGGTTGCCAACATGATATCAAGAGGTGAGTTAACCAACTCTATTTCTATAGGCAGCCGTAATGACGAGGTTGGAGTGTTGGAACAGACGTTTTTACAGATGACGCAGTACCTAAAGAGCATGGCCACTGCAGCGGAACATATTGCCTCAAACGATCTGACGTATTATGTTACCCTCAGGTCAGATCAAGACTTTCTAGGCACTGCCTTTGTCATTATGATGAAGAACCTGCGCAAGATGGCAGCGGAGTTAAAAGATGCGGCCAATATCATAGCCTCCTCATCACACGAGATACTGTCGTTGACCTCCCAGCTTGCAACCAGCTCAACAGAAACGGCCTCTGCAGTAGCAGAGACAACGACAACCATTGAGGAGGTCAAGCAAACAGTACGTCTAGTCAACCAGAAGGCAAATGAGGTATCAGAAAAGACCCGAGATGCCGCAACCGTGGCACTGGATGGCAGAAAATCGGTTGAGGAATCCGTTGCTGGTATGAACCTAATTAACGATCAAATGGACTCCATTGCCGATAACATAGTCAGCCTGAGTGAACAGAGTCAGGCCATTGGGGCCATAATCACAACCGTCAACGACATAGCCAGTCAGTCCAACCTCCTTGCTGTCAATGCAGCCATAGAGGCCGCTAAGGCAGGTGAACATGGCAAGGGGTTTGCCGTGGTTGCCCAGGAGGTCAGACGCCTGGCAGAGCAATCCAAGGAGGCAACAGCTCAGATAAGGACGATTCTCAACGACATCCAAAAGGCTATCAGCGCTGCCGTAATGTCAACCGAGAAGGGTGCCAAGGCCGTGGAAGCCGGTGTAAGCCAATCGTACAAGACGGACGAAGCCATTAAGGAGATGACCGACGCCGTAACTGAATCGGCAAACGCATCGCTGCAGATATCTGTCTCCACTAATGAACAGATAGTAGGCATAGACCAGGTTGCACTGGCTATGGAAAACATCAAAGGGGCTACAGAGCAGATCGTTATAAGCATGAGAGAAACAGAGATATCGACTCAAAAACTCAATGAATTAGGTCAGAGCCTGATGCACATAGTCGATCAGTATCAATTATAGAGGGTGATAATCTGATGGTCAACGTGTTGATAGTAGAGGATTCCCCTGTAGCAGCACAATTGCTCTGTCACGTCCTGAGTTCAGACCCTGACATACGCGTCTTGGCTGTGGCAAAAAACGGTAAAGAGGCATTGACGATCTTGGAAAGACAAAGACCGGACGTCATCACTATGGATATAAACATGCCGGGTATCGATGGGTATGAGACAGCCAGACAGATCATGAAGACCCGTCCAGTTCCCATTGTAATTGTAAGTTCCGTTTATAACCCGCAGGAGATATCAGCATCGTTTAAAGCCGTTGAAGCTGGCGCCCTTGCCATCTTAGAAAAACCACCTGGCCCCAGACACCCTGATTATCAGAAAAAGACCCGTGAGCTTGTAACGACCGTAAAGCTGATGTCTGAGGTCAAGGTTGTCAAACGCTATGGCAGCGTTGTACAATACTCAGCAGATATTAAAGATACAACAAAAACCGTTCAATCAACAACGGCGTCTGATATAAAGGTGATTGCTATAGGCACATCAACAGGAGGTCCAGTCATACTACAGTCAATCCTATCGCAGCTTCCAAAGGAGTTTCAAATCCCGATACTTATTGTTCAGCACATATCAAAGGGATTTACCGAAGGTTTTGTCAATTGGCTGTCAAAGTCAACAAGATATCCAGTGAGGATTGCCACACATGGGGAGAGTATCAAGCCGGCGCAGGCCTATGTTGCCCCTGATGACATCCATATGGGGATAAATTCAAGCGGCTCCATAATGTTAAGTAATGAGTCTCCCCACGGCACCATTCGTCCCTCCGTGTCCTATCTGTTTAGAGCCGTTGCGGCGTCTTTCAGATGTCAGGCCATTGGAGTACTTCTAACAGGCATGGGAAAGGACGGCGCTGCGGAATTAAAGCTCATAAGGGACAGTGGCGGTATAACAATTGCCCAGGACAAGGAAAGTTCCACGGTCTATGGTATGCCGGCAGAAGCTGCAAGGATTGGTGCAGCTACATATATACTCTCTCCAGAAGACATCGTGCAGTTCTTGATAGGAACGGCAAAAAGAGAGATCAACTCAACCCAAGAAAGGTGACATAAATGAAAGACAACGACGATAAAACAGTTGAAATCCTCATAGTGGAGGACAGCCCAACGCAGAGTGAAAGACTTAAGTATACAATTGAGAAACACTCACTACACGCCCACGTTGTCAATAACGGCGCTGAGGCGTTAGACTATCTTAAACACCATACACCTACAATTATAATAAGCGACATAATGATGCCAGAGATGGACGGGTATCAACTCTGTAAGAGGATCAAGACCGATGGAAACCTGAAACACATCCCCGTTATTTTATTGACCTCCCTATCCGAACCTGAAGACATTATCAAGGGGCTGGATTGCGGGGCAGATAATTTCTTGGTAAAACCGTATAACGAACAGATGCTAATATCCCGCATAAACTACATAATGTTAAATATGCAGTTACGAGGTAATGCAACCACTGACGTGGGGATAGAGATCGTATTTGCAGGACGGAAGCAGTTTATAAAATCGAGCCGTATCCAGATATTAGACCTTCTGTTGTCAACGTACGAAACGGCCATTCTGAAGACCAGAGAGCTTGAAGCAACCGTAAGGGAGCTAAAAAAAGCAACCGAGACAATAAAGACCCTCAAAGGCCTCATCCCTATATGCGCAAAGTGCAAAAAGGTGCGTAACGACAGCGGCTTCTGGCAGCAGATTGAAGAATACATACGCGAGCACTCGGATGCAGAGTTTACCCACGGCTTTTGTCCAGACTGCGTAGAAAAGATAAAAGCGACAAAAAGATAACAAGAGCAATTGCCTATGTAGTTAACTCCGCTGCCTGTTATACAAACCCAACTTGTCATTCCCGCGTAAGAGGGAATCCACTCTTACGAGCAATAAAGGGTGGATAGATTCCTGCTTTCGCAGGAATGACAGACATGTTCAGTAAAAAGCGGAGTAAACTACATAGGCATTTAACAGCATTATGTATATGAACCTATGTAGAAATTTAAGCAGCCACGCCTGACATTAATGGGGTCAAGGGGACGAGTTCCCTTGACCCCATTAATTTTTATTGTCCCCCATGAAATTCTTATGCACCCTTATGTCCCTGTCCCGTTGGTTATACCCATATGATTATGTTATACTATATACGAGCTTAAATAGGCATACTGTGAATTAGATGAATGATACTGCCATAGGTAAAAACTTATTGCTCTTTGAAATAAGGCTGCTTGAGAGGTCTATGATCACTGCGGAGCTCCTCAGGGATTGGAAATCGCATGTGCATTATCTGTTAAATGAGATAGGTGTGTACTTTGAGGCTTTTAACATGTTTACCGTATTTAAGGCTGATGAGGAGAGTTACGACATGGAGATATTCTGGAGTAATAATCCTGATGTCTGCACAATGCAGATGCTTGAGCAAGAAATTAAGTCAAAGCTAGTTAAGGAAAACAAGACCCCAACAGACGTTATCAGCTTTAAGGTAACCCATAACGTGGCGGAAGATTCAATAGCCATGTGTCAACTGACCGAAGGCGATCTGGCGTTTCACACCAAAACCATAAAGACGTCAGAGGTAGACGGTATTGTGGGGATGACAGTAAGTTCACAACTGTTGCAAGACCAAGATAGCGACCTTATGGTAGAGAGCATCATGGCTATTTTTCATAATGTGGCAGGTTCTATAAAGACCATCAACGGTCACAACAAGGACATGGCTTTTTACGCTACCCGCGACCCCCTTACAAACCTCTTCAACCAGCGGGTGTTCTGGGAACTTTTACAGAATGAGGCGAAACGGGCGCACAGACGCAACTACAGCTTTGGCCTAATGGTCGTCGACTTTGATAACTTCAAGATGATAAATGACTGCTACGGTCATCACTTTGGCGACAGATTTCTTCAGTTAGCCGCTATAAAGCTGCGACAATCCCTGCGGGACGGTGATATCCTGGCCAGATACGGAGGCGATGAGTTTACAATAATCCTCCCGGAGACTACCGAGGAGGAGGCATTAATTGTTGCCTCAAGACTACGCAATGATATCGATAACTTAGACCTGAAAGACCCTAATGGGAAGCTGATAAGGACTACAGCATCAATAGGTATCTCCATATGTCCTACCCACTCCAGCGACATCAAGGACCTCTTTCGTATAGCCGACAGCGCCATGTATAAATCTAAAAAAGCAGGTAAAAATATGGTAAGCCTGCCAACCTCTGAAGACATAACCAATACCTTCATGCAAAACAAGGAAAAAAGCATCTTCCTGCTTGACACCATTAATAAGAAGGATAGCATTATACCTCACTTCCAGCCAATTACCAATGTAAGAACGGGTATGATTGAAATAAACGAGCTGTTTATGAGGATTGTTAAAGACGAGAGACTTATGACAGCTGGGGAGTTTATAGATGTCGCTGAGGACATCGGCATAGTGCACAAACTCGACTATATCATCATTGAAAAGGCATTTGACAGGATAAAGACAGAAGGTTACACAGGACAGCTATTTGTAAATCTCTCACCAAGCTCATTGACCATAAAGCAGTTTATACCTACCATTGTCAAGCTGACCACTGAGTACATGATAATGCCCCCAAACATTGTGTTTAAGTTTCCAGAGCGAGAGACGGTTAAAAATCTTGCCGCATTGGAGAAATTTGCCAGAGAGCTAAGATCTGAGGGATTTAAATTCGCCATAGAAGACTTCGGTTCAGGTCTTTCATCGTACCACTACATTAAAAGTATTCCAATTGACTATATAAAAATTGAGGGTGAGTATATTAAGAACATGTTCAAGGACTCCATCTACCATGCCTTTGTAAAGAGTATAGCAACCCTTGCAAAAGAATTAAACATTAAGACAATAGCAAAATACGTAGAAACAACTGAAACCCTCAACGAGCTTTCTGTCTTAGATGTGGACTATGCCCAAGGGTATATCATCGGCATGCCGTCCTCTAATCTATTAACAGACAGGGTTTTATTCATAGCCCCCCAAAAATGAATCCCATTAATAAGTACATGGACATAAATATACTAAACTAAATGGAGTTTGCAAAAAGATTTTGACCTTGACATCTAATAACATGAAAATATCATTCCTGCGAAAGCAGGAATCTGTGCGTCTTGACGGGATTACGGATTGGATTCCCGCTTACCCGGGAATGACAAGATTTTTGCAAACCTGACTTATCTTGGTATATATTTATAAATTAGGATTGAGTACTACGGGGTCAAGGGGACTTCTTTGTGACAGGGGTGCCTCACCCTTCCCCGTGTGGGTGGGGTCTGAGGGAGGGGGTTGCGAACCCCTGCGTTAGTAGGCAAAGCCCTCCATTCTTAATACATGCGGGTGAACTATTACGAAGCAGGGATCCAGAAAGCGCAGAATTATTGTAATCTATAATTCTATTTGATAACGTTTTTTTCCTTATGGTAAATTATAGTACATTGCTTAAACAAAATAATTTACAAAATGTGATAGGTATTGCCGATCATCATAAAGAACAGATATGCTAGGAGTCAGAGCTCCAGTGGCGGTGTAGAGAGTGTGTTTGTGGCATTAAGAAAAGAAAGGAGAATTTATGGCAGCAGGATCTATATCAGTTCTTGGTGAATTATTAGTACAAAATGGGATCGTTACAGCAAAGCACGTGGAAGAAGCCTTTAACGTATCTAAAAAGGAAGGTAAGAGGCTTGGTTCAGTGCTTGTAAAGATGGGTTATGTTAAAGAGGAAACCCTGGCAGATTTTTTTAGCAAGCAGTACAAAGTACCTATAATTGATCTGTCTAAGTACCAAGTAGACACCGAACTGATGAAAAAGGTTCCGTTTGAAAGAGCAAAGAGAAATGTGCTGATCCCCATTACAATGGAAGGAGATGCCCTAAGGATTGCTATCGCTGATCCTACTAATAATCCTGCCATAGAGGATGTGAAGTTCATAACAAGGATGAAGATAGCTGTTCACGTCGCTACTGAATCTTCCATTATGAGGGCAATAGAGCAGTATTACCCTAAGACAGAACAACAGAAGGCAGCCCCTGTTGTTGCTAAGTCACAGGAAAAGACAACGTTAGACATGTCAGAGATAGATAAATTAATCAAGAAGACAACTTCAAATCTAACCGTTGTTGAACAAAGGGAAGAAAAGATATCGTTTAAAGACGCAGATGCAGCTCCCATAATCACTTTAGTGAATGGGATTTTAATGAATGCGATAAATGATAGAGCCAGCGATATTCATATAGAGCCACGTGAGAAAGAGATTGTCGTAAGATATAGAGTAGACGGCGTCTTAAAGCAGGCATTTCCGCCATTTCCCGACCATATAAAAAACCCGCTTGTCTCACGCATCAAGATAATGTCCAGACTGGATATATCGGAGAGGCGTATACCACAGGATGGAAGGATAAAGATCAAGTTTGGCGAAAGCGGGGAGATAGACTTTCGGGTGTCGACGCTCCCTCTCCAGTTTGGTGAAAAGGTGGTTATGAGGATCCTTGACAAGTCTAATCTAAACCTGGATTTAAATGCCCTAGGTTTTGATGATACACAGCTTAACGACTTTGTTGAGGCAATAGAGAAACCTTACGGCATGGTGCTGGTTACTGGTCCTACTGGTAGCGGTAAGACTACCACCCTGTATTCAGGGCTTTCACATCTGAATAAACCTGGAGTAAATATCATTACGGCTGAAGACCCTGTTGAGTACAACCTGGTAGGAATTAACCAGGTACAGGTTAAACCAGAGGTTGGTCTTACTTTTGCGGCTGCATTAAGGTCGTTCTTACGACAGGACCCTGATATAATACTGGTTGGTGAGATAAGGGACCAGGAAACGGCTGAGATAGGTGTAAAGGCTGCATTGACAGGCCACCTCGTCCTAAGCACGTTACACACAAACGATGCCCCGAACACAATTACACGACTCCTAAATATAGGCATAGAACCGTTTCTGGTATCCTCGTCAGTTATTCTAATAATAGCCCAGAGGTTGGCACGAAGGATCTGCAAGAATTGTAAGATTGAGCAAAACATAACAGAGAAAGTTCTTCTAAAGGCTGGAGTGTCTCCTGATGAAGTCTCTGATTTCAAGTGCTATGTAGGGGGAGGCTGCGAGGTGTGTAACAATACCGGCTATAAGGGCAGATTAGCGCTGCATGAGGTAATGCCAATCCGGACAGAGTTAAAAGAGACCATCCTTAGCGGAGGCACTGCCGAGGATATAAAGAGGGAGGCTGTTAAGCTGGGGATGAAGACGCTTAGACAGAGCGGCTTAAAAAGGGTCAAAGAAGGAATAACCTCTATCGATGAGGTGTTTAGGAGCACGTTTGGTGATTAACAAGCAATAAAAGGTCTTAATAAGATTCTATGTTTAAAGGAGATAAATTATGACGAAACTTACCACAATACTAGAGGAACTCTCTGACGAGGACATACAGTGGATACTTTCAAGCGGGGTTGAGGAGCACCTTGAGCCGGGTACTATAGTTATAAAGGAAGGTGAATACATCGGTTCTATCTACATGGTTCTTGAGGGTACGTTGGGTGTGTATCTCACAGCAACTGGTACGAAGTTGTTAAACACGGTTGGCCCTGGCGAGATATTAGGGGAGATGTCGTATCTAGAGGAAAAACCAACGGCTGCTACAGTTGTTGTTCTAGATAATGCCGTGCTGCTTAATATTACAAGAGAGTCCCTTGATAATAAGATGTACGACGAACCTGATTTTGGCAGACGCTTTTACAAAGGGATTGGTATCTCTATCTCCAGAAGGTTAAGACAGATAAATGCGCGCATGGATTATATGCTTGAGACCTTGGAGCAGGCAAAAAAGTGGCCGCTTGATGACAATATATAGGTTGAACACGAAAACCATTGAGATAAAGAATGCTGTCTCAGTAATAACAAAGATGCAACCTGCGACTCTACCGAGTGATTTTGACCTAAAGGATGAAGTATTTGATGATTACATCAGCGATTCAAGGTAGGCCTGTAAATCCTCCGGAGTTAAAAAATCCTTTGGTAATGTAACGTTTGGCAGACATGAGGGCAGCGCTATTGAAAGAAAGTTCATCACAGCGTACCTAATGATCTCAGGGGGTAGTGAGTCGGGAGCGTTTTCTATCAAAAAAAGCTCTGAATTCCATAGGTCTTTTGTGGGGGCAATACCAAAACAATCATCGCTTCTAATGGACTTTAGGGCGGCACCCTTAGATAGCACAAAGGAACGCACCTCAAGATTTGACGATTGCAGCCCTTTAACGGCAGGGTTTTGACCCAAACGATGCTTACCAGCCGTTAGTGGAAGAAAGCGTGTTACATTAACACCTGAACAATAAATAAGCACGTTATTGCCTCTTTTATCATCAGGTCTTATAACGTAGTATAAAAAATCGTTCACATATCTGTTTAACATATCTTGTTTTCCTTTCATAACAATTAAACCCAATGAAGTTTACTCAGTTCTTTGACGGACGTTCTTACCCTTTATCTGTCATTCCTGCGAAAGCAAAAATCTATCCACCCTTTAACGTTTATAAGGGGTGAGATTCCAGCTTACGCTGGAATGACAAATTGGGTTTGTATAATAGTCAACTGAGTTAACTCAGAAGGCATCTAGTTTTTTACCACCAAGGAGGAGCACATTGCAAGGGCTGTAACCCTTTCTGCCACGCTTCCCATTAACAGTCTTTCAAGACCGGTTCTTCCATGTGTGCCCATTACTATTATATCTGCACCTGACTCCATAGACAGGTTTACGATAGCCTTGTATGGATCTCCAACGAGGGGGAGTGCCTCTATCTTAACGCCTCTGCTCTCAGCGTTTTTTCTGACCTTATCAAGAATGTCGTTGGCTTCTTTGAGTTTATCCTGATGAGCTGCAACAGATGTTACAAGGAGTTGTTTGACAAATGGACACCGGCTTGCCATATTTATGGCTTCCCGTTCTGCTGCAACACTGCTTTCTGAACCGTCAGTTGCAAACAGAATGATCTCACCTTTTATCTCTGTATCCTTTGGTACCACTAGCACCTTGCAAGGGGCATAAGCAATAACCTTTGCTGTAACGCTTCCCATAAGCACCCGTTTAAGTCCTGTTATTCCACGTCTGCCCATGACGATGACATCGCTCTGTTTCTCCATAGCCTCGTCGATTATACCCACGTAGGCCTCGCTGGTTCTACGGATGATTATATCGAGTTCTACGTTGCTGTCGGCTGCCTCCTCCCTTATTCCATCAAAGTACTCTGTATGAGTAGGATCCATTTGCTCGACAAACGTGAGGCCGCCCGTCTCAAACCCATCACTCAGTCCCAACACATACAACAACGTCAGCTTTACGTTACAGTGCCGGGCAAAAAGCAATGCCTCCTTGACAGCCCCTGAGCTGTACTCAGATCCATCAACTGCAAGCAAGATCGATTTCAATTCGCCCATCATTTGCGCCCTGTACATGAGTTCAGCCTTTGACACTTCGACTTTACTAGCCATATCTATGTTATCCTCCTATAAACTAATTTTACCTTAGTGTTTTACTGCTACGATCTTCTTCCCTGTCAGCCTATCTTCCCTAATCCCTTGAACCAAGGCCTTAAGAATGATAAACGCTCCTATATGGCTTAATGCAAGTAGTCCCTATAGCGCTAAGCTGAACACCAAAAAGCGAACCAGCAAGTATAAGCATTACCAGCCTTATGTCAACCATCCCGTGCAGGCATACTTTATAGAGCCTCCCATACCCATAATAAAGGCAATAACTAATTCTGTAGCAGATGCTATGAGGCCAGGCACACCAATTACGTACATCAAAGAAGGCACTCCAACAAAACCACCCACAGCGATGATGGATGCTAGCATACCAGTAGCAAACCTATTGGAACGGTAAATAACACTGACACACGCACATCAATGCTCTTGAAGTACATCATCGTTCCTGGTATGTTAATAGATCTTAGCCATAGGGCAAGTTTAGCTGTTTTTTCCTCTGCTGCGATGTTGCCGCTCTTATAACCCTTCAACAGGTCCTTGAAGATAAGCCCGCAAACTATTCCAAGTGCGATAACGAATGTTGCACTTAACATATAGATTTGAACCTGCCTCACCTAATGCCACCTTTATCTTCTGTTGTATGCCAGCACCATATAAGACTCCAGCCTCTGCAGATATCCCCATAATTATACCGAGTTTGAGGTCTATTCGGCCGTACCTGTAACGCTTGATCGAGCCAACAAGCGCCTTAGGAAACTTATGACACATGTTGCTGGCTACTGCTACAAGGGCTGGTACCCCAATGCTCATCATCCCTGGAGTTAAGACAAACGCCCCGCCTGATCCTATAAACCCGCTTACCAATCCGCCAATAAAACCAACAGTAAAAAGATAAATCATACCCACTGCACTTAAGATCTATAAACTTAGACGCTTCTGCCGCTACATCATGCATATCCTAATCTCCTCTCCTTCTTGGCCTCAATGCCTAATAGTGTCCAAAACGCACCCGTAAAACCACCATGCACGAAAGAAAATATAAACGCTGTTATTATTAGGTAACAACGTATACAGTCCGCCGCGTGAAAACAGGTCATTAATAACCTCTTGTCTTATTAGTAACACCGTGTAAAGCGCTATGCTAGCAACGGCCAACACTATTGCCTTTACGTATGGCTTTTTCATCGATTTGTTGTAATCTGCCAAAAGTGCTTCCCCTTAATTCTTTATTATTAGAGCCTCTTGCAAAAGGACATGTTATGTAAAATATAGCAAAAAACTCATTTTGTAAGTAGTTGATATTAAACAATATTTTGGGGGCACGATAATTGCCTGATTTGAGTTTTGCAAGAGGCTCATTATATTAAATTTATATGTAAAAAACATCCTACCCCTTACAACAATTCAATTAAAGCACTCGGTTACATCGTTATACCTCCTTTTGGGGTTGATCAAAAGCAGTACCCCCTATAAACCCGTTCTTGCTTGTATGAATATATGCCATCCTTTAATATATCATCACCTAGTATTATCCAGCTCTTGCTCAAATACGTCAAGACTAAAATCGATTTTATAGTTATTATAGTGTAACATAAGTTTCATAAAAAAGAAAGGAAGATTCAAGGAATGCTTTAATAACGACCGTCAAAGTGGTAAGTTCATAGGCAACTATAAAAAAATATTCAACGTAGAGCTTCCTCATTAAAGTATGTTTTTGTTCCCATAAGTTATATGAAACACCTCACGTTTTTCACTCCATGTTTTTCCTCTTGAGCAATACAAACAGCCTATTTATATAATGGCTCTTTCTCTAAGTGAGTGGGTAATGGTATAATGAGGGTAAAACATTAAGGAGAATAGAGCTATGGAGATATTGGAGAATTTATTTGAGCAAGCACTAAATATACGGTTACCGTGGAAGGTAACATCTATAGATTTCAAGAAAGTGGAAAAGGTGATCGATATTCATATTGATTTTGCAAGAGACAGAGTATTCAAATGTAGTGAATGTGGAAACAATTCTAAAGCTTATGACACAAAAGAAAAGAGATGGCGGCATCTTATTTTTTTTGAATATGAGAGTTTAATAATAGCAAGAGTACCCAGGACTGATTGCAATGAATGTGGAGTTTTGCAGATAGAAGTACCTTGGGCTCGTAGTGGTGCTGATTTCACATATTTATTTGATTCTTTAATGATGATTCTTTGTAGAGAAATGCCAGTAAACAGAGTGTCTCAAATTGTAAAGAAGATGACAACAAACTATGTAGGCTCATGCATCATTACACAAAAGAAGCAAGGAAATTAGAGGACTATTCCAATGTAAAAGCAATAGGAGGAGACGAAACGTCAAAAAAAAGGACATGATTATGTTACATTATTTGTCGATTTAGATGATAAGAAAACAATTTTTGTAACTGAGGGTAAGGGGTCAGAAACAGTGAAACAATTCAACGAAGATTTTGAAAATCACAATGGTATACCTGAAAACATAAAAGATGCCAGTATAGACATGTCTTCAGCATTTATAAAAGGAATAGAGGAGACTTTTCCAAATGCTGAAATAGCTTTTGACAAGTTTCATATAATGAAGATAATAAATAGTGCAGTAGATGAAGTAAGGAGAAATGAAGTGAAGGAACAAATTATACTTCGTGGTAAAAAATATCTATTTCTTAAAAATAGAGATGAATTAACAGAAACTCAGAAGGAAGAATTGAGGAAAATAGAATTTATGCCTTACCTGAACTTACAAACGATAAGAGCATTTCACATACGTGAAAACTTTCAATCAATTTATACAGAACAGACAAAAGAAGAATTTGAATTAAAGCTTAATAAATGGTATTTTTGGGCAACTCATAGTCGCTTAAAGCCGATATATGAAGCAGCCAAAACAATAAAGAGGCATTGGTCAGGGGTAACAAGATGGTATGAAAGTAGAATAAACAATGGAATATTAGAAGGGCTTAATAGTCTAGTACAGGCAGCTAAGTACCTACCCATAATTAATTATATATTCTTGTCCAAAATTATTAAGCACATCATCAATGTAATCTACCAAGTGTTTCCAACTTTTGTATGCGCTAAAATTAATCCATTCATA
>PEAB01000042.1 GCA_002753395.1 Nitrospirae bacterium MYbinv3 | reverse complement strand
AGCCGATGTAGTTTCTCCAAGTTTCTTTGAAATTGAAGCATGGATGGTTCCTGAAAGAACATCATAGCAAAGGCTGACATAAATACGTTATGTATGCTGTATTTTATCTTACCCTACAATGTTTTCACTGAGAATCGCTGGTAAAGAAATACAAGGGTGCATAAGAAAAACATGGGGAGTAAGAATATTTACGGGGTCAAGGGGACGAGTTCCCTTGTGGGTGGGTCTGAGGGAGGGCAAAGCCCTCACTTCTGTTTTCTATAAACCCATGAAACTTACATGAAAGTCTAAAAATATCCTACATAATCAATGACTTTCATTGCTTGTTGTGTCCGTAAGGTCATGTTGGTTCATATGCACCCAAATACAAAATATAATGGTAATTTGTAAAATTGCGTTGAAATACGCTATGATGATTTAGTTAACGGTTATTATGCCAACAGCATTAGAGAAGCGAGTTCATCCATTGCCCCCAGTCAGAGGCAAGTGGAGGTCTGTAGCCTTGGCTGGGACGATGGTCGTCCTTTTGGCGGTGTTTTTTGTGTATCAGTATTTTTTCGGTGCTATGTTGAGCAGTGCCGGCACAATACATACGTTTCAGGGTATCAGAGCGGCCTATAAAAAATCCGACGCCATGCTCCTAGACAGAAACTCAGAGCTTATCCACGAATTGCGTGTCAACAAACAGGGCAGATATCTCAACTGGACGCCCCTGCAAGATGTTTCACCTGCCTTAATCAAGGCCCTAATCCAGATCGAAGATAGGAGATTCTACGGTCATAGCGGCATTGATCTGTACAGCACTGCAGGAGTTCTGTTGACCGGCAACCTGAGGGGCGCAAGCACCATCACTATGCAGCTTGCCAGCCTGCTTGATAAAAAACTCAGACCAACGGGCACAAAGAGAAGTCTCATACAAAAGTGGCAACAGATCCGTACCGCCCTGTCTATTGAAAAAACGTGGTCTAAGGCACAGATACTGGAGGCTTACCTAAACCTCGTGACGTTTCGAGGAGAACTCCAGGGGATAGATGCCGCAAGCCGCGGCATTTTTGACAAGGCGCCGGGCGGCCTTAACGAAGGTGAATCGCTTATCCTAGCCACCTTAATCAGCGCCCCCAACGCCTCTGATAGCTCCCTCGCTAAACGGGCCTGCCGCTGGACAAAAACGCTTGCATATAACACCTCTTGCGAAAAGATAAGCCAACTGGCTCAAGAAGCGTCGCGCTCCCCATACCATATAAGACCAGCCGTGGCTCTTGCTCCTCATGTTGCTAAAAGGCTCTTAAGCAAAGACTCGCTTAAGGTCGTCTCAACCATAGACGCTGGGCTCCAGCGATTTGTGATGGAGTCGTTAAATCACCACTTGAGGCTCCTCTCAAACAAAAACGTCCGGGATGGGGCAGTTCTGATAGTAGAAAACAAGACGGGCGACGTCCTGGCCTACGCCGGCAACAGTGGATCTGCCTCAAGCGCCCCACACGTGGATGGCATCCTCACAAGGAGACAGGCAGGTTCGTCGCTTAAGCCCTTTCTGTACGAGCTTGCCATAGAGAAACGTCTTCTTACGGCCGCCTCAATCCTCGACGACACACCCGTGACGCTCCCCACTAGCTCTGGCGTCTATGTGCCTAAAAATTATGACAACATCTACAGAGGCCCCGTAAGCGTAAGGACTGCCCTATCCTCCTCGCTCAATGTGCCGGCCGTAAGAACACTGCAATTAGTGTCGTTGACAGCCTTTTTTGACAGGCTCAAGCTGCTGGGCTTTGACAGTATCACAAAGGAGGCAGAGTTCTACGGCTTTTCACTGGCCCTCGGGTCAGCCGACATCACCCTGTACGAGCTTGTAAACGCCTACAGGACGTTGGCCAATGCCGGTATCTATAGCCCCCTGAGATTCGCCCTAAACGAACCGCCTCAACCCGCCAGGCGGGTACTACATAGGGAGGCCGTGTTTATCGTCTCAAGCATACTATCCGACAGGGGTTCACGGGCTGCCACTTTTGGTCTTGAAAGCCCTCTGTCTACACGATACTGGAGTGCGGTAAAGACGGGGACAAGCAAGGACATGAGGGATAACTGGTGCATCGGCTATTCGGACACGTACACGGTGGGCGTCTGGGTGGGGAACTTCTCTGGTGAGCCTATGAGAGACGTCTCAGGGATAACCGGAGCAGCCCCAGTGTGGCTAGACGCTATGAACTACCTGCACCGTTTCAGCAGTTCCATTAAGCCTCAAGCCCCTCCCGGTGTGGTATCTATGCGTGTGAGTTTCGACAACAACGTTGATTCAGACAGGACTGAGTGGTTCATACGTGAAACTGAGACCCCCTACGTGGTCAGTCTAAGCCCTGAGAAGGAGCAGCCCCGCATCGTGTATCCAGTAGAGGGAACCATAATAAGCATAGATCCCGACATACCGCAAGATAATCAATTGGCCGCCTTTCGCTTTAAACCAGCAGCAGCCAAATACGAATGGTTGATTAATGGCGCAAGGACCGGTAAGACCGACAGCCTCCTATGGTGGCGACCCCAAAGAGGCGGCTTCGTCGCCGCAATTACGGATAAGAATAACACTGTCATAGACTCTGTAAACTTCCAAGTTAGATGATATCCATAGGGGTGCATAAGAAACATGTGGGTTTTATGTAAATGTATTTGCTATTTACATAGCTAAAAACAATATGTTAGTCTCTATACATATATATTATGGATACAAGCACATTAGAACAAATAGCAGAATTTATTTGTGGAGATGATAAAGCAAAATATCCTAAATATAGGACTGGAAGCGAGCTTACAAGGTTTTTTCAGTCGGTTAGTGTAGATGCTAAACATGATGGCTCTGCAAGAAAATGGTGGACGCAATCAGTTTTATCAAAGTTGAATGAGAATAAGCTAATAGATGTGATTTTAAGGCTTGCATTGCCGCATGAGTATAAAGGAGAAAAAGATCAAATAAGTTTGGCAATAAGTACTTTAAATAAAATCTTAAAACTCGAAAGTTTAGAAGTAATAATAGAGGGTGTAAGCCCTAAGTTAAAGAAGATAACACCAAACTTTGATTTTAATAAACCAGAGACAAAAGAAGAACGAGAACTAAAATCGCTGCCGCAACCTGATTTTTCATTATTAGGACTTACTGTGGGGATAGATGAGATTTTAAAAGGAAGATGGGAAGAAGCACAAAGATGTGTTGATGCAAAAGCATTCTTATCGGCGATAATTATTATGGGGAGTATGCTAGAGGGTCTTTTGCTTGGAATTATGCAAAAATATCAAAAGGAGGCAAATCAAGCACTTTCGGCTCCCAAAAACAAAGAAGCAACAAGTGTAAAAAGATTTCAAGATTGGACATTGTCTGACATGATAAACGTTGCTCATGAGGTGGGGTGGATAGATAAGGATGTAAAAGAATTTTCTCATGCTCTGAGGGAGTTTAGAAATTTGATTCATCCTTACCAACAAATGACTTTGCAGACATTTCCAGATGAAGACACTTGTAATATATCTTGGCCTGTTGTCCAAGCAACTTGTAATGATTTGGCAAGTTATGTAAAAAAGAAAAATACGGAATAGTTCAGTATACTATTGAAACATTATATAAACATGCGATATATAATGGGGTCAAGGGGACTGGTCCCCTTATAGGTGGGTCTGAGGGAGGGCAAAGCCCTCACTTCTACTCTAAAAACCCATTTTTTTTATGCACCCCCATACCCCTATGAATGGTATTTATCTCTATGCTTATGGTAATATACATAGACGTGAAGAAATGGTCTAAAATTGTATTGAGCGTGCCTGTTGGACAAGATGCCTTGGTACGCTAGCGGGTGTTTGACAGTTGTTATTTAATCTTCAGTTAGGATTTTTTTCAAGGTTTTAACAGAAGATTTTTGAAAATATTTTTATGATATGCTATACTGCTTACGGAGGATATTAGAGTGAATAACACATATAAAAACGTTTTTATATGGCTTTTAATCGGCGGGCTGATGATAGTGCTGTTTAATCTGTTGAGCATACAGAAACCCATACAGGAAGAGATGATATTTTCCGAGTTCTTCGAAAATATTGAACAAGGCAAAGTGGCAGATATCATCATAAAGGAAAACGAAATAAGCGGTAAACTAAAAGACGGCAAGACCTTTAAGACCTATGCCGTAGAGTATCCTGATCTGATAAAGGAGCTTAGGAACAGAGGCGTTAAGATCACCGTAAAACCGCCAACGCCAAACCCCTGGTACATCAACTTTTTCTTCTCGTGGGGGCCTATAATATTTTTAGCGCTTATATGGATATTCTTCATGCGGCAGATGCAGGTAGGCGGCAATAAGGCCATGTCCTTTGGCAAGTCAAAGGCTCGGCTCGTCTCCGACAAGACAAACAAGGTGACATTCAAGGACGTAGCCGGCGTTGAGGAGGCCAAAGAAGAGGTCACGGAGATAATAGATTTCCTTAGGGACCCGCAGAGGTTCACCCGCCTGGGCGGCAGGATACCCAAGGGAGTCCTCTTGGTAGGACCGCCCGGTACCGGTAAGACCCTCTTAGCCAGAGCGATAGCAGGAGAGGCCGACGTGCCCTTTTACTCTATCTCCGGTTCAGACTTTGTAGAGATGTTTGTGGGCGTGGGGGCGTCACGCGTCAGGGACCTGTTTGACCAGGCCAAGAAGAACGCCCCGTGCATCATATTTATAGACGAAATAGATGCAGTGGGCAGACACAGAGGCGCCGGTCTGGGAGGTGGCCATGACGAACGCGAACAGACCCTCAATCAGCTCCTCGTAGAGATGGACGGCTTTGAGGGCAAGGAAGGCAGGATCGTCATTGCAGCCACAAACAGACCAGACGTACTCGACCCAGCCCTGTTAAGACCAGGCCGCTTTGACAGACAGGTAGTTGTCTCACATCCCGATGTTAAGGGCCGCGAGGCAATCTTATCGGTGCACACAAAGTCTATTCCGCTATCAAAAAACGTAGAGCTTGTCATTATAGCACGAGGCACGCCTGGTTTTACCGGAGCAGACCTGTCAAATCTGGTCAACGAGGCAGCGCTCCTGGCCGCTCGTGAGTCCAAGGATACCGTTGATATGAACGACTTCGACAAGGCAAAAGACAAGGTTCTGATGGGCGTTGAACGCAGGAGCATGATCATCAGCGACGAGGAAAAGAAAAACACCGCCTACCACGAATCTGGCCATGCGTTGATCGCAAAACTCATGCCGGGGACTGACCCCGTGCACAAGGTGACCATAATCCCGCGCGGCAGGGCATTGGGCGTTACTCAGCAGCTGCCAATAGACGACCGGTACACGTACTCAAAGGAATTTTTACTAAACACCTTAAGGGTGTTGATGGGCGGCAGGGCAGCCGAGGAATTAGTCTTAAACCACATGACCACCGGGGCTGGAAATGATCTGGAACGTGCCACTGACTTAGCACGTAAGATGGTCACCGAATGGGGGATGAGCGAAACACTCGGACCACTAACCTTCGGCAAAAAAGAAGAACAGATTTTTCTCGGCCGCGAAATCGCTAAACACAAAGACTACAGCGAAAAAATCGCAGAGCAGATCGACGAAGAAGTCAGAGATCTAGTCGTAAACGCATACCGCAGCACCAAGATAATCCTTACAGAAAACCGCGATATCCTGGAGGCTATGGCTAGACGTCTACTCGAAAAAGAAACCATCGACGGCTCTGAAATCGACAGGATCATACAGGAAGTAAATCAGCTAAGGGGAAATCTCCAAACAGCCCAAGCACTGTAATTGATGAAGTTCTCTCTTGACCTCAACAGAACCTGCGTTATGGGCATACTCAACGTAACGCCTGATTCATTCTCTGATGGCGGTAGGTTCTACGATAAAGGCAGTGCCCTTGCTCATGCAGTTGAGATGGCTGCCGAGGGTGCTGAGATCATTGATGTTGGCGGTCAATCTACCCGTCCTGGCTCAGTGCCTGTCAGCGTAGAGGAGGAGCTAAGTCGTACTATCCCGATAATTGAGGCCCTTGCCGGTAAAATAAACACCCCTATCTCCATAGACACGTACCGGGCACAGGTGGCACGGGCTGCCATCAATGCAGGCGCCAGTGTGGTAAACGACATCAGCGCGATGCAGTTTGATCCCGATATGGCCGCTGTCATCGCTAATACGGGAGCCGACATTGTCCTCATGCACATAAAGGGAACCCCCGTAGATATGCAGATAAATCCCGTTTACGAGGACGTTGTCTCAGAGGTCTATACTTATTTAAAGGAAAGGATTGAAGCAGCCCAACAGTCAGGTATAGACGCCTCAAAGATAATCATAGACCCAGGCGTGGGTTTTGGCAAGACTGTAGAGCACAACCTAAGACTTATAAACAACCTTCAACGCTTTAAAGACCTGAAAGTACCGCTCCTGATTGGGCCGTCAAGGAAGGCCTTCGTGGGACATATCACCAACGTAGCCACACCCGACATGAGGTTAATGGGAAGTGCCGCCGCAGTTGCTATCAGCCTCTACAATGGAGCAAACATCGTGCGTGTGCACGACGTCAAGGAGATGGTTCAGGTTGTGCGGGCAGTGGAGGCTATAAAATCTTATGGGTGACCCTTTTTGAGACAAACAATGCCGTAGTTGTCTTGGTTGGACCAACCTGTGTTGGCAAGAGCGGGGTGGCCCTGTTGATGGCAAGACACCTCAACAGCGAGATAGTCAGCGCCGATTCGATGCAGGTGTATAAGGGGATGGACATCGGAACGGCCAAACCTGATGCACAGGAGCAGAGAGCGGTCAAGCATCACATGATCGACGTTGTACATCCGTGGGAGGACTATAGTACGGGCATATATATAGCGGATGCGGCGGCCGTAATCGATGAAATACATAAAAGTGGCAGGGTGCCAATTGTCGTTGGCGGCACGGGGTTATATCTTAGGGCAATGACAAAAGGTCTTGTTGCTGCACCCCAGGCAGACTGGCAGCTTAGAGACAGGCTCATGACGATTGAGGCCAAGAGACCGGGCTGGTTATTTAAGTACCTCAAGCGTGTTGACCCGTTATCCTGTAATAGGGTTGACCCTCATGATACAAGACGCATTGTACGCTCTATGGAGGTATATGTAAAATGTGGAAGCCCTATATCGGAGCTGCATAGCTCTGGCACAAGGCCGCTGCCATATAGTTTTTTAAAGATAGGACTGACTCGGCAACGTCAAGAGCTTTATGATAGGATAGAAAAGAGGGTCGATTATATGATTAAATATGGTTTAGTAGAGGAGGTCAAGGCGCTGTCGCAATTTGAACTTGCACGCACTCCTCTTCAGGCCATAGGTTACAAGGAGGTCTTGGCGTACCTCAAAGGCAGTGTGGGTCTTGAGGCAGCCATAGAAAATATTAAAAAGGCCTCAAAGAGGTACGCAAAACGCCAGTTTACTTGGTTTAAAACCGAGGATGATATTACGTGGATTGATAGCAGCGGCCTTTACGACAGCCAAGATATTTTTGAAAAGATAAAACCTATCTTGAATAAATACTGCAAATAATATATCGTATATAAAGATAAAATATTAAGGAGCAAAACAAAGATGATAGGAACTAAGAGCTTTAACTTGCAGGACGCCTTTCTAAATCAGTTGAGAAAGGAAAAAACACCAATAACCATGTATCTTGCTAACGGCGTAAGATTGAGAGGAACAATAAAGGCCTTTGATAACTTTGTTATCTTGATAAAAGACTCCCGGCTACAACTCATATACAAACACGCAGTATCATCCATCATACCGGACGAGGACATCGTATTTAAACTCGACCCTGTAACCGAAACCACAACAGAAAAGTCTTAAAGGAGGATTATAGAAGATGCTAAAATTCATGCACAAAAGAGCAAAGTATTTCTACATATTTTTGTTCCTGATAATCATCTCGTTTATATTCTTTTATATCGGGCCTACCGATCACAACAGCGCTGTGCCCCTGCTTGAGATTGGCGAAAAAAAGGTATATCCTGAGGTGTACTGGAAGACTTATGAAGGCATGAGAAATTACTACGCAAATATGTTTAAGGACAGCTTCAACGCTGATATGGAAAAAAGAATGAACCTCAAGCAACAAGCGCTAAATACCCTCGTTGAAAACGAACTGCTTTTAGTAGCCGCAAAACGTTTAAACATCACCGTCTCGAACGACGAGTTGACTAAGGCCGTTATCTCCGACCCTACCTTTGCAAAAGACGGCGTCTTTAACAAGGAGATCTACCTGCGGGTTCTGCAGGCAAATCGTATGATGCCCAGCTACTATGAAACCAGAAGGAAAGAGGAACTCTTAGTTCAGAAAACAAAAAGATTCATTGAGCTGTCCACAAATGCAAAGGGTGAGATACCGCCTGATATAAAAGAGAAGTTTAAAGACAACGAAAAGCTCATGGAATCAATCCAGCAGCAAACAGAT
Source organism: Nitrospirae bacterium MYbinv3 (assembly GCA_002753395.1). Lineage (GTDB taxonomy): Bacteria > Nitrospirota > Thermodesulfovibrionia > Thermodesulfovibrionales > Magnetobacteriaceae > Magnetobacterium. Next base: position 23,227 of record PEAB01000042.1, on the reverse strand, counting down.
CAGGAGGCCAAGGCCAAGATATTAAAGGCATACATCGAGGGTCTCAAAAAAGTTGTCCCAGTAAAGATCCGTTCTGAACTTATAGCGTAAAGACGTTTAAGATAATGGGCTTTGTAGACACTTTAAAATCAGGGTTACAAAAGACTAAGAAGGCACTCTTTACAGACGTTGAGGCGCTATTTTCAACCAAGAAAATAGATGAGACCACTATAGAGGAATTTGAGGAGACCCTTCTATCCTCTGATATAGGCATAACCGCTACTACGGAGATTGTAGAAACGCTTCTTGAGAGCTACAGGGCTGGTAAGCTCAAAAGATACGAAGACGTTAAGGACGACTTGAGGCGTAGCATGTTGGACATCTTAGGTCTGCCTCAGCCCTTTGTGCTTTATCAGGAGAGGCCGTTTGTTGTCCTGTGTGTCGGGGTAAACGGCGTGGGAAAGACGACCACTATAGGCAAGTTAGCCTACAAGGCGATACATCAAGGTCACTCGGTGATCATGGCTGCATCTGACACATTCAGGGCCGCCGCCATCGAGCAGCTCGACATATGGTCAAAGCGAGCCGGCGCTCAGATTGTGAAGCATCAGAGCGGCTCCGACCCTGCAGCCGTGGCCTTTGACGCTATCGAGGCGGCCAAGGCACGGGATATTGAGCTGTGCATTGTGGATACGGCTGGCCGGCTGCACACAAAAAGTCCCCTGATGGAAGAGCTAAAGAAGATCAAGAAGGTCATAGCCAAGGGCGTCCCCGGCGCCCCGCATGAGACGCTCTTAGTGGTAGACGCCACAACCGGCCAGAATGCCCTGCATCAGGCACGTATCTTTAACGAGGCCGTCGGCATAACCGGCATAGCCTTGACAAAGCTGGACGGAACCGCAAAGGGCGGAATAGTCCTGGCAATCAAAAAGGAACTAAACATCCCCATAAGGCTGATCGGTGTTGGCGAAGGGATCGAGGACTACCGCGACTTCATCCCTCAAGAATTCGTATCAGCCCTCTGTGACTAGGAGCAATGCTGTGAAGATGAAAGAGAGGGAGGGCTTTGCCTACTAACGCAGGGGTTCGCAACCCCCTCCCTTAGACCCTCCCACAAGGGAACACGTCTCCTTGACCCCCATTATATCGCACGTTTATACACAATGTTTCAATTGCGTACTGAACTATTACGATTTTATTTAATCATCTATAGTTTTGCACTTTCTGGATTCCTGCTTACGCAGGAATGACATGGAACAGCTAAAGACGCTATTCGCTGTCATTCCCGCGAAAGCGGGAATCTATTTTCAAGAGCTGCATAAAAAACTGGTTTATAAAAAAGTGCAAAAGTATAGTAATCATGGAATCCCTTAATCCGTTAAATCGTGGTTCATACATTTTTATTGCAACCATTTGGAATATAACATTGTCAAATTAACAAGCATTAAGGATTATACAAAACTCTGCTCCCACGGCACCTGAGAGGAATGGATACTGATCGCTTCTGACATTACGGGCGGTCAATAGGCCGCCCATGTGGCCTTCTATGATCATCTTTGACATGTACAGACCTATCCCTGTCCCCTTGCCCTGCTCCTTTGTGGTAAAGTAGGGGTCAAAGACCTTGTCTATAATCTCCTCGTTGATCCCTCCTGCGTTGTCTATAACCGAGAGAACGGCCTTTGTGTCGTGCCTGAAGGCATTAATAGAGATGAAGGGTTCGCTTACGGTGCGCTCAAGCAGGAAGTCTTTGGCGTTGGTTACTACGTTTAAGAGAACCTGCGAAAACTCATTGGGATAGCCGTTGACGTATAATTCGTCCTGAAGGTCTAGACGCAGATCGATAAAGTTGTCCTTAAGGCTGGCACTCACTATAGACACCGTCTTGTTTACTGCGTCCTTTATGTCAAACGTGGTCTTTTCCTTGTCGGACTTGAAGAAGTTGCGGAAGTCGTCTATGGTGACAGACATAAACTCGAGACTCTGATTTGCCTGTTTGATCTTATCTGACAGGTATTTTTCGGACAGCTCGCCATATTCATAGGCGTCCTGAATGTTTAAAAGTGTACCGCTAACAACCGTCAGCGGCTGCCTCCACTGATGAGCGATGTTGCCGATCATCTCACCCATGGCGGCGAGCTTTGACTGCTGTACGAGGAGCTGCTCATGTTGCTTTTGCTTTTCCTCAAGCTCCCTGCGCGCCGTGATGTCCTTAAAGACCAAAACGGCGCCAGTGGTTTGACCCTTTTCCTCAATCGGTGTGCTGACGTACTCAACGGCAAAGACGCTGCCGTCCTTTCTCCTGAACACCTCGCCATATCTGCTATGAATCGCCTCTTGCATAAAACGTGACAACTGGACGATAGCGCTAATGGACATGCCTATTAGCTCATCCTCCTGCCAGCCAAGCATCTTGGCTGCTGCCGGATTTGCAAACGTGATGCCCCCGCTGCTGTCCAACCCCACAATGCCTTCCCCCGCAGCGCTCAATACAGCCAAGTGGTGATTGCTGATCCTATGGATCATCTCCTCGGCCTTCCAGCGCTGTACCCTGGTTCGCAACGTTACAATCCCGTAGGCTAATTCGCTGGCTAACTTTACAAGTAGGTCGATCTCCTCCATGTCGAAGGCATACGTCTCTTTTGAATACACAATGAGTGCACCAAAGGCCGCATCGCCCTCTATAAGGGGAAGACACACCAGAGAGCGAAAACCGCATTGCCTTGCAGCCCTTCGCCAGGGCGTAAAATCATCGTCAACCTCGATATCCTCAACGACCGCCGGTCTTGCTGTCTTTATAGCATTACCAACCGGTCCGCATCCTATATCAGAGTCATCCCACCTGACCCTGATTTGAACCAGATAGCCCCTCTCCTCACCACTACAGGCCACAGGACGTACCACCTTGACACCTTCCTTTTCCTCGGCATAACCAACCCAAACCATCGGGAATCCGCCCTCCTTGACAATGGTATTGCATATCCTCGTCAACAACTGCGACTCATCAGTGGCTCTAACAAGAGCCTGAGAGCAGCTTCCAAATGTCCTCAGTGACCTGTTTAGCTTTAACAGTACCTCCTCGGCCTGACGTCGCAGGGTGTCGTCAACGATGACGCCGTCTAGATGCAGAAGGCTGCCCTCGGCGTTGTACACACCTGCTCCCTTGTCATTAAGCCAGCGGATAGAGCCATCGGCATGTATAATGCGATACATCAGGTCATAGGGCTGCTTGCCTTTAAGGGCAGTGTCAAGTTTCTTTACAGCGCCCTCGATGTCGGCTGGGTGTATAATGCTGGCAAAAGGGCGCCCCTTGTTTAGCAGAAACGTGCTGGCAGGATAACCGCATGTATTGTCTATAGCAGAGCCAAGAAACTGCATAGTCCAGTTGATATCAGCCAGGCGTCTATAAACAGCCCCTGGGATGTTTGAAACAAGCGCGCTGTAACGCTCCTTGGAGTTTCGTAGTCTGCTTAATGCGCTCTCCGTATCCTCCCTCTTTTTGTATAGAGAGCTTGCCAACTCGTCAAAGGTGGCTGCTAATAGCCCCAACTCTGACTCTCTATAAGGAAAACCGCTTCGGACACTTAAGTCACCTACAGCCATCCTCCGAACAACAGCCACCAACCTGGAAATCTGGCCATTTATATACATGTATATGCCTGTCCAACCAATTAAGATGGTAAAGACCACCGTCAACACAACACCTGACAGGTTAAACCGAAACACGCTGCGTGCATTGTCATACATGTCCTCGTATGAGACCCCAACCCCTGTATACAGACCAATAGCGGCACCTTTACTGCTTAAAGCACTAAAGCCATAGTATCGCCTAACGTCATCCAGGTCTCTAACCTCTAAAAACTCAATGCCGCCCTTTATGGGCATAGAGGCTTGAACCTGGCTGTAATTAACAGACATCCCTACCCATTTGTCGTTATCCGGGTGACGGGCAGCCACCCCCCCCTCATCGTTTATTAAGATAATAGAATAGCATTGTGGTAGATTGAGATTTATCAGAAGCCCTACTAAGGACTTTAGATTCAGTACGATGTAGGCCGCTCCTGCAAGTCTGGTGTCTTTATTGCGCAGGGGATAGGCTATATATATGACCGAAGCGTAGCTTCCGGCTACTAATTCGCCGCCCTTTATGACCTTCTTAAAGGTGTTCTTGTTTAAGGCATCTATCTTCTGTTTGGAGTACGGATGTGCACAGAACACGGTGCCATTGATATCCGCAAAACCTGCGCCCTCAATCTGAGGGCTTTGCTTGAGGATGTTAGCAAGGCTTCTCTGGCAGCTATGAGCATCAATCTGCTGTAGCTCCTGCGTCTGTGTGACGGGGTTGAGCGCTTGTCTTAGCTCATCTATATAGCCTTCTATAGACGAACTGACAAGCGCGGTTAGCACCCTAATATCGTCATTGGCCTCCATAATGGCCCTAGAACGTTCTTTTGCATTGGAGTAGAGTGTTATAGACAAAATCGGGATTATGGCTATAATGGCTGCGCATATCATGCGGAATTTGATTAGGTAAAATAGTCTTTTCATTGCAACGGAAAAAGAGCTTAACACCAATTCAACTATTTTAACATTAACAGGATTAAAAAAAGGAAATTGTTAAAAATGGCAGCATTCACAACGGAAAACAAAAATATATGTGTAAAGAGTGCGGCAGACAATTTGTAGAAAATCCACAAAACATCATAATATCACAAGAAACGAGAGATTTAATTGATAAATTGTTATTAGAGAGGATGGCATTAGCTGCAATTGTACGTGTTACTGGTGTCTCTGAAAGCTGGCTTCAAGATTATGTGAACCAAAAATATGATACAGTGCCTCAATGTATAGATGTAAAAAAAAAAAGAAAAGGGACGTCTAACAATCCTCCTGTTTATAGGCAATGCGCCGTATGTTATACAGATTTTTGGACGACATACGCAGGAATTATTCCATCAAAAAGACATCGTCCGGTTGGAAAAGAAAGTGGAAAAACAAGCCACATCGAAAGATTTAATTGTACAATGAGACAAAGAATATCCAGAAGTTAGCCCATGAACTAGTATCACTACCTTTACAGGACTACCAACAATTCATTGATTACACTTTAGGTTAGTCAGGGTCTCTCTCTTTGCTTACTTAACAATATCATAGTCGATCCTATATAATAGATCTAATACTATCAAGTGGAGGTTACTATGTTACAGAACACAAAGATTAGTTCAAGGTTGTACATTCTTGTAGGGTTTATTACTCTATTAGTAGTAGTGGTTGGTTTTGTGGGTTTAAGAGGGCTTGCAACAAGTAACAAAAGCGTTAAATCATTGTATGAAGACAGAACAGTATGCCTTGGGCAGCTATCAATCATTTTAAAGTATTTTGAACGAAACAGGATACATATTATGCAGATGTTTATTATTCAAACCAAAGAGGAGGTCGACAAGAGAATCCCCCTCATTGAAACTGGAGTACAGAAGATAAACGAACAGTGGAATTCTTACACCGCCACGCAACTAACCGATGAGGAGAAGGCTCTTGTTGCAAAGATGCAAAAGGACAGGGAGGCATACTTAAGCGAGGGTATGACACCTGTTCGTAACCTCTTAAAAGAAGGAAAATATGATGAAGCAAAAGAGCTATATGACAAAAAGTTCAGGCAGCTTTCTAACTTAGTAGGAGAGGACATAGACAGCTTGATACAATTGCAGATAAGAGCATCCAAGGATGAATATGTGGCATCTGAAAAGAATTTCAGTACAACCAAGGTTCTTCTTTTGGTGTTTACAGCACTAGGCGTTATTCTTTCCATAGTTATCGCCGCTTGGATAATTACTACCATTACAAGGCCGTTAAGAGAGGTAGTTGATGCAATGCAGAAGGTAGCTAATTATGACCTTGACATAGACGTGCAGTCACGCTCAAAGGATGAGACTGGCCAGCTCATCGACGGTTTAAGAAAGATGGTGGAAAACCTCAAGATGATGGTGGAGAGAATCATGACTTCAGCCGATAACGTGGCTAACGCAAGTCAGGAGCTAAGTGCAAGCTCTGAACAGATGTCTCACGGTGTTATTGAACAGTCAACTAGGGCAAATCAAATAGCAACCTCCTCTGTTGAGATGTCACAAACGGTTGTGGACATTGCAAGAAACGCCTCAAGCATTGCCACCTCTGCTACAGAGACATCAAAGGTTGCAAATGAGGGCAAGGAAATTGTCAACAAGTCAATTGAAGAGGTCAAGTCCATCGCAAGCACCGTTGGGGAGTCTTCGGCCCTGATATCGTCCCTTGGCGATCGCTCAAAGCAGATAGGCGACATTGTCAACGTAATTAAGGATATTGCCGATCAGACCAACCTCCTAGCCTTAAATGCGGCCATTGAGGCCGCCAGGGCCGGTGAGCAGGGACGCGGCTTTGCCGTGGTTGCCGATGAGGTCAGAAAGCTCGCAGAGAGAACCGCTAAAGCAACCTCCGAGATAAGCTCTATGATCAACACCATCCAAGAAGAAACCGACAAGGCCGTTAGATCGATGGGAGGCGCCACCGAAATGGTAGAGGCCGGAGTAGAATACGTCAGCAAGGCTGGCAGCTCCTTATCGAACATCGTCTCAAGCATCGGCTCCCTCCAAGCTATGGTGGAACAGATAGCCTCCGCCACCGAGGAGATGTCCACCGTGTCCGAGACCATAACCAGCGACATAGAAACCATCGCCAACGTCTCAAGAGAAACATCCTCAAGCTCTGAGCAAATAGCCCGCGCTGCCTCCAGCCTCTCAGGTCTCTCCACCAGTCTGCAACAGGAAGTCGGCCAATTCAATATCACCTCTACAAAGGGACACCGCATAAACCACGTAAAAAAATTAGGGCTAAAATAAGGAGTGAAAAATGAAACCAAGACACATCGTGGTACCAGCGCTGGCCTTAATTATCTGTATGGCAGGTTTTGGAGCTGTTTATGCCGCTGACAACAAGTACGAACTTAAACAGGCTGCTGTGATCAAGGATATCCTCTCCGAGCGTATGGGTAAGCGCGTAATCTTAAAGATGGACAGCGGTGAGGCACTTGAAGGAACGGTTGTCACTGTTGGAGATCAGGTCGTTCATCTCTCAAAGCTGGCTGGCAAGGACTTTTACGACGCCATAGTACGCATAGATAAGATCAACTCTGTAGTGTATAAGGCGCGGGAGAATTAGGCACAAAAAAAAGAGGGCTTTGCATACTGCCGCAGGGGTTCGCAGCGCCCTCCCTCAAACCTAATGCTGTTGACTTAAAGCTGTGAAGACAAATAGGGAGGGCTTTGCCCTCCCTAGACCCTCCCACAAGGGGACCAGTCCCCTTGACCCCATTATATCGCATGTTTATAAACAATGTTTTGAACTATTACGAATATTTTTATGTCCATGTACTTGCAATGACACACCTCTGATTTCTGGTTTGATATAAATTACGGATGTGTGCTAACATGACTATAATGAAGGTATTAATAGTTGATGATGATAAGGGGGATGTTTTTTTAATAAGAAAGTTGCTAAGTAAGATTAGCGATGAATTTTCTATTGAATCCGCCAATTCTTTTAAAGAAGCGTTATCTTGTATAGAAAACAGTAAATACGAAATCTGCCTGTTTGACTTCAGATTGCCCGGATGTGACGGCATAGATCTTCTTCGTGCTGCAAGAGAAAGAGGCTTGACATCGCCTGTAATCTTCCTCACTGGCTTAGAAGACCAGGAGATAGCTGTAAATGCGATGAAAGAAGGAGCGCTAGACTACCTTCAAAAATCGAAACTAACACCGGAACTATTATATCAGTCAATAAAATCGTCTATAGAGTTGCAAAAACGAAATGAAGAGATCAAAAATACCAGAGATTTCCTTAATGCCGTAATAGATGGAGTAGATGAGCCTATAATTGTTATAGATCTAAATTATCGTGTTATTTTAGTAAACAGAGTTGTACGGGAGAAGTATCCAGTAACAGCTAATGATACAGAGACGCTGCTATGTTATAAGGTTTCCCACTGCTGTGATAAACCCTGTGACAACACAAATCATCCTTGTCCATTAAGTATTGTGTATGAATCAGGCCGTTCCGTTAAAGTAGTGCATGAACACTATCAAAAAGATGGCGAGATGAGATTCGTAGAGATATTGGCTTCTCCTCTTAGAGATGCTGAAGATAATATATATGCTGTTATTGAATCTACACGTGATATAACTGAACGAAAACTCGCAGAGATGACACTGGAGTTTAAAGCTAATTATGATGTCCTTACTGGTCTGCCTAATAGAGTCTCTTTTTACGATCGCATGGCTCATATAATGGCTTTTACTAAAAGGCAAAATAAGATGTTTGCCTTAATGTTATTAGACTTGGATCGTTTTAAAGAGGTAAACGATAGTTTTGGGCATGATATTGGGGATACTCTACTTAAAGAAGTTGCACAGAGACTGAAAAACTGTGTACGTGAATCTGATACTGTAGCTCGTCTGGGAGGAGATGAATTTACTATAATCTTGCATTGTGTTGTTGATAAGAACTCAGCGGCAACTGTGGCGCAAAAGATTATTAACTCTATCGCTAATCCATTTATACTAAATGCTCACGAATGTTCTATTGGAATTAGTATAGGTATATGTTCGTATCCAAATGATGGCTGCGATATTGATACGCTTATAAAAAAAGCAGACATTGCCATGTATAATGCAAAAAAATTGGGTAGAAATACGTATTATCTTTATGATCACAAAGAAAGTCATTAAAAATAATGAGTATAGCACAGATATATAAAGGATTAGCTTTGACATTGTTGCTGCTTATTGTTATATTGCTAGTAGCTGTTTTAGGCTTAAGCAAACCCCCAAAAAAATCATCTATTACTGGGAAAAACATTAGTATTGGTATTTCCAAAGAATCTTTAGCCGCGCTTTCTATAATCGCAGCTGAGAATGGGTATTTTAAATCAGGTGGGCTTAACACAACCATTAAATACTATGATAGTGGTAAGATAGCGCTGGATAGTATTATCAGTGACAATCTTGATGTTGTAACAGTTTCGAGCACACCAATTGTTTTTCATAGCTTCCATAGGCAGGATTTTAGCATAATTGCATCAATCGGTAGTTCTGATAATGAACAAAGGATCATAGCGCGTAAGGACGCTGGCATCATTGGTCCAAAAGACCTGCGAGGCAAGCATATCGCAACCACAAAAACCTCATCTGTCCATTTCTTTTTACACCTTTTTTTAGCAAAACATGGTTTATCAGAGAAAGACGTTAACGTAACCTTTATGAAACCGGATGAATTACCAAATGCTTTGTTAAATGGGGATATTGACGCCTTTTCCATGAGAGAGCCGTTTATATCAAAAACAGCCAAGTTATTAGGAGACAACTCTGTCATATTTGAGGAACCTAAGCTTTATATAAAATATTTTTATGTTGTTGTACGAAATGATTTTCTGCAGAGGGACTCTGAAGCGGTAGAGATAGTATTAAAGGCATTATTGAAGTCCGAGGATTTTATCCGAGGCAATCCACATCAGGCATTACATATTGTATCAAGTAAACTTGCTACTAATGAGATGGAGATATCGCAAATATTGCAACACAGCGATCTCTCAGTACGCTTGGATCAATCTATGTTGATCGGGCTTGAGACTCAGGCAAGGTGGTTAATAAGAGATAAGTTAGTAAATACAGACAAGGTTCCAAACTATATAAAGTATATATCCTCAAGTAGTCTGAGATTAGTTAAACCTGAAACCGTAAATATTACACAATATAAATAATGTATCTTTTTTATATTTCATGGTAACTATGCTTTTACGCTTTCTGGATTCCTGCTTACCCCTGTTCAAGCCAGGGGCAGGCTGTGGAATGACATATTTGGAAAACGCTCATTACTGTCATTCCTACGAAAGTGGGAATCCATAGTCTTGAAACCATGAACATTTTTACCCTGCTTTTTAAAGAGGATACTAAATAATCATGAGAATTAGGACAAAACTTTTAATTGGTTTAATAGTATCATTTATCATAGTGATTTTAGTAGGATTAATCCTTTTCAAGGAAAGACGCGAAGATGAAAAAATGAGTAAAATGATAAACACATATCAGATAGTTGTTAGAGGAATTCATGATTTGAATACCTTAATGTATGATTATCTATTACATAAATCTGCAATCAAGGAAAGAATTTATACTCAATGGAGAGAATTACATAGTTCAAATATAGACACTTTAGCAAGTTTGAAAAAAGAGGCACCAGGTGACATATTTATTATTGACAAGTTAAGTAAACATCTTAATGATACAGACTCTTTCTTTAACGAAGTACAATCTTTTTATGAAGGAAGGGATGTTTTAGAAAAAGATAATAAACAATCTTTTTTAGAGACGGAGGATAATCTATTATCACATTTATTAATAAGATCGCAAACATCAGTTTCGATTGCTAATGAACTTTATGATGTAAAAAACAAGCAGCAAAATAATATCCATTATACAGCTCAGCTTAGCATTGAGGTATTGATCGTTATATTGTTTATGTATATACTTTTAGTCTTTTATTTGATTGATAGAGGTATCACTGAACCCATCTTGAAGGTAAAAAAAGCTTTAGAATCACTAGGAAAAGGTAATCTAAAGAACAAGATTAATATCTTAGATAACAGCGAGATAGGTTATCTGGCAAATATTTATAATGAAATGATAGAGAATCTTCAGAATATAACTGTATCTCGAGATTTGTTAAATGTTGAAATAGAAAAACGTAATATTGTAGAGATCGACCTGCGAACAAGTGAGGAGAAGTTCAGGACCGCTTTTGAATTGGCTCCATACGGCATGGCATTGATAGATACTCAAGGCAGATGGATAGATGTAAACTCAACCTTCTGTGAAATAGTTGGATACTCCAAGGAAGAATTAACTTCGACAGATATACACAGTATCACCTATATTCCAGATATAAAACTCGATATTTATTATATAACACAGCTCATAACTAAGGAAATGAAGTCATGTAGTTTTGAAAAGAGATACATCCATAAGAGAGGACATTTGGTTTGGATATTTATTGGAGTATCAGCTATTAGAGATCACAAAGATAATATATGTTATTTTATTAAACACATCATTGATATCAGTGAACAAAAGAATTTGGAGCTTCGCTTAAAGAAATCCGAGCAGCGCTATAAGGCATTTTTTGAACAATCGCCAGATGGCATTTTAATTGTTGACCCTGAGACAACCTTACCAGTAGAATTTAATGTTGCCGCCCATACCCAACTTGGTTACTCACACGAGGAGTTCGCACACCTAAGCGTTCGCGACTATGAGGCAAAAGAAACTGAAGAGGATACGAAGGCCCATATCAATAATATAATAACCAAGGGGAGGGACGACTTTGAGACTCTACATAGAACCAAAAGTGGAGATATCAGAAATATAAGAGTTACGGTTCAGATGTTACATTTAGATGATAAGGCTTACCTATTTAGTCTTTTTAGAGACATAACTGACTATAAGCAGATGCAGACTGATATTATCCTAAAAGCGATGCTCCTTGACGCCTCAGTAGATTCGTTTATTTTATTAGATATGACAGGAAAAATACTATATGTCAACGAATCTGCTTATAAACGACGTGGTTACACTAAGGAAGAGATGTTAAATAACCATATAAGCCAGTTTAACAGCAAGAAATATGCAGATCGTGTCGCTGATCGGATAAGAGAGTTGATAGAAAAAAAGGAAAATACGTTTGAGGCTGAGCATATAAAAAAGGATGGTTCATTGATGCCGGTAGAGATCACATCCAGGTTGATAAACATTGATAACAAAGAGCTAATTCTTAGTGTTGTAAGAGATATAACCTATAGAAAGAAGGCTGAAGAGGAGTTAAAGTTCTATACCTCTTTGCTTGAACGCAGTAACAAAGAATTAGAGCAATTTGCGTATGTTGCATCACATGACCTTCAAGAACCACTGAGAAAGATATCGGGTTTCACAGAGATATTGGCAAATGAATATAAAGATAAATTTGATGATAACGCAAAAGAATACATGGAATTTATTATAGACGGCGCTGTAAGGATGCGGGCGTTAATAAGCGATATACTATCATACTCTCGGATTACGACAAGGGGAAAAGAATTAAAGCTGATTGATACAAACAAGGTATTAAAAAAAGTCTTGAGGGATATCACTACAGTTGTTGAAGAGAATAATGCCGTCATAACATATGACGATCTACCCAATATATTGGCAGACGATAGCCAGATATACCTTGTATTTCAAAATATCATATTAAATGGAATCAAATACAAAAGAAAGGAGGAAGCGCCCCGGATACACATCTCTGTAGTCAAGGAAGAAGAGGAGTGGGTATTTTCGATTGCCGATAACGGCATAGGGATTGATTCGCAGTTTTTTGAAAAAATATTCGTTATCTTTCAACGTCTACATTCAAGGGATGAATATTCTGGAACTGGAATAGGTCTTGCTATCTGTAAGAAAATAGTCGAGCGTCATGGTGGAAGAATCTGGGTAGAGTCAAGCGTGGGAAGGGGCTCCACGTTTTATTTTTCATGTCCAATAAAGGAGGTATAAAAGTCTGATGATTAAAGAAATGAAGGAAGTCGAAATACTGCTGGTTGAAGACGACAAGGGTGATGTTAAAATGACCCAATATGGACTCGCCGCTGCTAAATTACTAGTCAACCTTTCCGTAGTTGACGATGGCGAAAAGGCAATTAACTTTCTCCGTAAGGCCTCCCCATACGTTGATGCACCTACTCCTGATCTAATACTGCTTGACCTGAATCTGCCTAAGAAGGATGGGCGTGAGGTATTAAAGGAGATAAAGTTTGATAGTAATCTAAAGATCATACCAGTATGTGTGCTTACAACCTCAGACTCTGATTTCGATATACTTAATTGTTATGAGTATGGAGCGAATTGCTATATCACAAAGCCAATAAAGTTTGAGGATTTTTCAAAGGTGATAAAGGCGTTGAATGAATTTTGGTTTACCATTGTAAAGATACCCTCAAGGTAACTTTTAAAGATGAGTATGTATGAACAGGAAAAGAATAACACGGTAAAGGTTCTGTTGATAGAGGATGATCCATTAGATGTCAGATATCTAAAAAAATTGCTCTCAGACAATAGCTCCTCTGATATATATATTGATCATGCTGATAGATTAAACAAGGGTATCGACTTGGTTAACAATAGTCAGACAGCTTATAGTGTAGTGTTATTAGACCTGGGTTTACCTGATACACTGGGGTCTGATACATTTGCCAGGGCTTATAAGTCATTCCCTCACATCCCTATCATAATCCTAAGCGGTTGTTGTGATGATGAGGTAGTATTTAAATCCCTGCGGGAAGGGGCACAGGACTATCTGGTAAAGGGGCAGATAAATAGAGATATCCTGATACGCACTATACGTTATGCCATTGAAAGGCATGAATTAATCATAAAACGACAGAAGGCAGAAGACGATCTTAAGGAGTTAAATCAGAGATTAGAACAGAAAATCCAAGAAGAGTTAAAGAACCTTCATCAGAAAGAGCAGCTATTAATACAACAATCTAAGATGGCCTCAATGGGTGAGATGTTGGCAATGATTGCCCACCAATGGAAACAGCCGCTCAATGCTATTGGAATCCTCGCACAAGACATAAAAGACGCCTACGAATATGGGGATCTAAACTCTGAGTATATTGAAAACTTAAGCAAGGATATCATGCAGCAAATACTTTACATGTCAAATACAATAGATGATTTCAGAAACTTTCTTAAGCCAAGTAAAAATAAAACGATTTTTAAATTAAACTCAACACTGATTGACGTGATCCTAATGTTATACAAAATCTTAGAAAAATCCAACATAAATATACTATTAAAATGTAATTATAAAGAAGCTACTGAAAGAAAAACATTTAAAAACATCACTGAGATATGCAGTTGTGAACCAAGTATTTTTGTCGAGGGTTATCAAAATGAATTCAAGCAGGTTATTGTCAATCTTATTCAAAATGCAAGAGATTCTATAATATCAAAGAAAGAAGACACAAGCAGCGTAAAAGGCAATATAGCAATTGAACTAAACATAATAAATAATAGGGCAACTGTATCTATTATAGACAATGGTAGTGGCATACCTGTAGACATACAAGAAAAAATGTTCGAACCCTACTTTACAACAAAAGGTGAGGATAAGGGAACGGGTATCGGTCTATATATGGCTAAAACAATAATAGAGAAAAATATGGGAGGTAGTATCTCTTTTAAAAATACAGGAAACGGGGCTGTCTTTATGATTGAATTAGACGTTGTATGTCTCAAGTGAGATAAATATAACTTGCTGAAGCAAAATGCTACATAATAGTTCAGTATACGATGGAAACATTAAACATGCGGGTAGTCCTGAACAAATAGTGATGCCCGTAGACTAAACCCTCATTACTCAATACTCCATGAAGCTGAACATAACCTGCCCTTTGCACTTATAGATTCCTGCTTACGCAGGAATGACACAGACGGGCTAAAAAAACATTCTCTGTCATTCCCACGAAAGTGGGAATCCATCTTTAAAACCGTATTAAATGGTAGTCCTGCAGAGATAGTGATATTCAATTCCCCTCCCTTGATGGGAGGGGTTAGGGGAGGGGGTTAAGTTTACTGTCACCACTACTTGTGCAGGACTACCAACATGCGATATAATGGGATCAAGGGGGCTGGTCCCCTAATGGGTGGGTCTAAGGGAGGGGGTTGCGAACCCCTGCGGCAGAGGCAAAGCCCTCCTTTTTCATCTTCGCAGCCTTAAGTCGACAGCATTAGGCCACCCTACACTTTTACAGTTTACCCTTTAGAAACCTGCCTGTTAACGACGCGCTGTTTGCAGCGACCTCCTCCGGTGTCCCGGATGCGATGACGTAGCCGCCATTAGCGCCACCGGCTGGGCCAAGGTCTATTATGTAATCGGCTGACTTGATTATGTCGAGGTTGTGCTCTATGACGACCACCGTGTTGCCCATATCTACCAGGCGGTGGATTATCTGCAACAGCCGGTCAATGTCCACAAAGTGCAGCCCTGTGGTTGGCTCATCAAGCAGGTAGATGGTGCCGCCGGATGAACGCTTGGCTAACTCCCTCGTTAGCTTGAGCCTCTGCGCCTCTCCCCCTGATAAAGTGCTGGCCGCCTGACCTATATGTATGTAGTCAAGCCCAACCTCATCCAAGAGAGAGAGCTTCTCCCTTAGCGGCGTTATGGGCAGAAAGAACTCCCTGGCCTCGCTGACGGTCATGGCCAACACCTCGGCTATGGTCTTTCCCTTGTAACGGATGTCAAGCGTCTCCCTGTTGAACCGGCTGCCGCCACAGGTCTCACACTGAACGTAGGTGTCAGGTAGAAAGTGCATCTCATATTTCTTTATACCGGCGCCTTTGCAGTCCTCACAGCGACCCCCCTTTATGTTGAAACTAAAGCGAGAGCTGCTGTACCCCCTTGACCTGGCCTCCATGACGTTGGCAAACAGATCCCTTATGATAGTCAACATGCCGGTGTACGTGGATGGGTTAGAGCGCGGCGTCTTGCCTATGGGGGCTTGGTCAACGCTGATGCACTTGTTGATCAGGGCACTACCCATGGTCATTTTGTCGACCAGAACGCTCCCTACGGTCGCTGGGTTGACGGCATCAATGCCGATGATGGCCTCGTGCCTGCCCACGTGAAGACTGCTGTTGTAGAGTCTGTTCATAAGCGCTGGATACAGGGTATCAAAGATCAGCGTGCTCTTGCCTGAGCCTGATACCCCCGTTACGCAGACAAAGACGCCAAGAGGTAGATCGACAGTGATGTCTTTAAGATTGTTTTCAGACGCACCCGATATGACAATGTGCCCCTTGGCGGTCCTTCGCCGTTGAGGCACCCCGATGGCAGCCGAACCGGAAAGGAAACGTCCTGTTGGCGAGCTGTCGTTTGCAGCTATTTCTGCAGGCGTCCCCATAGCCACAACCCATCCGCCCCTTGAGCCAGCCTCCGGGCCCATGTCAATAATCACGTCTGAGAAGCGGATGGTCTCCTCATCGTGCTCGATTACAATAACGGTGTTGCCGGCGTCTTTGATATCTCTGAGGCTGTCAAGGAGTTTTGCGCAGTCGCTTGGGTGAAGCCCGATGCTTGGCTCATCAAGGACGTACAAGACGCCCGATAGTCTTGATCCTAACTGCGTGGCAAGCCTCATCCTCTGCGCCTCACCACCGGAGAGAGTGGCAACAAGCCGGCTGAGGGACAGGTAATCAAGCCCTACCCTTTCCAGGAAGGAGAGCCTCTCCGTAAGCTCTTTAAGGATTCTTGATGCTATATAACTCTCCCTTTCACTCAGTTGCAGCGTCTTAAGAAACGCCTGAACGTCCTTTATAGACAGCATTGAGAGTTGTCCAATATTTAGGTCGTTTATCTTTATGCTGAGGGCCTCGTCCCTAAGTCTTAGGCCGTTACACTTCTGACATGGGGTAAGGACGTTTGGCGTGTCGTCGTCATGCTCGGAGAGGTTTTCAAACCCAATCCCATTGCACCTGGGACATGCGCCAAGGCTGCTGTTAAACGAAAAATACATGGGGGTCAGATCGGGGACGCTGATGCCGCACTGCGGGCAGATCATGGTCTGACTCAGCAGGATGTCCCTGTCTTCTTCTATAAGGTTAATCACAACTATGTTGTTGAATCGCATGGCTGAGTTGACCGCTTCCTTGAGCTTACGTTCGATACCGTTTTTTATGATGAGCCTGTCGATGACGATCTCTATCGTGTGGCGCTTGTTCTTATTCAGGTTGATGTCCTCTGTGAGGTCTACCATCTCTCCATCGATCCTTGCCCGCACGTAGCCATCTCGTCTCATGATGAGGAGCTCCTTTTTGTATGTCCCTTTACGCTGCTGTGCAATTGGTGAGAGGATTTGCAGCTTTGTGCCCGCAGGGAGCATCCTGATGGTGTCTAAAAGGGTGTCGGTGCCCTGCGACAAGAGAGGTATTGAACACTTATGACAGTATGGTTTGCCAATCCTCGTGTAGAGTACTCTCAGGTAGTCGTATATCTCAGTGAGTGTACCAACGGTTGAGCGAGGGCTTTTGGAGATGGTCTTTTGCTCAATAGCTATCGAAGGTGATAGTCCTTCTATGGAGTCTACGTCTGGCTTGGTCATCTCGCCAAGGAACTGCCTTGCGTAGACTGAGAGACTCTCTACGTAACGCCTTTGTCCCTCAGCGTAGATAGTGTCGATTGCGAGAGAGGACTTGCCTGATCCCGATGGTCCCGTTATGACGATTAGCCTGTTTCTTGGGATGCTGAGGGTTATGTTTTTAAGGTTGTGCTCTCTGGCGCCCTTTATTACTATGCTGTCTTGCATATTGCGGATTTAAGATACTAAGGTTTTCTAACACTTTACAATTATAGCATAAATAGACAACAGAGTTAATTCAAGGGGGGTATAAGAAAAACATGGGAAGTAGAATATTTACGGGGTCAAGGAGACTGGTCCCCTTGCGGAGGGTCTAAGGGGAGGCAGAGCCTCCCCTTCTATTGCCAACCCATGAAGAATTTATGCGCCCAACTCAAAAGGCAATAAATATTATTTTGCCATTGCTTGTTTATGGCCTTATATGATATGTTTTCTGAATGACCTCAATCAGAAAAGAGTATTCGTATGGAGGGACACTAATTGTAGCCCTCCTTTGTGTGAGCTTGTTGAGGGTGCTGTACATCCTGTATGGACCGCTAGACCTCAGCCCGGATGAGACGCTCTACTGGGATTGTACGCGTCGGCTTGACCTAAGTTATTACTCAAAAGGACCGCTTATCGTTTACTTGATGTATGTATCAACGGCGTTGTTTGGGAGCAACGCATTTGCCATAAGAGTAATGGCCGTAGTCTTTTACTTCTTGAGCAGCCTTGTGTTGTATAAACTTGTGCTTTCGTTGTACGATAGCAGGCCGCTATCTTTAGAGGATAAACCATACTATAGCGACGTTCGATTCATAGCCCTTGTCTGCGTGTTGCTGTTTCAGATTATCCCGCTTTTTGCTACGTATGCGATAGTGTTTACCATAGACTCACCTTTTGTTTTTTTCTGGATACTGTCTCTGTACCTCTTTTGGAAGGCGCTAAACACGTCAGAGGGACACAGTGACTGGATACTGCTTGGGATTTCAATAGGCCTGGGGATGCAGGCCAAATATATCATGGCGATGTTTATAGCATGTGCCTTTGCGTTTATGCTGTTAACACAGTACAGGCCGGTTCTAAAGACTATTAAACCCTATGCGGCATTTATCGTAAGTATGGCGGTGTTCTCTCCGGTGATAATATGGAACATGCGGCATGACTGGGTAACGTTAAAACACACGGCCGGACATGCACATCTATCCGATGGTCTTAAGATTGCACCTATGAGTCTTTTAGAGTTCCTTGGTTCACAGTTAGGGGTTGTAACACCGGTTCTGTTTGTGTTGATCTGCATAGCCTTGTTTAAGCTCAGAGGGGATGGGTTAAAGAAACAGGGGTTTTTTCTACTCTGTTTCTCAGTGCCGATCTTTAGCTTTTTCCTGTTTAAGAGTGTTCAGGGCAAGGTACAGGCTAACTGGCCTATGACAGGTTACATCACAGGGGTTATTGCCTTTGTCAGGTACTTTTTCTACGCAGAGAGGAAAGAGTCTCTTAAGCTTACAGGAAAGCACACAAAGAGAGCCGTCATCATAGGTATATTAATAGCCATTTTAGTCGTGACAGCGGGTCTTTATCCCAGTTTACTGGGGATTCCCCCCCAGGTAGACCCTGCCTCTAGACTCAGGGGATGGAAGGTGCTGGGCGATGAGGTTGGCAGGCTCTATGGCGGGCTTGCAGGGAAGGGGGACGTCTTGATCTTTTCAGACAAGTATCAGATAACAAGTGAGCTGGCCTTCTACGTAAAGGGAAATCCCATAACGTACTGTATAAACCTCGGCAGACGCATGAACGAGTACGACATCTGGCCCAATCTCAATGAAGCGGCAGATCATATCAGGCAAAATAAATCATCGCATAAGCAGATAAACGCTATTTTTATTACCGATGGTAACGGGTCCCTGCCCCAGCCCGTAGGCGCTGCCTTTGACAGGTGTGACAAGCAGCTCTTTGAGGTGTATGAGAATCAAATTGTATTGAGAATGTATTCCATATTCACGTGTCTTGACTTTAAAAGGATACAGGATGAAACACCGCAGACTTATTGAAGAAAGAAGGGGGCTATTACCGTGAAATACTGTTTCATATGTTACTACACTTTTGCACTTTTTTATAAACCAGCATTTTATGCAGTTCTTGAAAATAGATTCCCGCTTACGCGGGAATGACAGCAAATGGCACATTTAACCCCTCTATGTCATTCCTGCGAAAGCAGGAATCCAGAAAGTGCAAAACTATAGATGTTAAAGGTATGTGAATTCTTTACAAGCATACAGGGGGAGTCCTCGTATGCAGGGTTGCCGTGTGTGTTTATAAGACTGACGGGGTGTAACTTACGTTGCAGCTACTGTGATACACG
Source organism: Nitrospirae bacterium MYbinv3 (assembly GCA_002753395.1). Lineage (GTDB taxonomy): Bacteria > Nitrospirota > Thermodesulfovibrionia > Thermodesulfovibrionales > Magnetobacteriaceae > Magnetobacterium. Next base: position 3,647 of record PEAB01000042.1, on the reverse strand, counting down.
TTATGCCTATACAGAGGGGACAGATATGAGTGTGGTTGAATTAGTCAAAAAGGCGCAGGACACCGCTCTGAAGCTGGTTGAGATAACAGGCGGTGAACCGCTGCTTCAGAGTGAGACACCACTCCTCATTGACAGTCTCTTAGAGAAGGGTTTTAAGGTGCTTATAGAGACAAACGGTTCGATAGATATACGTCCATTTAACAGGGAGGCCGTCTTTATAGTTGATTTAAAGTCTCCATCAAGCGGGATGTCAGCCCATAACGACCTTACAAATATAAGCGCACTAAAGGCCAGCGACGAGGTGAAATTCGTCCTCAGCGACAGAGATGATTACCTGTGGGCAGCAGATCTAATAGGCAGGTACCGTCTTATAGAGCGATGTCATGTCCTCTTATCCCCAGCCGTTGATACACTACAGGCTGAGACACTTGCATCATGGATAATTCAGGATGCCCTTAACGTAAGGCTGAATCTTCAGCTGCATAAGTACATCTACGGGGCGCATAGGCGAATGGTTTAAGGTGTAAATCTCATTATGGGGTGCAATAGAATTTCATTGGTTTTTGGGAATAGAAGGGAGGGCTTTGCCCACCCTAAGACTCACCCACAAGGGGACCAGTCCCCTTGACCCCGTAACTATATACTTATACCGTGAAATTCTTATGCACCCTATGTACGCAGAAATGCACCGTTTTGTGGTATTATACCCAATGAATTTTGATTTTAAGACTTAGGAGGCAAATAAGTGAGTAAGACGTACAATATAGGTGTTATAGGGGGAGATGGCACAGGGCCTGAGGTTATCAGAGAGGGGATAAAGGTACTCAATGCAGCGGCAGCCCTAGGCGGCTTTAAACTTGAGTTTACGGACTATGATTTTGGCGGCAGCCGGTACCTGAAAACGGGTGAGGTGCTGCCCGACAGCGCCTTGTCAGATCTTGCACGGCACAGCGTCCTGTATCTTGGAGCTATAGGACATCCCGATGTACGGCCGGGGATACTCGAAAAGGGTATACTATTGAGACTCAGGTTTGAGCTTGACATGTACATAAACCTGCGTCCTGTAAAGCTGTACCCTGGTGTGGATTGTCCGCTAAAGGACAAGGGCCCCAAGGACATAGACTTCGTTGTAGTTAGAGAAAACACCGAGGGACTGTACGCTGGCGCTGGCGGTTTTTTTAAGAAGGGCACCAGCGATGAGGTGGCTGTTCAGGAGTCTATCAATACACGCAAGGGTGTTGAACGCTGCATACGTTATGCCTTTGAGTATTGCAAGAATCGCAGCAAGGACAAAAAACTTACCCTCTGCGGTAAGACAAACGTCCTGACCTATGCCTTTGATCTGTGGGAGAGGGCCTTTTACGATGTAGCCAAGGAGTATCCCGATATTAAGGTCGATTACGCACACGTTGACGCAATCACTATGTGGTTTGTAAAAAATCCCGAATGGTTTGATGTAATCGTTACCGACAACATGTTTGGCGATATCATTACTGACCTTGGAGCCATGATCCAGGGTGGGATGGGGATTGCCGCAGGGGGTAACATCAACCCTGCAGGAACCTCTATGTTTGAACCCATCGGTGGTTCAGCTCCAAAATACGCTGGTAAGAATATCATAAACCCCCTTGCCGCCATATGTGCCGGTGCACTGATGCTAAAGCATCTTGGCGAGGACACCTCTGCTGACCTTATTGAAAGGGCTGTGATGGAGGTTACGGGCAAGCACATTAAAAGCCTTGCCGCTGGTAACATGGGCTACTCCACAACGGAGGCGGGAGACCTCGTGGCGAACTACGTTGCCATATTGTAGCGTTTAGATGCCTTAAACACGCTCAAGAGAGGCTGCACTGATATTAGCGATAGCATCTTTGTCCGTCATAGCAGGACTTCTCTACCTGTTGTCGCCTTTATATTTTGTAGCAGCCCTCTGTGTTCTGTGCCTTGTGTTTGTTGCACTGAAGGGACCGTTGTGGGGGCTGCTTCTGAGTGTTCTCGCCTATAACTTTGAAAGCACCGCATTACAGGTCAACATAACTGATGGCAAAGACCTTGTTGACTACCCAGTTTACAACGTCTTTTTGTTGTTGACTCTAACAGGGTGGGTAATCCACAAATGCCTTGACTGGCGGTTAAGGAGACAGTCAACGCCGCTTGACCCTGTATTGGGCCTGCTCTTTGTGTATCAGGGAGTAACACTCATCTGGACGCCGTCGCTAGAGCTTGGACTACACTTTTTCCTATTGCTGTGTTTCAATCTGTTGACGTACTATCTGTTGACGGCGGTAGTTAAGACACTGCGTCAGTTGAAGCTCGTTATTGCATTTATGATTGTATCGGCCTTGATCCACACTGTGTCGGTGTTTATCTCCCAGTGGTATACACCCCATGCGGAGTTGCATTTCACTAAGAACGTCGTTCTTTCCTACTTTGCCCTTGAGCAGAAGGCATCGCGGCCCTGGGGACTTGGGGGGGGGCCTACGATGTCTGGTTTACTGGTGGCGGCTATCATCTTTGTACTAGGACTTATGGTTAACGCCAGGAAGGTTTCGCAGCTAGTGCTTGCCTTTGTTGCAGGCCTCCTAGCATACTCTATTGTGCTGATGGGGGTTAGGGCGGCCTTCATTGCCTTGATACCGGCCTTTGTGTTGTTTTTCAGGCTGCATCCAGCATTTAGGACAAGATTTATAAGATACGCTGTCTTGTGTACAACAATTGTGTTGTTTATAGTAATAACGGCCACACCGGGGTTTATAGACCGGATGCTGGTTGGTTTTGGTTACCGAGGGGAGCCTATATTTACAAAAAAAATGAACCAGAACACAGTGGGCAGCGCCAAGTTGTCCTCAAAGAATGAGGGTATAACAGGGATGAAGGCAAGAGGGCAGATGTGGTTGGACGGTCTGCGTTATATGCAGGAGGCACCCTGCACGTTTGTTACAGGAATGGGCATTGGAGGTCTTGTACACGTCTCCCCCAACACGCCCAGAGAGATACACAGCCTGCTGTTAGCGTTTTTCTTTGATATGGGTCTTGTGGGGATTATCCTGCTTATTTTTATATGTTATGTCGTATTTGGAGAGATGTATCACACGCTAAAGGTACTTGAAGACGATGAGTTGAGCAGCCTCACCTTAGCCTCTTGCGTGGTGTTGTTGACGGTGTTTGGTATTGAGGGGCTGGTGTGGTTTGACATCAATTCCCCTTCCTCAAGATACGTGTGGTTTTTGTTAGGTCTTCACGCAGCCATAGGCAACATCCAAGATCACAATAAATCAAAGCATCTCGCTAAATCTTGAGACGCCTAAACCGCATAACGGACAAACCCATCCCTCAGGTAGATCCTTAAACTCAACACCTGGGGGTATCTTTGACTTCTTGTCACCCTTTTTGGGGTCGTATATGTAACCACATTGGCCACACACATAAATCTTTGACTCTTCAGTAGATGCCATAATCCACTCCTTATCTTTTTTGCTTTATTTTATAACTTTTAGGATATGAACATCAAGTATTTTTATTTAAAGGGTGAATAAGAAAGTCGTGGGGATTTTTGAATAGAATGGAGGGCTTTGCCCTCCCTCAGACCCACCCACAAGGGGACCAGTCCCCTTGACCCCATTAATTTTTATTGTCCCCCATGAAAT
>PEAB01000170.1 GCA_002753395.1 Nitrospirae bacterium MYbinv3 | reverse complement strand
GGCTGCCATATGCCAAGAATGAAGACGACTATAAATCCCTGCTGCCACAATATGTCGATAGGAATGTGCTTGCCGTGAAATCAGATGGTGTAGTTATTTAGACGCTTACAAAACTAAAGCCGGTGGGAATAATCATTACCGGCGGACATGAGGCGCACGAAAATTACGAGTATATCAACGTGCCAAAGAAAGAGCTTGTGTCTTCACTGATTGCAATTTTTCAGATGGGTAAAATAGCTATACCAAAAGATTTACCAGATGCGAAAACTCTTATTGAGGAGATGTTGAGCTTCAACATGCGGATAAATAAACGCACGGGAAACGAGAGTTATGAGGCGTTTAAAGCAAATGAGCATGATGATACGGTTATGGCTATGGCTCTTGGCGTGTGGTATGCAGAGCGAGAAAAGCCTAATCTGAATAGAGAGCCATACACAGAGGTCAAACCAATTTTCGGCAAGGGGGGGTATTGGTAACGCTATGCCCACGAACAAGAATAGACAGCGTGGTAAAGTAGCGGGGGTTATCAAGCGAGTGAACTATAGAGGTATCGACCTTTTTTGTCTTTATTTTGCTTGCAATTCACGCGCGTATGAACTGATACGTTAACTGCGTTAACTATGTTACCAAAATTAAGACAAGAGATGCCCTGAGCATATCAAACGAATGGGTGGAAATGCTAGTGGCAACAGGTAGACATGATTTCAGACTTGATAAGATAGAAGACGCGTTAATACCAAAACAGAGTATAGAGGTAATTTTGTATGAGAATGGAGACAGCGCAGCAGAGATAGCAAGGAAAGACGCACTTGTGGAATCGCTACAGGAAGCAGGGGTTATTCTTGTTGTTTATGAGGGGTAAGATAGTTTAGCCGTGTATCTTCGTGCGCGCGTGAGAGTGAGATTTTGACAGGTTCGGCTGGGTGTGGTAGAGTAGAATCAATAGCGTTGCTCTTGCCTGTGCGCAAAGCGTTAGTGTCCTGAGCTTTATCGGCATTAGCGTTGGGAAGTGGGCTAGGCTGCTCAGGCTTAGTGGTAGGTGATGCGCCCCTATCCAAGAGCAATGGCTTATCATTAGCATATCCTTTTCTATGTATTCCCCCAGTTGTAACACCATAAAAAGCTCCGTCATCATGTGGCCGCAATTCAACAACGGCTATTTTATTGTTCCCGTTTTCTTTGATAAGCATTAATCGGCCACTATCGGCCACTCTTATTTTATTATAATTGGTAACCACATCTTGTATGAAATCTTCAACTCCGGTATATCCTTCGTTTTTAATAGCTTTTAACCTTGAACCATTGTCAGCTATTTCAATGTGGTGTTTTCCAAAGTCATCATTACCCTTCTGTAATCTGATTGGCGCAACTTCCCTTCTACTTTCATTGGGCATATGTCCAAAATCAATAGACCCATCTTTTGCCTTAACAAAATCCCATTCCCCACGCTTCTTGATGTCAAAACTGGTGTCAGTGTCGGCTTTGTTTGCCTCTGTAAGTCTATCACTTGCTTTTTTAAATTCTACTTGTAAAGCTGCCCTTCTATTGGGGTTTTTCTCTGTATTAAGTTCTCCCTTTAGTCTGTCGAGTTCCGATTGGTAAGCAATATTTCTGTACTCTTTGGGGGATATTGATTTTGTTCCTTGTTTTACTATATTCCCTTTGGTGTCTATTTCTGACAGTTTAGGCGCGTACTTCTTGTCATAGATTTCAAGATGGTCTCTTAATGACCATCTCTCTAATTGTATCAACGGTTTCTTTGCTGTCCTTATCCGTTAATCCGTGCCATATCCACAAAAAACAACAACGGTACACTCTCCCTACTGGTCTCTTCTCCACTCCACGCGCGCGCGCATAGTTGTTATATTTTACTAGTATTTTATTTTCCTATTTTCGGCAGCCGGAGACCCGCATGGAAAGCCATTCTACGAGGCGAACTATGAGAAATGTTACGTCAACTATGAGAAATGTTACGCCGATACCGCCTTAACTATGAGAAATGTTACGTCAACTATGAGAAATGTTACGTTAAATATGAGACATCTTGACTTATCCTCATAGAGATATTATGATTGTTATCATGGCTAAAAAGAACCTGAAACACCTTGTTGTCAAGTCGAATGATATAGTATCTGCGCACTACCGGTTATCCTTGAATGAGAATAAGATAATATGCGCCATGATTTCACGACTTAAGCCTGATGATGATGACTTTAAGCCGATACGATTATCGGTAGAGGAATTGACAGAAATGTTAGGTGTAACCGGCGATTACTATACTGAAATAAGAAAGGTAACAGAGGGGTTGTTATCGAGGACGTTACGTATTCATAGCCCACAAGAAAAATCTTATCTTGGTGTTAATTGGGTTTCCTCTTATAAATATTATTATGGTAAAGGGTATGTCGAGCTACGGTTCGACCCGTACTTAAAGCCGTACCTGCTTGGTTTAAGAGAAAGGTTTACTGCTTATCAATTACAAAACGTCATGCAGTTAAATAGTGCTTACTCGATAAGAATATATGAACTGTTGAAGCAATACGGCAAAATAGGCCGCCGTGAGTTTGAGATAATCGAGTTACGAAAGGTATTAGGTGTTGCTGACAAGGAGTATAAACTCTATGGCGATTTTAAAAGATTCGTAATACTCACCGCCCAATCAGAGTTACAAGCCAAGACAGACACATCATTCACCTTTGACGAGCTAAAGACCGGCAGAGCAGTAACCGCCCTATGTTTCCATGTCTTCACACGCCTGCCCGAACCGCCGACCGACAGCATAGCCGCAGAGTTTACGATACAGGACGAGTATGACCTTGCCGTGTCGAAGCTGCCGGAGTATGAGAAAGCTTTGTTTACTAAGCTGCACACAAAATACAGACTGTCAAAGAAGCGGGCGCATGAGGTAGTTACCGGCTATCTACCAAGAGATGGCAAAGAGAAAATAGAGGCAT
>PEAB01000169.1 GCA_002753395.1 Nitrospirae bacterium MYbinv3 | reverse complement strand
GATATACTCTTTCTTAACATGATGCTCTCCTTATCGATTTAAGTTTGGGAAACTTATTTTATCATAAGGAGAGCTAAAACTTCTTTCGTTTAGGAGTTTTGCAAGAGGCTCCATACATAAAACAATAGGTGAGTACTGTATAACAATGGAGGATGGCCAACAGATATACGATCAAATACATCCTGAATTGGAATCCGGTAATACTGTTGAGCTTGATTTTGAAGGTGTTACGATATTTGCATCGCCTTTTTTAAACGTCTCCTTTGGCCGTCTCCTGAAAGATTTTAAACCTGATGATCTTAATCGTCTTGTTAAAATAACAAATCTAAACCCTGTAGGTTGGTCAGTTCTCAAACGTGTCATAGAGAACTCCAAGGAATATTATGCCAATGAAGTATTACGGAAGGCGGTGGATGAGGTTTTGCTTGAACAGGCAGAAAGTCTGTAATGCCAGTAAAAGACACAATTCATGCTGAAGTTATTGATGTTAGGCATGATAGTCCAAAGGCAGAGGATGTCTTTCTGGTTGATATTAACGTTTGGTATTGGATGCGCTATTCGTGTTACAATCAAGGCGATCAACCTCCACAGCCACGTACTTAATTTGACAATGCATATTCCATATGGTTGTTATAAAAACGTCTGAACCACGATTTAACGGGTTAAGGGATTATCAGGATTAGTTAAAATCTTTTTCTGTAAATCTTTATTTTCTTGGGTTGATACAGTTATCATGTACATGTCATCTTCAAGCCTCCCCCCTGTCTTTATCGGATAACAACTGTTGCACACGAAGAAGGGGCACTATAGATATTTAATTGACATTAGTTATATTATAAGAAGGGAGGGCGCACAATAGTTTGGAAGAAAAACAGGTAATAGGATGTCAACAGGCAGATAGTTCTACAACACCTCTTGATTTTTTTAAGGTATCCTTAAGGGGGATGTTTAAGAACGCTGTAATAGGCGGGGCAGTGTTCTTTCTCGTAGCCGTTGTGATACACCATATAGTGATAAAGACTCAGCACACCTATGCCTTCATTAGGGCAATAGAAACGGCTGTTGTCTTGATATTCTATATTCTTGCAGGGGCGTTTATGGGTATGACGTGGGGACTTACATCCACCTTGGATACTACTGCCGAGGGACTGAGGAAGAAGGTGAGGGATGTCATAGGCCCACTAATTACAGAGATTATTGAGAGCCTCCCATTAGGCGACAGGGCTATATCCGTAGATGTGTTCGTTCGTGTTGTGAACAGCACACTCAGCAGGTTCTCACATAAGCACAAGAGCAGGTTCAGGATCCTTCCGCCTGCATTGATGTTATCAAGGTTTTTTATAAAAACGATCGTAGGATATTTGCAGGAAACACTCGTAACCGAATTTGTTCAGACGTTAAAGGAGAAGGGACAGAACCACTTAACGGTAGCCAACATAGAAGAGTTCATTAGAAACAAACTCGTTGATATTGTTGTTGAGGGGTTTCGCTGCAGGTTAAACACTATGAGATACGTTATCAGTACAATGTCGTTGGCCTTGTTGTTTGGGCCATTTGTGTTAATATTACTTCTTTAGGCAGCTAGTGAATATATTCAAATGGGATGATAGATACAATAAGTAAATTTTCAGCATGTTTAAAAAACATTAAGCTCTTTTCAACTTTAACCGATGACGAATTACACAAGGTTATTGAGAGGATACAGATACGGCCTTTTAAAAAAGGACAGACAGTCATTCAGCAGGAGGATACCAATAAGTTCATGTACATTATCCTTGAAGGGGCTGTTAAAGTTACTCAGTTAACCGATGACGGGAGAGAGATAGTGTTGGCCTCACGTCAGGCTGGAGAATACTTTGGAGAGGTGTCTTTACTTGATGGCAAGACCACCTCGGCAACGGTAACAGCCTCACGTGACTCTGTGGTGGCCATTATATCTAAAGAGACTTTTAGCTCCTTGATATACTCAAACACAAAAATCCTTGAAAACTTATTACATACTCTATGTTTTAGGCTGCGTGGATCGATTGAGACGATTCAGATACTAAACCACAATAGCGCCTGCCGGCGGGTAAGGTTGTTTTTCGAGCAGATGTCAAAAGAATGCGGCCAAAAGACCGATGAGGGAATAATCATAAGATCTAAGCTCACTCAACAAGATATAGCAGACAGGACAGGTTTAGCCCGTCAAACAGTCACTGAGATACTGAACGAGTGGAAGAGGAATGAGGATATAGCCATCCTTAAAAGCAAATTTATCCTCTTGACAAGCAAGTTCATTGAAGATTCATGCTAAACAAACGCTTCATAATATATAGAACATCAGACTATTGCAAAACTGTTTGTATTAGTTCTGTGCAATAAAAAGGAGGCGTCACCGCCCCCCTCATTTACTTTATTGTTTTTAACATTGCTTGCCTTCGACTCTGAAGGATACCTCGGCCTTTACTCTAAAGACATCAACAACGCCGTCGTCCTTCATCTTAACGTCAAATTCTGTAACCAGGATACGAGTGATGTGTCTTAAGCTTGCCTGCGCCTCTTTGATGAGATTTGTGGTTGCCTCCTCCCAGCTTACCGGTGATTGTCCTACCAAAATTACGACTTTTGATACCATACTAACCTCCCTTTAGGTTCGTAGATATTTATAAGATGTAAACCCTTAGCCGTTACTTAGTATAAGTATACATAAATTCTGCTGTAAAAATCAAGCCAAATTTGGGTGCATCAACGATTCTCACTGATAATGAATGTAATTTGTTGATATATAAGCAATATACTATAAAAATACCGCGAAAAATATTTTTCATATACACAGTAAAATCCTTATAAAAAACCATTCTGCAAATTCAGTGAGAATTGCTGTGGGTGCATAAGAAATTCATGGGGAATTATGCAGCCTTTTTTAGATGGTCGACAATATTGTTCCATTGACCAGACAGATATAATGCTCTTAGTGATACAATAGGTTGCACGTTTT
>PEAB01000041.1 GCA_002753395.1 Nitrospirae bacterium MYbinv3 | reverse complement strand
GTTAAGTCTAACCCTACAACGACAGTTTAGAAATAGAACATGGCAAAATAAACGGTTTACATGCTTTGGTGTTATTTGAAGTTACCGCAGAAATCAACCGTTTAGACTGGAAGTGACGTTGTAGGGATATTATTGACAAAACAATTGTAACTTAACTTGTATTTACTGTCAAGTTAATTTTGTACTCTCTAAGGGAACTACTCAGTAGGGGGTGAACTATTACACAATTATAGATAATCGGTATATTTGGTGGCCTTACCCCTGACGATGCTGGCCGGGTATTTATCCCTGTTGTGTTGGAGTTTTTCTATGGCTGCTTCAAGAGGGTCTATATCAAACTTATCTGCAAGGTTAGTTAGATAAATCAACACATCCCCAATCTCTTCTCTCAAGTGCCTTAACTTTTTAGGTTCTAAAGTCCTGCTTTCCTCCTCATCCATCCACTGAAATATCTCAACTAATTCAGCAACCTCAACGCTTAAGGCCATAGCCAGATTCTTTGGTGTATGAAACTTCTCCCAATCCCTCTCCCTGGCAAACTCTTTGAGTTCTCCTGCCAAACCTTTAAAATACGTATTCATTTACACCACCTTGATTAAAAAGCATTTCTCAGTCAATCAATATTCAGCTTAGATTAACTGTACGTGTTTAAAGCAATTTTATTGTAGAATTTTAATTGACAATTCGTCAAGTGGTAATAGTTTAGTATGTGATAGAAACATTGTGTATAACCATGCGATATAATGGGGTCAAGAGGACTGGTCCCCTTGCAGAGGGGTCTTAGGGGAGACAGGGTCTCCCCTTCTATGCTAATACTGGTATAAACGCAACTTGGTGTTATATATGGGTGTGCATATGTACCCAATTGTTAGGGTGCATAAGATGTTGAATAGTATCAAGCTGTTATGCTATGTTATATGAACATTAATTGAAGGAGGATTGAATTATAATAATGATAAGGTTAGCTGTTTTAGGTTTACTGATAATGCTGACATCTGTTGGGTGCACGGCAACAACTACCGTAAGGTCTACCGACTCAACAGCAATAGAGCAGACTCCATCTGCCCCGCCTCCCCCTGTTGCCGGACATATCAATCTTATGGGGACAGAGTTTCAAGATGTACCAATACCTAACGAGTTGAAATTAGAGGAAGAAGAATCTATCTTGATAAATACGCGTGCCTTTGTAGGTGGGGCATTGGTATATACAGCGCCAGTAACAGTTGAGTCCTTAATAAGATTCTTTAATCATGAGATGCCCAGAAGAGGCTGGGAGTTCATAGCCTCCTCCTATGCAAAGAGAAACGTTATATTAGCCTTTTCTAAACCAACCAAAAACAGTATCATATACATATATGCCCCAGGTCAACTAAGTAATGACACTCGCGTCCAGATATGGTTAGGGAATACCCCTGTTAAGCATAAGTAAGCTAAGGGGGGATTAGTTATCCCCTTAGTCTACTTTAATCCCTAATCAGAAAAGGCGTGTTGCACATTGCGTATCTTTTTGGCCAACTCACGCATAGCATCAGTAAGTGTAACACCCTCTTCCATGCGTTTTCTTACAAACTCGGCTTTGGACAGCTCGTTTATAACGTGGTCGGTAGTAAGACCCATCTTACACTCGTTTATGCCCTCTTGAAGCTGCTGCGTTATACAAGTATCAATCTCCTGAGGTGTAAACCTGTTTGCCAGATCCCTTACTTCTTTTAGTTGTACATGCTGTTTCTCCATAAATATACCCCCATTTCAATTCTAATGTTATTATCTTGATTTGTATTTTACACTATTTGTATTGATATGAGCATCCTAAGTAGAACTATTCCACATCGGCTTTAAATGGGGCATACAAATTCCATGGGGGACAATAAAATTAGTGGGGTCAAGGGGACTGCCAAGCGACCGTAGGGAGCGGACTGATCAATGAGCGTAGCGCTTATGGTTGGGTCTGAGGGAGGGGGTTGCGAACCACTGCGGCAGAGGCAAAGCCCTCCATTCTACTCCAAAAACCCCATGACTTTCTTATGCACCCCTTTAAATTATTTGCTTGACAAGTCAAAATATTTAATGTATATTAACACATGATAATGAATTTCATGTTCATTACGATTAAGCAATGGAGGTTTTGTATGAGTTCTTTAAGTCTGTTACCAGGTAGAATCAGGCTTGAGCATAAACCCCTTATAGGGGATATCCATAGATGCAGCATTATGCAAGATGCGATAAATGGTATTTATGGTGTTACACACGCTTATGTCAATTACAGAACCGGTAGAATCCTTATCGAATACGACCAAAACATTACTAAAACAGACTCGTTAATAAACGAGACCGATGCTATTATCGGAAGCTTCAATTCAAGAGGCACATGTAATACCGTTAAGACAAGTTATAGTGCCGGTCAAGAAACTACAATTATGAGAAAAATGCCAAAAAAAACTGCGGATTTGGCAAATGTTTTATTTGCGGTGGCTGCAAAAAGTCTATTGCCTAAACCGTTAGACGTTATTTTACCGTTGGCTTTAAAGGTTGCAAATGCGGTAGGTTAGAGAAACTAAACCTCAGTAATTTTTAGATAAGAAAGGAGATCATAAATGGACAAGGACAATTCAGTCGAAAGCACTGAACAAGGTACTGATAATCACGATGGACAAGGCAAAGACAAAGATGGTTATACTATAAGTAGGCAGACCCTGCTTTTAGCATCTGGTGGGGCGCTTGTTGCTTTGGCATTTTTAGGTATCGAAATGGTTTCAAGTCAGCTTAAACCAGCAGGCGTTAGTCTTGCGAAGGAAGTGTACGGATTTAAGGACTGGTTTATGTCAAAAGTGGAAAGAGTCATAGAGGATGTGGAGGACATAATATCAGAGGCAAAACATGGTCACTACAAAGATATACAAGCCGATGCTGAGTCGGTGAAGAGAGAAAAAGAAATGTTGGAAAAGGTAGAAGCTCACATCAATAAAAAAGTCGAGAGAAAACAAGCAAAACCAAAGGAGGAGTAGCCCATGCAGCACAACAATACAACAACCACCTATGTTTCAGCTTTTCTGAAGGTAATCGCTGGGATAGGGGGCGTCTTAGGTACCTCTTATGTCCTGTCGAAAGTCAAAGAAAGGCAAGAGACTCAAACCAGACTTGACAGACTTGAGCAAATGATCAATATGATCACGGATTCGGAACAAGGAAAGTAGATTGAACTATAAGGTTGCCTTAAATATTCCAGGTCAAATGAGAGTACGACTTCAGATACCTACTAGACCTAGGCTTGACAAGCAAGCAATAGAGCGCCGTATGTTGGATATTGGCGACATAAAAACGGCTTCGTTTAATAATCTTACCGGAAGCCTACTCATTAAATATAACCAGCACAACCCAACGGTTTTCGATGAGATCTTAGATGTGCTAAAGAAGCTGCCATTAACTAGCACGAAAGGTAGACTGAGACTTGAAGACCATATGGAAAACAAGAAAAGGGATTTGATCGTATCAGGGATCCTTTTGTTGTCTGGTGCGTTTATACCTAGAACGATTAAGCCCTTCTTAGCACTCAAGGGTGGATTTCCATTTATCAAAAAAGGACTTGGCGAACTATTAAAAAAGCGCCTTAACTCAAGCGTCTTGGATAGTTCTGCAATAATAGCAGCCCTCCTGATCAAAGACTATAAGACCTCATCGGTAATTTCTTTTTTACTTAGATTCGGCGAGTATCTCGAGTTGTGGACGAAGAAGAAGACACAAAAGAGCTTGACAGAGACATTGGCGGTCGGAAACGGTCCTGTGTGGATACTGAAAAACGGCAGAGAAATAAAGGTTCCATTAAATAGCGTAAAAAAAGGAGACCTTGTGGTATTACGGGCGGGGTGTGTTTTGCCTGTGGACGGCGTGGTTAGCGAGGGAGTTGGGATGGTGAACCAGTCATCTATGACAGGAGAGTCCCTTAATGTGGTAAAGGGAGTAGGGACGGAGGTATTTGCAGGGACTATCTTAGATGAGGGACACTTAACGGTAAGTGTAACTCACCGCGGGGATGAGACCAGGATCTCCAAGGTCATTAAGATAATCGAGGAGTCGCAGCACCTGAAAGCCGATATACAGAGTTACTCCGAACAGTTGGCTGATAAGATAGTACCTCTGACATTTGTGCTGAGCATCGTCACATATATTATGACGGGAAGTACGCTACGAGCAACCTCTGTTTTTTTAGTGGATTACTCTTGCGCATTAAAACTATCGACTCCGCTTACTATCATGTCTGCACTTATCGAGTTAGCCTCTGGGCATACCTTGGTCAAGGGCGGGAAGGTTATCGAAAACCTGGCCAGAGCAGACGTCTTCGTATTCGATAAGACCGGAACAGTCACTGAAGCGGTCCCTACAGTTTTGGATATTATAACGTTTAATGGCTTTACCAAGGAGTACGTGCTTAGACATGCAGCTTGCGTAGGGGAGCACTATTACCATCCACTTACGGCCTCGATTGCAAAAAAGGCTGAGGAGGTCGAGCTTTGCCACGACGATGAATTACATGAGGATGTGGAAAATATCATTGCCCATGGAATTGTATCAGAGATCGATGGCAGGAGGATACTCATAGGCAGCAGACACTTTATATATGAAGATGAGGGAATCACGATCGACTTTGCAGATGACATGATAAGAGAATACACCAGCAGAGGTAATTCAGTACTATATGTTGCCATAGAGGACAGACTTGCGGCCTTGATAATACTTGATGATCCGCTTAGAAAGGGCATACGTTCATTTATGAAAGCGCTAAAAAAACATGGAGTTAAAAGGTTTTTAATGCTTACGGGCGATTGTGTCGAGACAGCCTCAAGAGTAGCGGAATCTGTAAACATCGATGAATATTATGCCCAGATCTTACCGGATAAAAAATCCGAGATCATTCAAGATCTAAAACGGCAAGGTCATACCGTGGTCATGCTTGGTGATGGAATAAACGACTCCCCAGCGCTATCTGTCTCAGACGTTGGTGTGTCTATGAAGCATGGGGCAGAAATAACGAGAGAGATAGCCGATATAGTGCTCTTGGATAATAAATTTGAAAAGATTACGCACGCCAAAAATGTATCCATAAAAGCCATGAAAAGAGTCAAAAACAACTTTGGTTTTATTATATCGATCAACACCGTTTTAATCGGTCTTAGTATCTTCGGGATATCTACGCCAGTATTTTCCGCCTTTGCACATAACGCTGCAACAATAGCGACGGCGCTAAACTCTCTCAGACCTTACGGTAAGTCAAACGTATTAGGGATTGTCTGAATTAGGATTACACTGATTATAGGATTTACAGGAAAATGATTTTGGATCTTCATTATATTTTGTGGTAATTATGCTTTTAAGCTTTCTGGATTCCTGCTTTCGCAAGAATGACCACTGCTAAGGTCAGGGGCAGGTATAGAGGGGCTAAATATACGATTTTCTGTCATTCCCGCGTAAGCTGGAATCTATTTTCCATAACTTTACAGGTAGTCACTACAGAGGTAGTGATATTCAATCCTCCTCCCTTGATGGGAGGGGTTAGGGGTAATGCTGTTGACTTAAGGTTGTGAAGATGAAAAAAGAAGGGCTTTGCCCTCCCTTAGACCCTCCCACAAGGGAACTTGTTCCCTTGACCCTGTAAATGTCAGGCATGGCTGCTTAAAATGTCGCCCATGTGCATACATATTAATGCTTAAGTCAACAGTATTAGGGGTTAGGGGAGGGTGTCAAATTTACTGTCACCACTACTTGTGCAGGACTACTGCTTTACAAAATCACTATTGATGGAAAAGTGCAAAAACACACAATTTTAACTAATCCTGTTAATCTCTTAATCCGTTAAATCGTGGTTCAGACAGTTTGTTGCAACCATATGGAATATGACAGCGTCAAATTAAAAAACTTTTGATTTCAGAAAGGCTACTGCCCTTGTATATTCTCTGAAGAGCATCTCTCGTCGTTTAAACTCTATCGTGTGTATATAGCGTTTGCCATTTATCATAGCAACACCGATGTAGGCATGAAGCATCTCGTGATATACAACGTACTCAATCACGTATGGAGGGATAGTAGATTTGTCGAGGACTGTATTAATCCTGATCACGTTTGAGGGATTGTGGAAACTCCCGAGCCTTCGTGTCTTCACACGCTGTTTAGCACTTTTCTTACCCCATGTTATAATAGCTTTGACAGCGCCTGAGAAATATTCCTCGTTTATATTGTTGTATAGGCTAAGCAGGTTATAGTGTTTACCCTGGTGGATTGTGGTTATTTTTTTATCTACAACATTTCTAATGCTATCTACGCTCTTGTTTATATATTGCCTGATAAGCGGGGTTTTTCCCTTTGTGTTTTTCAAGAAAGCGCCAATTTCGTCAATTACATCGACGTCCGCATCTAAAAATATCTGGTTAATACGTATAACAGCACTCTTCACACTCGACTTCACGGAGAGCATAGACGTAGAGTTGTTTGTGACCTTTAGAGTCACTGATTTACCAGATACCTCCTCTAAATAAGCCTTTAATGACAAAGAATCATGGCTCATCTATAAGACACCGCTATAACCACTGCATAAATATACCATAAATAATATATTCTTAAAAATAATTTTTTTATAGACATCCAAACTATATTTTGCCCCTCGTAACCTTAAACAATGTACCGTGTCCAGGTACTATGTAATCTGCGATCTGTAGTATACTCTGTCTGTGTTTAAGTTGAACAGCCTGATTGACACTACATTGCCGCCATAGTGAATCGTCTTCCAAGTCTTCCTTGCTCTCAAACAGATCTCCGGCAACGGCTACAATCCCAAGCGATGTCTTTACAACAACACTGACGTCCTGTGCGGTATGACCCGGTGTGGCAACCACGCTTAAGTCATCATCCAAGACATACGGTGTGTGTGCAAAATCATGGACGGTATATAAGTCTCCTTTAGATATGTCGTATGAGACAATAAAAATCGCACCCTGAAAGAGATTGTTGTTGCCGATGTGATCAGAATGACCGTGTGTGCAGACCACATAATCAATATCATCCACTCCCAAACCTTCCCTGTCTAATGAATCCAGTATTACCCCCATGTCAAACGGACTTCCAGTGTCTACTATAAGATTCATAGGCCCTCTGAGCAACGTTATAGTTCCATCTGCCCGCACCTGATTGCAGCCCAAATGGATTGTATAACCAGGCTTTATTATCTTTAGCTCATACATCAGGACAATTATGGGGTCATAGAGTCAACGAGACATCTGACTATATTTAGGTTACTGCCAAAGTGCAGGTGTATGTAACTTGCAAGACAATTGGCAACCATAAAGCCCTGAGCGCCCTGTGGGGTTTTAAACACACGCTTGACATGTTGATTAAGCTCACCCCCCACGGTTGGCATATCAGCCATCTCAGAATAATGAAACTCATGCCCCTTAACCACATCACCTTTCTTGCCGATGATAGTATCCTCTAAGAGGGTGGCCTGTCTGTAACCAAGACTCACGCGCCTGTTTTTCATAATTGCCCCTGCTGGAAAGACGCTAGCCATTGGATTAAAAACTCCATCAAGCCCAGTGATACCCTCTGAAAGATACATAAACCCTCCACACTCGGCATACGTAACTCCCCCAGCAGTTATAAAGCGCCTTACACTGTTCAGCATAGAGATATTAGCCGACAGAACCCCAGCATAGAGTTCTGGATATCCACCGCCTAAGTACAAGCCATCTATACCATCTGGCAGTCCTTCATCCTGTAGAGGGCTGAAAAAAAGCAGCCTTACGCCATATCGCTGGAACATCTCAAGGTTATCCTCATAATAAAAACAAAAGGCATTGTCCTTAGCCACTGCCACCCTTGGAAAAGAAACGGCATTGCTTGTACCTACACCACTTAGAGTGGTAATGCTGGGCAATGGTCTGCTCCCTGTGCTCTGTATTAAGGTAGCATCCAAGAGGCCATCTAAGTCGATGTTATCTTGTATAAGCGAGGTCAACCTTTCAACAATGCCGCTGTTGAGGCAGCCATCCTCAGCAGTAAGAAGGCCGAGATGTCTTTGTGAAAGCCCGATGTCAGGCTCATGGGGCAGGCAGCCAAAGACTTTAGTATCACAGTATCGGGTTATGGCCTCTGAGACAAGCCGGTAGTGCCGTTCACTGCTGATCCTGTTTAGGATTACCCCTGCGATACTAAGGTCTGGGTCAATACACCTAATGCCGGCTATGAGTGCAGCTGCACTCTGTGCCATCCCTCTTACGTCAAGGACTACGACAACTGGTACAGAAAGAAGTCGTGCAACCTCGGCGGTGGAGGAATGTTCGCCGTCAAAAAGCCCCATAACTCCCTCCACAATGGCAACATCACAATCTGAGGACTTATCTTCAAACAGGCCTCCTACATAACTGTCACCACACATCCAGATATCAAGATTCCACGAAGTCCTGCCGGTAACCACCCTGTGCAGCCCAGGGTCTATAAAGTCCGGACCAACCTTAAAAGGCGCTACCGTATGACCACTTCTACATAAAGCTGACATAAGCCCAAGTGATATAGTCGTCTTGCCTGTACCGCTCTGAATGGCCGCTATTGTAAAACTGTGCCGTATCATAATAACCTTGATCCTTTTGATATGTTTTATGATACACTATTAAATGAGGGAATTCCAATTTTTACAAATGCGTAAATGCGATTGCCATGATATGGTTGCAATAGAAATGTCTGAACCACGATTTAACGGATTAAGGGATTACCAGGTTTATTTAAAATCTTTTTCCTGTTAATCTTTTAATCTGTGTAATCCTAGCTCAGACAATCCAAATGCTGGTAGTCCTGCACAAGTAGTGGTGACAGTAAACTTAAAACCCTCCCCTAACCCCTCCCATCAAGGGAGGGGGATTGAATATCACTACCTCTGCAGGACTACCCCAAATGCTTACTTAGATCTAAAATTGTCAAAGTAGAAACAACTAAAGAAATCAACTTAATAAACCGATAAAGCTGCAAGTGTCTTTTCGTGTCGATTATAATAATGGTATCGATGTTGAGAGCGGGCGGGCAGTATGCCTGATATTAAGTCTAAATAAGGAGGAAGGAGGTATATGAACGTTAATTCGGCTTTTAACTCATTACAGCAGACAGCTAACGTTTATCAGAGTAAGAACGTAAGCAGTGTCAATCGTGTCGGTAATACGACTGAAGCAGCGGCTAAAGGCAATGCAGCACGTGGCCAGGACAAGGTTACTATCAGCGCCGAGGCTCGTGCTAAGTACGAGGAGAGCCTGAGGACCAAGGCAGCAGCGGACAACAAAGACGCAGCGGCTAAGACAGAGCTGTCTAGATTGAATACCGACAAGAAGGTCAACAGCGCAGCGAAAAATGCAAAGACTGAGGAAGTAGAAAAAACTCAGAGAGGCTATGAAAATAACTCAACTGCTAACACAGTTGCGCCGGCAACAACTGACCGTAAAGGCGGATACAGCTCAGAACCTGGAACAGCTACTGGTACAAGAGGTTAATCTATATCGAGAGGGCTGATGAAAAAAAGAGGGTGAAACACGCCTAGTCAACACATTTTTTGTCTTTCGACTCCCCCTTTCCCTCTCTCTTCTTTTTATTTATACATGGTCTTATGCTTTAAAACAATCAACTAAAACTTTACATTATGGTCTGTAAGATGCCTTAGATAGCGGTTTATCAGCGTTTCATTTAGTAGTTTTTCTCTTACAAAATACTCGCCTATAGGTTTTTGACTTTTCTGTTGCTGCCAAACTAGCATATTGCATTGAAATGGTGTGATCACCTTAAGCCTGACTAGACAGTCGCCTAGCCGCTCACCACGCATCTTACCCCGTAACAGTTCGAGGATTTTTTCCTCAGTAAGCCAACCCCATCTAATCGCTATCTCTCCCATACGCTGACGCTGCTTTGATTGCCAGACGATGGCCGCTATAAGATCCTTCCAGGAGACGATCCCTGAGTAATATAAGAACTCGCCGATACGCAGTTTCCTTCTTGGCAGGTTCTTAAGCTGGTAAGAAAAGGAGGACATGTTTTGAGAATCTATCGTAAAGGGGTTTTCCTTCTTACCTGCGTATGGATCGTTATGTCTTTCTGATTGTTTAGTCGAAAAACCACTTCTGGCAAAACCGGCCGATTCAGCCTTCTGCTGCGTGTTATTGAACGTTGACTTATTACCATAGTATGACTGCTGGGTATCTTTTGCCGATTGGTTTTGATACGCATGTGCATTAGATTGCTGCCACGTCTTATAGTTACCTGCGTAAGAGTCCTTTTGAGGTTTAAAGGTATTTACGTAACTGTCTTTGAATCTGAAGCCGTTTTCCCTGTGCTTTAAGTAGGTGTTTATCTTTTCATAGGCCTCGGTTGCCTCTATGAACTGCTGTGTGCAGGTCTTTTTGTAGTCCTCACCCTCGGCGGCATACCGGTCAGGGTGTGTTGCAAGGGCTATCTTTCTGTAGGCGCTCTTAACACCCGACAACTGGATGTACTCCAGGAACCCCCGGTCGATCTTAACCTCGTCTCCAAAGAGCACCCTGCAGGCATCATATAGCTCACATTCATTTACAACGTACATGTGAAAATTATATCTAACATTAAAGTAACTTGTCAAGTAATTTGTGTATGACATTAATTATTAAGCAAAATCAGACATTTGTGAAATACAAGGTTTCGTCAGGAGTATATAATCAAGAGGTACAGATATCCCTGTTACAACTTGGTTTTCCGTATGCCTCTCCCCATACTTGCATCTAAACGATCGAAACCCGGTTAGCCCCAGGCCAGTCTTCGCCTTTTTCTGTGGTGGATGTATTTCTCAGCCGACAGGGCGGCAACACACCCGTTTGCTGCTGCTACAACCACTTGTCTGACCTCAACACACGTCACGTCTCCGGCGGCAAACACACCCTCAATGTTTGTCTCCATCATCCTGTTGGTTATAATGCACTCGTCATCGCTGATATCTACGACATAATCAAGGAAATCCACAATGGGTCTGCTGCCATGCAGATACATAAATATCCCGTCGGCTGGTAAAACTATCTCTGTTTTATCGTCCTTGTTCTCAAGCACAATACTCTCAACTACGTCTGAGCCTCTTATCTCAACCAACCTCATGTTTAAGAGTACGTTCACCTTATTTTCTGACAATGTAGGATGTTTTAAGAGCTCTGTATTATTTGTAGTGGTAATAAAGTGGACTTTGTCGGCAAATCTTGCTAAAACTGCTGATTCTTTAATTGCCTCCTCCGACTCCCCAACCAGACAAACCACCTTGTTCTTATAGAAGGCCGCATCACAGACAGCACAATAACTTACACCCCTGCCAAGTAAATCCTTTTCCCCTTTAATGGTAGGCTTTCTCCCCATTGCACCTGTTGCTATGATGACTGCCCTACCCTTGTAGGTATTGTCCATCGCATATACTTCTTTTATCTCATCAGCGAGCTTTGCCCCAACTACCAGGCTTTCAATGTATCGAGTCCCAAAGGATATAGCCTGTTGTTTAAACAACTCAAGCAGTTGAGGACCCGTCATAGGTTCCATGACGCCGGGATAGTTTTCAATCTTGTTTGAAGATGCCAGAGCCCCTGCCAAAGGGGATTTATCCAGCACTATAGTACTCATACCCATCCTGGCTGCATATTGAGCGGCTGATAGCCCGGCAGGCCCACCTCCTATAATTATTATGTCGTATATGTTTTCTTCATTCATGACTTAAACCTCTGCTTTAAGAAAAATATTGTAATGTCTTGTAATAAGTATCCCTTTGTGCAGCCTTAAACCCTGCTGCCTGGATAGCCTTGACTATGTCGTTTTTAGATGCCTTAAAACTGACCCCTGCGGCCTTGACCACGTTTTCCTCTATCATGGTTGAGCCAAAATCATTAGCGCCAAACCTGAGCGCTACCTGTGCCATCTTTATGCCCTGAGTGACCCATGAGGCCTGAACGTTTCGGATGTTGTCCATATAGACCCTAGACAGTGCAAGTACCCTTAGATAATCTACTCCGGTTGTGGGTGATACCTCTTTACCCAGCTCGGAGTTACCCGGTTGAAAGCTCCATGGTATGAATGCTGTGAAACCACCTGTCTTGTCCTGGAGCCTGCGTATAGCATCAAGGTGCTCAATCATATCTTCAGGGGTCTCGGTGGCGCCAAACATCATAGTGGCTGTAGTTCTCATTCCTATGGAGTGTGCCTGCTGCATTATCTCCAGCCACTGGGCGCTGTTTATCTTCCTCGGGCTTATGCGTCGTCTTACCCTGTCAGAGAGGATCTCGGCTCCACCTCCGGGGATTGAATCAAGACCGGCCTCCTTCAATATCACTAGCGTCTCCAGCGATGAGAGTCCGGCTATCTTGGCAATGTAGTGTATCTCAGGGGGTGAAAACCCGTGGATGTTTATCGAAAATAGCTCCTTTATAGTTTTCAACATCCCTGTATAAAACGACATGTCAAGGCCTGGATGAAGTCCACCTTGTAATAGCACCTGAGTGCCGCCAAGGGCTACCGTCTCTTCAATCTTTCTCATCAGCTCTTCCCTTTCTATGACATAGGCCTCAGGGGAGTTCTCATCCCTGTAAAAGGCACAAAAGCTGCAATGGTTTATACACACGTTTGTATAGTTGATGTTCCTGTCATTTATAAAGGTTACGATCCCCTCTGGGTGAAGGGTCTTTCTTACCTCATCTGCCATTTGTCCGAGCCGTAGTACCGGCTGCCCATTATATAGTTCCAGCGCCTCTTTATTTGTTATACGTGTTAGTGTTTCTGTGCTGTCCTTCAATCAATCTCCTCGTAAAAGGCGTTTCGTTGTACAGGTATCTTTCCGGCCTTCCTTAGCATGTGTTTTAGCTCCTCTACCGTGTGCATCAGGCCAGAGTCAGCGCCTGCGCTGTGTGCTATCTTTTCTTCCATAACGGTGCCGTCAACGTCACTAGCGCCAAACAAGAGAGCTGTCTGAGTAAGCTTCTCTCCCAACATGATCCAGTAGGCCTTGATGTGAGGAACGTTATCAAGCACCAGCCTGCTAATTGCTATCGTCTTAAGGTCATCAATTGCCGATGGGAAGGGGGCGTCTATCTGTGTGTTACGATCTATAATACCGCTTTCTACGGTAGTTAGCGGTTGAAAACTAAGTGGGACGAATGCCTGAAAACCGCCAGTTCTATCCTGAAGTTGACGCAGCGCCATGAGATGCTCCACTCTGTCCTGGTACGATTCTACGTGTCTATATAGCATCGTCGCATTGGTCTTTATGTTCATCTTGTGTGCTGTTTCGTGTACGGTAAGCCATCTCTCCGCCGATATTTTCTCCGGGCAGAGTGTTTGTCTAACTGTGTTGGCAAAGATCTCCGCACCTCCGCCAGGCATCGTGTCAAGTCCGTGAGCCTTTAACGTAAGCAGCGTCTGACACAGGTCCAACCCGCTTATCCGCGACAGGTAGTCTATCTCCACGGCTGTAAATGCCTTTATGTGTACTTTAGGGAAGTTATCCTTTATGGTGGTCAGCATATTGAGGTAGTAGTCAAATGGCCAATCAGGGTGGAGACCGCCTACCACATGCACTTCCACTGGGGGCTGCTGCGAGGCCTTCAGCTTCTCGACTATATCATCTATGGTGAGGGCATATGCCCCTGCCTGTCCGCTTGAGCGGCTAAAGGCGCAGAACTTACACCTGTTGACGCAGATGTTTGTAGGGTTGATGTGGTGATTTCTCGTATAGTACACCTTATTCCCGTGTAGTTTATAAGCTACACCAGCAGCCGCCTGTCCTATCTCAAACAGGTTATCCGATGCAAACAGCGATAAGGCATCCTCTGAGTTAAGCCTCTGTCCATCCTTGAGCTTCTCAAAAACTTCTAACGACATAAACATATATATTGTATATCACATCCACGCTTAATGGCAATGTGTAGAAAAAAGGGGCGCATAATAAGTCGTGGGTTTTGTCAAAGAAGGGGAGGCTCTGCCTATTGACGCAGGGGTTCGCAATCCCTCCCTTCAGACCTAATGCTGTTGACTTAAGGATATAAAGATGCAAAAAAATAGAGAGGGCTTTGCCCTCCCTAGACCCTCCCACAAGGGGACTCGTCCCCTTGACCCCGTAAATGTCATGCGTGACTGCTAAAGATGTTACTTGCTATACATCAATAATGCTTAAGTCAACAGCATTATCCCTCAGACCCCTCCGCAAGGTGACCAGTCCTCTTGCCCCATTAAAGTATGTTTTTGTTTCCATAAGTTTTATATGCACCCGATCTAAATACATACGGGTGAACTATTACAAGTCCATGTTATTGAATATAACTATCTCTGTATGACTACCCAAAACTTTATAAGTTTAAGGTATAATTATTGTTAAGTTTAAGAAGGTTTTCTATACTAGCAAAGAATGAATAAAGGGACAATCATACAGGAGATACGAAAATGGCTCGAAATAAACAAAAAGATAAGGTTGACAATGCAAGCAAGGCAGGTTTAACAGATCCCTCGAAAACCGTAAAACCGGTTGCTAATACTTCAAGAAGCAAAAAGAGCAAACCAGATCAGGTCAAAAAAGAACTACAACCGATACAACCAGCCCCCACAGTGCAAGTCATGGAGGTACAAGCGGTTATAATCCCAGTTCAACCTGTGCAGCCCTCCATTGATGCGCCTGAAGTTACACCTGTCTCTGAGATCGAAACGACGCCAGCCCATGACATTGTGATTGAGGAAACTGGATCAGACTTTATCTCTATCACATTTGAGAATGCTGCTGCATTGATTAAATTCTACAATACGCTATCTGCAGAGACGAGTAAGATCAACTCAGTTCTAATAGACAGCTTTAAGCAGAGCATCTTTATAAACTACGACATATTAAAAATAAACCAGAGCTACTTTATAGATTTACTTAGATGTGCTGCAAACCCAATTACTGACAAAACTGATAAGTCAGACTAAAAGCAGTAGTATCCCACGATTTTGCCCCCTATTAACAGTGCCTTAAGCGAAGGCTTTGCCTCTGCCGCAGGGGTTCGCAACCACCTCCCTAGACCCACCCACAAGGGGTCTGTGGGGAGACAGGGTCTCCCCTTCTATACTAATACTGGTATAAACGCAACTTGGTCTGATCCTGTAAACAATATAGTTCCCATGTTTTTCTTATGCACCCTTTTTTTTATTGAACTTTGAAATATGTTGATTATTGTTCTATAATACAGTAGGAAGTATTTTAGCGGGAAAGGTTATTAACGGGTATAATAGAGTACAATGATTAAACATACGTTTTGTGTATTTGACGGCATAGGGGAAAAAATCGAAAAAAAATTGTGGCAGGAGGGTATTATAACATGGGATGACTTCGTAAACGAGGATACCATACCCTTTGTCAGCAGAGAGAGAAAGTGTAACATTAACAAGAGCCTTAAGTTCTATACTAAGTGGCTGGAGGATGGCAACTGGGCACTGTTTGCTAGACAAATAAAAAGAAAGGATCATTGGAGATTCTTTGAATTTTTTAAAAACGATGCAGTTTGTCTGGACATCGAGACGAACGGTTTAGCAACGGAGTGTGGCGGCTATGTAACCATGGTAGGTCTTTACGACGGAAATGAGTACAAATGTATGGTAAGGGGCAAAGGGCTTACTGAGGCTAATCTCATCAAGGCGCTTTCACCTTACAAATATCTGATCACGTTTTACGGAGCTGTCTTTGACGTCCCATTTTTGATCAAAAACTATCCAGCCCTAAGATTTGATATGATGCACTACGACATCTGCCTTGATTCTAAGCGGATTGGGTTAAGGGGCGGGTTCAAGAAGTTTGAGAAGTGGTTTGGCATTAATCGGGACGACGAGGTTGAGGGGATGAATGGCTATGATGCTGTACGGCTGTGGCAGATGTATAAACGGGGAGATAACTCCTCCCTAAATACCCTCATTAAGTACAATAGAGAGGACACGGTAAACCTGTTGGCTGTTGCAGAATACGTCTACAGTCAACTCAAACGTGCAACAGGCATAGAGGATTATCTGCATAAACAGATGTATGAGTGATCTCTTAAGAAAGTTCAAGTCATATCTGAGCGCTGAAAGGGGGCTTGCCAATAATACGGTTGAGGCCTATGAAAATGATCTGAGGGGTTTGCTTCTCTACTTAGAGGCACACAATAAGACGGCTTCGAGCTTTAAAAAGGAAGATGTAATCAACTACATAGAAACGCTGAGACGTGGTAAATATTCGGCTAACTCTATATGCAGGTTCATATCATCAACGAGGTCGTTGTGCAAGTACCTGTTGATTGAGAAAGAGAGAGCCGATGATCCGTCAGAGAACCTTCTCACCCCCAAAAAGTGGCTGATTCTGCCAAAAGCATTAAGCATCGAGACGGTAGTTGAGCTGCTGTCTGCAAACGTATCAAGCAGGTTTGTGCTGCGTGACATTGCGATGTTAGAGCTTATGTATTCCTCCGGCTTGAGGGTTAGCGAGCTGGTATTAACACAGATGGTCAATCTGCAATTGGACGCCGGCTTTATGAAGGTAAGGGGCAAGGGGTCAAAGGAGAGGCTTGTACCGGTCAATGACAGAGCAAAAAAGCGCATAGAGATTTATCTTAAAAAAGTGCGACCTTCTATATTGAAAAAACGTGTTAGCCCATATCTGTTTTTAAGTAACAGGGGAGGACCACTAACACGACAGAGGTTCTGGCAGACGATAAAGGCATATGGCAAGGCCGCCGGTGTCGATCTAACCCCTCACACCCTGCGGCACTGCTTTGCCACACACTTAGTAGAGGGAGGGGCTGACCTGCGCTCCGTACAAAAGATGCTCGGACACTCATGCATATCGACAACACAGGTTTATATTAAGGTTTCCACTGAGTTGATCAGGAAGGAATATAATAAGTATCACCCAAGGGCGTAAAACGCTCCCTGTAAAAAAAACAGCAAAGAGGATAGAAAAAATGAATAAACAAACACGCCCGCTGATCCTTGTCACCAATGACGACGGGGTCAGTTCGGATGGCTTGATAGCGCTCTATCGGGCCATGAAGGAGATAGCCGACACCGTGGTTGTGGCCCCCGACAGGGAGAGGAGCGCCACAAGCCACTCATTAACCATGCACAGGCCACTAAAGGTCAGCGAGGTAGAAGAGGGCATATACTGTTTAAACGGCACACCGACCGATTGCGTGGCCATCGCTATACAGAAGGTGTTAGATCGGCCAGCCGCTCTCCTTGTCTCTGGCATAAACATGGGTGGTAACCTCGGTGATGACATAACATACTCCGGTACCGTCTCGGCAGCCATCGAGGGTACGATCATGGGTGTGACCTCCTTTGCTATATCAATGGTCGGCAATGTAGGATACAAGTTTGACATCGCTGCCGCCTTTGCCAAGAAGTTAGCCATGATAATACTTGAAAAAGGCCTGCCAAAGGATACCCTATTAAATGTAAATGTACCTAATCTTCAGGAGTCCTCAATTAAAGGGGTCAAGTTTACGAAGCAGGGGAAGAGACTCTACAGTGACTCAATACATGAGACATTTGACCCCTGGGGGAGAAAGCACTACTGGATAGGCGGTGGCACGCCGTCATGGGAGGACGACGTCAACACCGATTACCTCGCAGTTGAGTCCGGTTACATCTCCATATCACCGATACACCTGGATCTGACAAACTACGAGGCACTTGATTGTCTCAGAAGACAGTGGAAGGAGGTCTTCGATTAACATGGACTTTGACGATAAACGCAAGAATATGGTTGCAACACAACTCATAACGCGTGGGATAGTGGACAACCTTGTGCTTGACGCCATGCTTAAAATCCCAAGGCATCTGTTTGTAAGCGATGACATGATTGAAAGGGCATACTACGACATGGCCTTGGATATAGGAGTGGGGCAGACTATATCTCAACCATACATGGTGGCTGTGATGACGGAGCTGCTTGAGCTTGACTCAACGCTCAAGGTACTTGAAATTGGCACTGGTTCGGGTTATCAAACCGCAATATTGGCAGAGATAGTAAGTGAGGTCTATACAATAGAGCGGATTGAATCTCACACGGTGAGGGCAAGACAGAATCTGAACAATATGGGATATAGTAATGTGTACTTCAAATCGGCAGACGGTAGTCTTGGCTGGCCGAATGAGGCGCCATTTGACCGCATACTCGTAACGGCGGCAGCACCCGACATCCCCCCGCCGCTTATCGAACAATTGGCCGACAACGGCATTGCACTGGCTCCTGTTGGACAGCGACACTCACAGCAGCTTCAGAAATTAAAAAAGTCAGCTGGCAGTATAACAACAGAGTACCACGTACCATGTCTATTTGTACCCCTCATAGGAAAACACGGCTGGCAGGAGTGAGTAAAAAAACAGAAGGGGGGCGCTCCGCCCCCCCTCAGACCCCCTCGCAAGGGGGCTCGACCCCTTGACCCCTTTAAAGTGATAATTTCCATCCGATTGATTTTTACCTAGGGATAAGGCAGTGCTTAAATCAGTTAATCCTGAGAGTTTTATAAGTAAGCTAATATACGGTGAAAACTTAGCAGCATTGAAGACCTTGTTGGCGGATTATGGATTGAGAGGCAAGGTTGCTCTCGTTTATATAGATCCGCCGTTTGCAACCAATGGGGAATTTAAGATCAGCAAAGATAGGGCAAATACAGTAAGTATGAGTAATAGTGGTGATATTGCTTATAGTGATACATTGGTTGGTTGTGGTTTTTTAGAGTTTTTGAGGGTGAGATTGATTTTACTGAGGGAGTTGATGTCTGAGAAGTCTTCGATATATCTGCATATAGATAATAAGATTGGTCATTATGTGAAGATAATAATGGATGAGATATTTGGAAGGAATAATTTTAGAAATGATATTACGCGTGTTAAGTGCAATCCGAAGAATTTTGACCGTAGGGCGTATGGCAATATAAAAGATATGATTCTATTTTACTCAAAGTCGCAAGATCCGGTATGGAATAATCAGGAAGTCCCTTTCTCAGAGGATGGGGTACAAAGGCTTTTCAAAAAAATTGATAATAACGGCAGGAGATACACAACCGTTCCTCTACATGCGCCTGGGGAGACAGTCAACGGTAAGACTGGGCAAGAGTGGCGAGGGATGAAGCCGCCAAAGGGGCGACATTGGCGTTGCAGCCCAGAGGTCTTGGATGCGTTGGACAAAGATGGGTTAGTTGAGTGGTCGACTAATGGCGTGCCGCGGAAAAAGATCTTTGCCGATGAGAGAAAAGGGAAAAAGATGCAAGATATTTGGGATTTTAAGGATCCGCAATATCCCTCTTACCCGACTGAAAAAAATCTTGACATGTTGAAATTCATAATCCAAACATCATCTAACGAGGGAGATTTGGTGTTGGATTGTTTTTGCGGTTCGGGTACAACTTTATTAGCCGCAGAAGAACTGAGTCGTAGATGGATTGGTATAGACAGCTCAGAACACGCAATCAGGGTGGTAAGAAAGAGGTTAGCGGAGATATCTACGGGGCTTTGTTGTGAAGTCGAGTATGATCTAATTGCCTTTTGAATTAATTTGACAATGTCAGATTTAAGTAAACATAGAGATTGTCTGAACTAGGATTAAACGGATGAAAGGATTTGCAGGAAAAAGATAGAACATAATCCTGACAATCCTTAAATCTGTTAAATCGTGGTTCAGACATTTTTAACTGCAACTATAATGGAATATGACATTGTCAAATTAACTCCGTTGTCTATTATTCAAAACCAATTTGCCATATCCACTCAATTTGTCAAACTCGCTGCTACCTGGCCTCCTACCACTACATGTCAATACCGCCACACCTGTCATTCCTGCGAAAGCGGGAATCCACGTTCCTAATACTGTATGAACTCAGGATTAAGTGAATTTATGGGGATGGGCAAGCAATTACAGGAGTCCGGTGTGTTTAAGGGCGTCTTTTACGTCAGGGTTTTTTGCAGCTACTTCCTTGAGGGCCTTTACAATCAATTCGGAACGTTCATCGACTTCCTTGGTTTTTCGCATAGCAGGGGCAAGGGCTGTACGTCTGTCCCATAATACAAACCCCAATAAAAGTCCCATACCGCCAAAGAGTACTCCAAAACCCCAGAGCGTTAGTGTAAACATCTGGTCAAATCTTCTATTCATATCGACCTTGAAGCCATTTATGTCGGCTCTCATATCATCTATTCGTTTATCAACACCGTCTATCCGTTTGTTTAGTGAGGATTCCAAGCCGTCTATCCGTTGGTTTACGGCCTTTAGTCCTTCGTCTATCCGCAGATTTGTGGTCTTTTGCCCTTCTTCGAGTCTTATAATCCTGTCCCTGTCCTCTTGCGTATATGGGACATCTCTTGCCTCTGAGGGCTTATCGGCAGCCATAACAATAACCACTGCCGCTAATAGAAGCGCTATCGCCTGTCTCATAACTAAATAATAACACGAAAGTTTCATGCTAAACAAGTCTGTTTATGTAAAATATCTCATATGCAGATCTCAATATGTGAAATGCAATTTTCATAAACCCCCTTTTATGAAAAATACATTTCTCTTGATTTAATTTATCTCCTTAGCTATTATGAACAATGTTATGTATAAGCAGGCAAAGAGACTGTCTGGACTAGGATTAAACGGATGAAAGGATTTTCAGGATCATGTTCTCTCTTTTCCTGTTAATCCTAAAATCTGTTTAATCGAGGTTCAGACATTTTTTTATGAAAAATAAGGTGTTTACCTGATTGACAAGACAAATCATGCGTTGTAGAGTATCTTAATAAACGATAGAAGTCTATTACATATCTTGAGTCTGTCTGAACTAGGATTACACATGATGAAAGGATTTACAGGAAAACCGGATAACTCAATCCTGTTAATCCTTCAATCCGTTAAATCGAGGTTCAGACATTTTTTAATGAACGATGGAAAGATATTACATGTTTTGCATTTATTCAAATCTAAATCAACTTTAGATATGGAGAGAAATCCAAAAGCAAAGATTTGCAAAACCCCTGATCTGGCGCAATATT
The DNA here is from genome assembly GCA_002753395.1 of Nitrospirae bacterium MYbinv3. Taxonomy (GTDB): domain Bacteria; phylum Nitrospirota; class Thermodesulfovibrionia; order Thermodesulfovibrionales; family Magnetobacteriaceae; genus Magnetobacterium. The sequence continues at coordinate 11,801 of PEAB01000041.1, read as the reverse complement.
TGCTCTCTCTCTCTCTCTCTCTCTCTCTCTCTCTCTCTCTCTCAGTCACTTACAAGTAACACTCCGTTAATAACCTTTCTCCAGCTATCAAACGCTCTATTTACGCCGTTGATGTTCAGCGGCTTTTTGCATAATGTGGGCTGCGCCTTTTTGGGCGGAGTCATTGATAACAACCAACTTGCCATAAAAGATTGTCTGGACTATGATTACGCGGATGAAAGGATTTTCAGGAAAACGGCATCATCTTAAAAACATAGTAAATTTATATTTATGGTTTCAAAACATGGAATCCCACTTTCGTGGGAATGACAGTAATAGGTGTTTTCCATATATGTCATTCCACAGCCTGCCCCTGGCTTGAACAGGGGTAAGCAGGAATCCAGAAAGTTTAAAAGCATAATTACCATGAAATATAAAGAAGATACGGAAAAGGAGCTAACCTTATCCTGATAGTCCGAATTGACGCAGGGGTTCGCAACCCCTTACAATCCGTTAAATCGAGGTCCAGGCATCTTCATTATAATTGAGGAGGATTAATTATGAAAAAGCGAAGGATTTTAGTAAGCAGCAACTTAGTAAACAAGTCGCTGGTGGTGTTCTGCGTAACAGCTTCAGTGCTGATGCTCCTGTTCATAGCGGTGAACGCCGGTACCGTGAGCCTGCCGCAGACGGGTCAGACAACGAGCTACGATAATAACACCCCGCAGCGGGACGATGGCGCATTGCAAAGGGGCGTGGCATGGCCGAATCCGCGCTTCACAGACAACGGCGACCAAACGATGACCGACAACCTCACCGGCCTAATGTGGACCAAAGACGCCAACCTTGCCGGTGGTTTTACATGGCAAGGGGCGCTGGACTATGTTGCCACGATGAACAGCGGGGCCGGTACATACGGTTACACCGACTGGCGGCTGCCGAACATCAACGAGCTGGTGAGCCTTTTCAACGCTGGCCAAGGAAATCAAGAAACATGCCTCAACTCACAGGGTTTTGCCAATGTGCTGTATGGCGCCTACTACTGGTCGTCGACTACTGGCGCTGGCTATACGTCCAGCGCGTGGGTCGTCTATATGGGCGTTGGCTTCGCCGGCAACGAGTACGAAAAAACGTTCAACCTCTATGTTTGGCCCGTTCGTTCTGGACAATCTGGGGCTTTTGGTAATTCGTTTATTTGGGCAACCGGACAGACGACCAGTTATGCCGCTGGTGACGACGGCGCGTTGCAGAAGGGTGTGGCCTGGCCAAATCCGAGATTTACAGACAACGGCAACAATACCGTAACAGACAACCTTACACAGCTCATATGGAGCAAAGACGCCAGTACCCCCACTGTGGGGTCATGTACAGGAGGCAGCATGTCTTGGCAAGGCGCGCTAAATTATGTAGTATGCTTAAACAGTGCAGGGTACCTTGGCTATAGTGATTGGAGCCTTCCGAATAAAAAAGAGCTGTTTAGCCTGCTTGATCTTGAAATGTATAACCCTCCGCTTCAATTCGGTCATCCATTTGCCAATGTGCAGTCTGGCAACCTCCACTACTGGTCGTCGACTACTGGCGCTGGCTATACGTCCAACGCGTGGATCGTCAACATGAACGTTGGCTACAACTACCCCGAAGCTAAGTCCTTCAACGGCTATGTTTGGCCCGTTCGTTCTGGACCGGTTGGTACTTTGGTCAATCTTGTCATTTCTAAGTCTGGCACAGGCTCAGGTACTGTAACAAGCACATTTTCTGAGATAAACTGCGGTTCAACGTGTTCCTTTCCATATCCCACTGGCGCATCCGTAATCCTGACCGCAACGGCTGATCCTGATTCAACCTTCACTGGCTGGAGCGGTGACTGCTCTGGGACAAGCTCAACATGCACGGTAGCAATGTCGGCGGCAAAGAACATTACGGCAACGTTCAATCTGACGCCTACGCCTACACCAACCCCGACACCCACGGCTACTCCAACGCCAACGCCCACACCTACCGCTACTCCTACCCCTACGGCTACTCCGACTCCTACCCCGACTCCTACACCCACGCCAACGTCAACCCCAACTCCATTGGTGGTCACTGACGACAAGGGAAAGCCAGTTACCATCAACATCTCAACCACCTTACCTGCAACCCTATCAAGCGTTAGCTCTACAGCAACTCCTGACGTAAGCGGATTGAATCTCTCAACTGGCAATAGCGGCCGCCTGCCCTTAGGCACGCTAACCTTCACGGTCCAGAACGTGCAGCCAAACATCGACACTCAGGTTATCTTTACCCTGCCTCAGACAGTAAACATTAACAGGGTCTTCAAATACGGGCCGACAGCCACTAATGCCACCTCTCACTGGTACGACTTCACCTGCAATAACGCCGTCAGCAACAAACCCTGTGGCGAAATAACCGTTAACCAGGGGCAGAAGACCGTTATCCTCCACCTAACAGACGGGCAGCTCGGAGACAACGACCTGACAGTCAACGGCACAATAGTAGACCCTGTGGCGTTTGTCCAGACAGTAACGAACGTACCTACAATCAACGAATGGGGCACAATTACACTTATAACGCTGTCTGCGTTAATGATGGCCCATCGCCTCAGAAAGAGGAGGTCTACATAGTGGAAACTGTCTGAACCACGATTTAACGGATTGAAGGATTGCCAGGATTATGTTATCTCTTTTTCCTGTAAATCCTTTAATCCGCGTAATCAAGGTTCAGACAGTCTCTATGTGAATAGTTGGCCTGTTGCTAATCATGTGGTAAAAACTAATGTGGTTGGGTTATAATCATTAAGTGGGACTTATAGCGAATGGTCAGGGGATCCTTAAGAAGCTGGCAGGCATTGTTGGCGGAGAGAGCCAATCTTCTAAGTTTCGGGAAAAAAGCCCTGAGAACAATAGGCATCGACTGCTTAAAAACATAAAGAATAAGGCCGTTATCTTAAATAATGGTCCATGCAGGGTTGAGTTAAGCGTTACTACACATTGTAACCTGGATTGTATAATGTGTGCCGGTCCTCAAAGGACAAAAACCTTAGACAAGAGTTATGACTGGTTTTTGGAAAATCTTGGTGACTTTATCTACACCCTTGAGGATGTCTCTATAGCAGGGGTAGGTGAACCTTTACTATGGAAGGATTTCGATTATGCTGTGGCTGACCTGACACGGCGGGGGATCTCACTTAGAACCGTTACAAACGCTCTACTACTGCACAAACATATGGACGCATTTAAGACAGGTAATTTTAGATGCGTCAGTGTCTCTATAGACGGCACAAAAGATTTGTATGAGTATATTCGCAAAAACGGTAAATGGCAGCGCTTTGAGGAAAACCTAAGGGCATTTGCCGATGTCCTCCAAGGCAGAAGGGAGAAAACGATCTTGTATTTTAACGTTGCTGTGGGCACTTATAACTATGCTGACATACCAAACATAGTAGCGTTTGCTCAAGAAGTAAATGTAGACTTTGTGGTGCTTAACCGTGTTTCGATAGGACGAATTGTTGATGAGGATCCGAAGGCAGACCTATTCCACTCCGGCAGATACGAGGACTTCAAGGATATGATGATAAGACTGGCTGTGGGATCAAAGGTTTATGTGGTATGCGTTTTTGACCCTTCCTTATCTATCTTTCCACCCAGTGATGAACCCTTAGAATCCAAATTAGAGCAACCCATGCCATACCAAACTATACCTGTGGATGGGGACTCGGTACAATGTATATACCCATTTACGTCTATACAGTACTGGAGCGGGGATGTCTGCTTGCCCTGCTGTATGCTTACTCGCCCCTATGACGCACGTGAGATTACGTTTGCCTCATACTGGAACGGCCAGTATGTCCAAATGCTCAGGCAGAAGTCGTACAAGCATACCCTAATCCCAGGACCTTGTGGGAAGGAAGCGTGTCCATATGCCAGGACTTTTGTTAAAAAATACCTTTAACTTATAAAGACATGTTACAATAGCATCAATATGATCTCAAAAAACTTAAATAATATTATAACCGCATTAAAGCAAGGGATACATAAACAGTATCCTTATGCATACAACACCTTAAAAAAGCAGTATCACGATATCCTTAAAAGGGTTGAGGCAGCTAATCGTCAGCCACATATTATTGGTATGAAGGAGCAGTACTGTGATCTTGAGTTCTTCTCAGAGATGTCTAAACTCCCCAGCCCTCATATCCTTGAGATAGGGTCGCGCACGGTTATCTCCTCAATGCCGCGTCACCTTATAACTTCAAGGGGCAGGTTCACCGGATTGGACATCATGGAGGGGGAAGGCGTTGATGTCGTAGGCGATGCCCACAGGTTGTCGGAGTTGTTTGAACCTAACACCTTTGACGGCGTGTATTCAGCGGCTGTCTTTGAACATATTGCTATGCCCTGGAAGGCTGCACTTGAGATAAACAAGGTTTTGCGTCCGGGCGGGTTTGTCTACATAGGCAGCCATCATACCTTTCCCACACACGAAATGCCGTGGGATTTCTGGCGATATGGCCGCGACGCCTTTTCAACCATCTTGGGCAGCTTTAATGGCTTTGAAATTGAAAATGAGGCAATCATATGGCCAGGGTCGCTGTGTCATCACGGGACAAACTCTGTCATTTCCAACGGCAGAAGGTGTTATCTCTTTACACACGTCCTTGCACGTAAAACGGGTAACTATGAGCCTAGTAAGTATAAATGGGACATAGACTGTACAGAGGTACTGCCAAAGTGGCACTTCTATCCTGAAAAGACCGAGAGATCCATGACATCCCAGCCAGGGGAAGGGCACATAAAGCGAAGGTTCCGCTCTCTTGAAAATCCCGTCGGATCCGTAGATGAGCTTTTCGATGGTTTTTTAAAAGACGTTAAACAACAGCACGCCCCTAAGATTGCCATCATAACAACCCTAAATGGCAAGAAGGCGTTACGCAAAAAGAATCTTACAGGTCTAAAGATTGACATGCAGGTATACACCGATGTAAAAAACGCCAAGGCTATATACAAGATGCCTGCGATGATAGATGAGGGGCAATTTGACGCCGTAATCTTATGGGACGTCATGGGGCTTTTGGAATATCCGTGGGTTGCTGCACCTTCAATAGCACATATAATAAGGCCCGGCGGGAGACTCTTTGTTGTAGATAGAAGCACGAAACCTTTTATCCAACAACCCGATCTGTGGCGCTTCAGCAGCGAGGCATTTCGAGTTATCTTCAATCCCGTTGTGGGGTTTGAGATCGAGGATGCGTTGATAGCTAACCCTGTGACTCTACATCCAGCCAACTTTTCAGACCCAATCTTTAAATATTACAACAAGGCCGACTCCTGTTACCTTACCAGCGCTTGTGTAGCGACAAGGGTGCAGACTGAACCCAGCGGCAGATTCATATGGAACGTAGACTAAAGTACGTGTTATAGTTTGGTCTACGTCCATAAAATGGGTACAAAAGAAAGTCGTGGGTTTTGTCAAAGAAGAGGAGGCTCTGCCTGTTGCCGCAGGGGTTCGCAAAAACTCCCCTCAGACCCCTCCGCAAGGTGACCAGTCACATTGACCCCATTAAAGTATGTTTTTGTTCCCATGAGTTTTTTATGCACCCGCTAAAATAAATAACTTGACATAATAAATACGTTATGGTTTCATATATATTATTGAAAGTGTAATGGTACTTAAAAATATTGGCAAGGATTAATTGGTCAAAATGATTAATAAGGTTAGGTACGTAGTATCAGGGTTATTGCTTGTTTTTGTTTTTTGCCAAACAGCAAGTGCCGAATGGGGGGAGTGGGTGCTTAACACCTCTTTAGAGGGAGGGTTTGAGGACAATATCAACTTTGCCATCGACAAAAATGGAAGGTTAAGCGATATAGCGATATCTCCGTCCATTGTCTTTGGAAGGTATTACCAACTAGGTGATTATACAAGGCTGCGTATTGTCGCTGACCTGAAGGCGAAGGCTTATAAAAGATATGATGGTTTGGACAGCTTGTCTTCAGGCGTCGATGTCGCTGTAACACATAAGTTTGGTTTGGGGCAGGAAGTCCCCTGGCTGAGGGTACATAGTTTTGCAGGTTATTTAGCAGTAAATGAGAGCTTGAGGAATAGTTGGCTTTATAATGGAGGGGTTGCTTTTGGAAAGCGGTTCTCTGAAAGATTTGATATGCTTTTGTCTTATGATTTTATCTATCGAAACGGTAGTAACAACAAGAATGTTGCTGAGGGATTTTTAGGTAATCCATTTGATCAGGTTGGACATAAGGGTACTCTTTCGTTAAGTTATTTGTTAACAGAACGATTGTTGGCGTCTCTGAGCTATTCTGTTTATTCTGGTGATATTACTTCTACTAATGAGCATAATGACATGCTTAAACTTGCAAATTTTACAAAGGCTCTAGTCTGGGACGAAACGTTCAAAAGGCATTTGTGGACTTACAAGTTGAATGCCCTTTCTAATGAATTCACTATCGGTTTGAGTTATGCTTTAAATGGACATACTTCCGTGAATGTCAGTTATATTCGTGTAGATGGTTATACCTCTGATCTACATTACTACGATAATCTTGTTTTAACAAGCATTAAATATACCTTTTAATGTGTTCTTTTAAAAAAATATGATAAGTTTATTTTTCTTGCTTCAAGACATGGATTCCCACTTTCGCGGGAACGACAGTAATAGGCGTACAAGTATGTCATTCCTGCGTAAGCAGGAATCCAGAAGGCTTATAAGCATAATTACCATGAAATATAAGAAGATACCTTTTAATTTATGAAAAGATTAGCGTTCACTGTAGTTATTTTATATTATTTGTTGTTGGGAGGAGTTGGTTATTGCCAAGATCTAATCTCGGAGGTCAAAGACAATGACGGCAATATGGTTGAGTATGCCGTGATAACTGCAATCCCTCGTTCTGGAGAGGTGAAAAAGGCTGACAAGGAAATTATCTCTGTAATTGACCAGGTTGATAAGACCTTCATTGACTTTGTAACCCCCATCATGGTTGGTACAACGTTATCATTCCCTAATAGCGACAAGATTCGACATCATGTGTATTCTTTATCTGAGGCAAAGAAGTTTGAGATTCCATTGTATCCCCCAGGGAAGGGCAAGGTTAATCCTGTCACTTTTGATAAACCAGGTGTTGTTGTTCTAGGCTGCAATATACACGATTGGATGAAGGCATATATTTATATTGTTGAAACACCATTCTTTGCAAAGACAGATAAAGGTGGGAAGGCAATTATCAAAAATATCCCAGCAGGCGAATACAAGGTGGAGGTTTGGCATCCACATATAAAGAAATCCTCTGCATCTGTTAAGGAGACTGTCGTCATTAGCAAGGGTAGCGATATGAAAGCAGATTTTGCAATAGAGCTGAAGAAAGTGTTGAGTGTCAGACGTGCCCCTGGTTCTTTAGGGGGCGGGGTATATCCGTAGTTTTCAGTATCGTATATTATCCTATTTAGTAAGTCTTGTCGTAATAATCCAATTGGTAGTGTTTTTTGCCATTAGCGTGACAAACATGGCAAGTGCACGTTCTATAATATCTAAGGATTTAATAATGGGATCTAAGGTGTTTTATAGGATAATGGATAACCGAAAAAATCAACTCTCAGAAAACACAAAAATTTTGTCTATGGACTTTGCCTTTAAGCAGTCTATCTTGAGTGCTGACTATGAGACCCTTCTTTCAATCGTTGACAACTTAAAGGATCGAGTAAAAGCTGATTATGCCTCACTCGTTTCTTTGGAGTATACGATAATGGCAGATACTCTACAGCCTGATTTAAGAGGCAAGCGTTATGCGTCTCAGGAGTTAATCGAAAAGACTGAGGAAGAAGGCGAGGTATCTTCTATTACGACTAGAGATGGAGGATATTTTCAAATAGTGATAGTTCCAATACTTGCCCCTGACCCCATTGCCTGGCTTGTAATAGGGTTTATGATTAATGATACAGTATTGAAGGATATTAGTAGTCTTATCATTGCACAAATTTCAGTGTTTCATTTGAGTGCAAACGGAAAACTAAATTTAGTGGCTAGTACACTTTCAGAAGACCTAAGAAAATATCTTGTGGGGCAAGTGAATGTTAACATCTTGAACGCGGAAGAAGAACAGTCTCTCAGGCTTGGACAGAGTGAATACATCTCGTTTATAATTCTTATGGAAAAACGGAAAGGTTCGTCATTTTTTATTTTATTACAGAGATCATTGAATGAGGTTTTAAGACCTTACAACCTTTTACGCACAAGGTTTGCTATAATAACTTTAATTAGTCTGTTGATTTCATTCGTTGTTTCCATAAGAATATCCCGCTCTGTAACAAAACCTGTGAGTACCATTGTTGTTGGTGTGAGGCAGATAGAGAATGGCAACTATAACATCAACATAGAAGTAAACCAGAAGGACGAGTTAGGCGAGTTATCAACTGCATTTAACAACATGGCAAGGGGATTACAGGAGAGAGATTTGGTTAGTGACTTGCTCGGTAAAGTAGTTTCACCAGCCATTGCAAAAGAACTTTTAAGTAAAAAGGTAGAATTAGGCGGTGAGGAAAAGGAAGTTACCATATTATTTTCCGATATAAGGAGTTTTACTACATTAAGCGAAAACACCACTCCCACTATGATCTTAAATTTGCTTAACAGATATTTGACAGTTATGAGTGAGATCATAGAAAGGCACGGAGGAGTGATAGATAAATACATAGGCGATGCCATAATGGCATTGTTTGGAGCTCCCATAAGTCATCCCGATGATGTTGATAGGGCTCTTAATGCCGCTCTAGACATGACTGAAGAGCTGGAAATATTAAACATGGATTTCCAAAAAAGTAACATTCCACCTATTAATATAGGTATAGGTATAAACACAGATATTGTAGTTGCCGGGAATATGGGTTCTGTTGTCAGACATAACTATACTGTTATTGGAGACGGAGTAAATCTTGCATCAAGACTTGAAGGTCTAACAAAGAATTATAATACGAGGATTATAATCAGTGAATCTACTTACAAAAAAGCAAAAGAAAAATATACAATAGAACAATTAGGTGAGGTGCTTGTAAAAGGGAAGCACAAACCGACTGTGATTTATGCGCTCACAGGCAGGTTATAAGTACATGGACATAAATATATTTATAAATTAGGATTGAGTATTACGGGGTCAAGGGGACTGGTCCCCTTGTGGGTGGGTCTGAGGGAGGGCAAAGCCCTCACTTTTTCACTTTTTTGTATTATAATTAATTATGGGCAGGTTATAGCAACAAGACATAAGGAAGGTATAATGGGATATTTTATAGAAATAAACGCAACAGAAAAATCTGCTGATCTAAGGCAGAAGTATTCAATAGGCAGACCGCCGGTCTTTGAAAACGTTCGATGCGAGCATATTGATACCAAATCGACACAATGCAATTACTACACAGTTTTGCCGCCAGATAATGATGGCAAGAGGCGCTGTTATTTTCATCACCCGCTTGGCCTAAGCGCCGTGGGGAAAGACTCGTTTTTTGATACTATTATGGCCAGGGTTGGTTCAGCCTGTACGAGGCACGATGAGGAGGCCTCAATCAAATACTATTTTGACAACTACAACCACATAAAAAATAACCTCTCCAGTATTGATACCATTGTTGAGGTAGGCTGCTATCTAGGCGGGGCAACGGTCATCTTTGCCCAGATAGCCCATGCGTTTGGATTACAACTATATGTGGTTGAGTTAAATCTCCATTACATGCTGTTTACGTATGAAAGACTTTACAGGATAGCGCCAGAGACCCTTAGCAGCGTCAGATTTTATCATGGGACATTAGAGGACTTTGCAAAAGAATACAAGGTGCCACTTACAAAAAGATCTATATATCTGGTGCAGGATGCCTCACACAGCTACGAAGGGGTTGTGGCAGACCTTGTGGCAACATATGACATAAAGCAGGGGATACATTCGATGGCATTTCACGACTTACACCTGCGCAGCACCGATTGGAAGATGGATGTGTACGTGGACAGGGCAATTTATGCGGTGTTTGGGTTAAACGCCCGTCTGCATAGGATCGGAATCTATACTGGAGAGTTCTTTGGAACACCCGATAAGCAGCTAGCTAACGACAAGTCAGGTTATGGTCTATTTTTTATGCCTAACTCATTTGAGGGTGTGATCATCCCGCTGTCTGAAAACACGTACTGTTTTGACAAGACGACGGTGTTTGCCCACCCGTTGCCTTTAGAGATAGAAAGACGTGCTGCCTGGCTAAAGGATCGCTTTGATCTCAGCGCCTACTATCTGGACAAGGCGCTCAGCAAGTATGTTTTAAGGCGGCTGAGGCAGACAGGGGTAAATCGGTTGCTTGATGAACTGAAACAGGCCAGACCAGCGGTTACACACAATGATGAAAAAGCTGTAACCCCATTGTATGAGCCACAGGAACCTACTGGCATAGAGCTTGCCTTTTCTATAGAGAGTGGAAAGGCCTTCCAAAGCAGTATCGAGCTATACGTTGGCAGTTGCCGGAGCGTGGCAGCAATAGGCAGGGTGTGTTTTCAGTATGACCGTGGCAGGGCATACAGGGAGATTCCTGACGCCGAGGCTCTTCAGGCGGTTGTTGAATCACCCTCAATTGTTAGCGTTGACGGCCTGCATCTGGAGGGGCTTAAGGCAGGCAAGACCGTTGTCAGTTTTCAATACAAGGGGTTTAAGAAGGATTTGCGTGTAAATGTCCTGCCGCAAGCGGGTTTGGAAGGGGGTTAAGGTGTGGGTGTGTTTGAACGTTGTACCATGCTGCTTACTCAGAGTATCCAGCACAGAGGCGCTATGGATTTTGATGACATCCTAAGGCGTGAGATAGATGAGAACAGGGGCCATCTCCCCTTGGAGAGACTCTGTCGTTATGGCGGCTTTCCATCTTATGAGACACTGTCGGTGCACATCGATAGTCACGAGGTATCTGACGACGGCATTATCGAGGTCAGGTGCAGTGTGTATTTTACTGAGGTTATCTCATCAAACTGCGCTGTGTGTTCTTTTGAGAAACCCGCAAATGGATTCTTACTACTCAAGGTAGAGAAAGATGGCTGCACCGAGGTACAGGTACTGGAGGTAGACTAAGGTAAAAAACGGTTTACATTATAAACATCGTTAAGAGAGTACAAAATTAACTTGACAGTAAATACAAATTAAGTTACAATTGTTTTATCAATAATATGATAAGAGATAAGAAGTGGATAGAATAGCAGCAGAGACATTATTATGATTCAGGCAAGGAGCCGACAGTAGCAAAGCTGCTTGAGTATCACCTTGAGAATATACAGTTAAAGGAGAAGTTAGCTGGTTTGGATAAGAACTCCCAAAACTCGTCCAAGCCTCCCTCTACGGATCATTTCAAAGGTAACAAGGAAAAAGAGAAGAGTGGTAAGAGTAAAAGACGTAAAGCTGGTGGTCAGCCAGGGCATAAGGGTACCGCTAGAGAGTTAGTTCCAGTTGAGGATGTAGACCATATAATTGATATATACCCTGAAATTTGCCAATGTTGTAAGACAGAGTTATCGAAGGAGAGTATAAAAGAGCCTCGGAGATGGCAAGTATTTGAAATACCCCCGATAGAGCCAGAGGTGACAGAATATCGCTGTCAGAGCCTCTTGCAAAAAGAAAATAGAAGAACTTTAAAAACATCTACTTTACTACTTTCAAAAGGTCTATTGTGTCTTTATTAACGCAAAAAATACTCAACTTTCTCTTTTATCGAAAATACTCATCGATTTATCATGATTTTGAACGCAAATCTCCCTCATAACTCTCAATCTCATTGTTTTTAGAGGTGGATAA
>PEAB01000168.1 GCA_002753395.1 Nitrospirae bacterium MYbinv3 | reverse complement strand
ATTGCCTGTTTATTAAGGCACTGTACTCGTACATCCGATTGGTTATTGATTTATCAACCGTCGATTGTATTTCAATATGCACCAGTAATTTGTCATCAACCTCTACGAGAAGGTCTGGTCTCCGTATCTCTACTTTTGGGAATTGGACATCAAGGAATCTACCATCTTCATAGCCTGTAAGTATCTTAAAGAATCTTGGAGGTTTGTTCTTTATGATGTCCTTCAGTAGTTTGTCGTATATTTGATATGTTTTTTTGTTGTCTTCTCTATCCATATAGTATCATACCATATTTGAGGGCAATGTAGTATCAGATTTTTTGTACCGGCGGTGTGGCAGGAGACAGATGTGGGGGTATCTTGTGTTAACAATTGTTTTGTAACACTTTACCCAAGTTTTTTTGGGGGGCTTTTACTATGAAACCTGAGAACATCAACTCTGCGTGGTAAGACACTTATCATTTTGTTTATAAAAAGTGTATAATTGTTATTATGCATAAGAGAGGATAAGAGATTACAGGATGTATTCAGTGATAGATGTCAAAGCATCCTTTCGGGCAAGGTAAAATTGATGAACCAGATGACTACCAATAATGATAAGATAATAATAGACCCTAATTTTAAAGCGCTAATCCCACCCTTAATGAATGATGAATTTGCTGGATTAGAGGCAAGTATTTTAAGCGAGGGTTGCCGAGATGCCTTAGTTATTTGGAAAAACAATGGTGCTATGGTTTTGCTGGATGGGCATAATAGGTTTAGCATCTGTAAACGGTTAAATTTGCCCTTTAAAACGTTAGAATTACACTTCAACTCAGAACCTGAAGCGTTAATTTGGATTATAGGCAATCAATTGAATCGACGTAATCTTACCCAAGAACAGAGAATATATTTTATAGGTAAACGCTATCTATTAGATAGGAAGAGCAAAGGTGGGCAATTAAAAAATAAAAATGCTCAGAAAAAACAAATAGCACCTTTAGTGCCAGTCGTTTTAACATCTGATATAACAACACCTCAAAGTACTGCACACCGTATTGCAGATGAAACAAAACTAAGCCATAAAACTGTGAAAATTGCTGGTAAATATGCCACTGCCATAGATAGAATTAGGTGAAGTGCCTCCACAAGCAAAGGTGTTAATTTTATCAGGTCAGATAAAAACGACACAGACCGACATAGTAAAATTAGCGGTAGTCCTGCAGAAGTAGTGATGGTATGATTTTTATTTTTAGTGTCACATTTGCTATAATACATTGAGAATTTATTTTAAGGAGACTGTACTTATGATTTGTATACAATGTGGCTCAGAGGAAGTTATTAAAAATGGCAGCATTCACAATGGAAAACAAAAGTTTATGTGTAAAAAGTGCGGCAGACAATTTGTAGAAAATCCACACTATAATGCTTCTCTGGTTAGCGCATGATAGCATTTCACTGTCTTTGCAGGACTACCCACTTTACGAAAGAGCCGGTATGCATTGGAAGAAAAAATGTTCAACCCATGGTATCACTAAGAGCATTATATCTGTCCGAACAATGGAGCAAGATAGTCAGCCATTTGAAGAAGGCAGCCTGACGCCACCAAAAATTTATGCACCCCAGTATGGGGTTAAGGGGACTGGTCCCCTTGCAGGGGGGGCGGAACCGTCCCCTTTTTTCTCTTATACGGTCAAATGCGATTGCCCTGTGTGAACAGGAATCCTTGTTGTTATTTTTACGGGTTATATTGTACAATGAAGGCTATGGTGATATCGGAAGAAAACAAAGGCCTGGTAAAAGGGTGGCTCATCTTGGGGGTTGCAAGCCTTCTGTTTGCGGGTGTGTTGGCAGGCCTGCTGGTAGTGTCACGGACACCGTATGTGCAGAACGTGATCCCATGGCTGGATTTTTTCCACACTGCCCTGGTGGTGCATGTGGACCTGTCGGTGTTGATATGGTTTGTGGCCTTTGCCGGTGTGCTGTGGAACATGTATGGCAGTAGCGCTCTGGTGATTGCTGGGTTTGCCGCGCTGGGGATTGCAGGAGCAGGAACACTGGTTATTGCTGCATCGCCTTTTGTTGGGGCCGGGAATCCACTGATGAACAACTATGTCCCGGTACTTGACGACCCGATTTTTCTGGTTGGTCTGTGGATTTTCTTAGCCGGATTTGTACTTTTGGTGGTACGCAGCCTTATTACACTGCCTCTGCTGAGGACACTGACTGCGGAGGATACAGAAATACGGTTTGGCCTCAGCAGTGCGGCTGTCGTGGCTGTCGTGGCCATTGTCTGCTTCATTTTATCTATACTCAGCATTCCTCCTGATATCGGGGGGGTGAAGTACTACGAACTGGCCTTCTGGGCCGGAGGACACATACTCCAATTCATGCACACAATGCTGATGCTCGTGGTATGGTTTCTCCTTGCCAAGGCAATCATGCCGGGATTTGAGGTCAATCGACGCTTGGCGATAGGGGTGTTTGGCATTATACTTATTGTTGCCGTGTGTTCGCCGGTTATTTTTACAATATACACCACGGAGTCACAGGCCCATCGCGATATATTCACCAAACTGATGGAGTATGGGGTTGGAATCTCGGTTGTGATCAGCGCCGCCCTGATCGTAATGGCGATTGCAAGCAAGTACAAGGCCCCTCAGACAAGTCACCTGCTGGCAGCCCTGACAAGCTCCCTCTCACTGTTTGCAGCCGGAGGAATAATCGGATTCTTAATCGAAGGTGTCAACGTAATAATTCCGGCACACTATCACGGGGTCATCGTTGGCGTAACGCTGGCATACATGGGGTTTACCTACTACCTGCTGCCACGCCTTGGATACGGCGAACCGTCCTACAGGCTTGCACGACTTCAGGCTTACGTCTACGGCAGCGGTCAGTTATTGCACATCACGGGCTTGGCCATGGCAGGTGGCTACGGCGTGCAGCGCAAGGTGGCAGGGGCCGCTCAGGGATTGGATTCGGCCAAAAAGTTACTCAGCATGGGATTGATGGGCATCGGGGGAATGATTGCGGTCATCGGAGGGGTCCTGTTTCTTGTCGTCACCATCTCCGCAATCAGGGGCAAGAGGTAAGAGCATTGTA
>PEAB01000040.1 GCA_002753395.1 Nitrospirae bacterium MYbinv3 | reverse complement strand
CCACGGCAACTGTATATTAAGTGCCTGTTCAAATAAATTCTCTACCATTTGCATAACTCTGTCTCCTTATCTGTTTTACCCCTATTATACTATTACCCACTCACTTTGTGGAAGAACCTTAAAAATCTTTTTCCTGTAAATCCTTTAATCTGTGTAATCCTAATTCAGACAATCCCTATGTTTTTTGAATATGACATTGCCAAATTAATATGTAAGAAGTTTCTTGTCACCCCCCAAGTTTTGTCTTACACCCTCTAGATTCCTGATTATAACGACAGACAGTTCTTCTAGATCATGGAACATCTTCTGTGCCTTCTCTATTTCTCCTTTGTCGTAGGTGATAACAATTTCTTTACCGAGTGCATGTAGTTTTCTGTGCGGATCTTCGATATCCCTGAAGGCATCAAAGAGTTCACAGCATTTTTTACCATCTGTATAGTACCACTTCCCAAGACGGCACATCGTATGGTCGGCCAACTTTGCGCTATCCAGTTTTTCACCGCCTGTTATGTGATAAGACACCTTGTTGACCCACAAACGGTGGTCTGTCTTGGCAAGTTCTAGTAGGAGTAAGTTACCGCCTTTAGTCTTAAAGCCTGATGTATATGCCCTTAACTCCTCTGCTGTTGATATCATCCTATTTACCTCTAGGATGATATCATTGGATAGATTTTGCTGCACCTGTGATTCATTGCGGGTTGTTTCAATGCTTTTTGCGACCTCCTCAGAGGATATGGCTTGTTGTTCGACTGCTGATGCGATGTAGGTTATCTGCTCTTTTGACTCATTTATGGCATCAACGATTGTAAAAAGAGACTTACCCATGTTTGTGATCAGTTCGGAGGCCATAGTGACCTTTGTCGAGGCTTCCTCCATTGAGGTATAGGTGCGATTTGATTCCACTTGTACAGATTGTATCTTTGCTGATATCTCTGTAGTTGCCTTTAACGTTCTTTCTGCTAACTTTCTGACCTCGTCGGCAACGACGGCAAACCCCCTGCCTTGTTCCCCTGCCCTTGCAGCCTCTATGGCGGCATTCAGGGCAAGGAGATTTGTCTGGTCGGCAATATCGTTTATCACCGTGACGATGTCACCTATCTCCTGAGCGCTTTGATTGAGCCGGTTAATCATGGAGGCCAGATCCCTGTTTGACTCATAGACAATGTTCACAGTCTCTATGGCCTTTTCAGTCATTGCCTTACCGTCCTCGGCCATCGCCAACACCTTTGTAGATGTTTCGGAGGCAACCGTAGCATTTCTGGATATATCCATTATCGTTTTATTCATCTCCTCAGCAGCCGCAGATACGTTGACTGCTTGATTGTACTGGTTGTCGGCATAAGAACATGACTGTGCTGACTTCTTTTTTACAGAGTCCATAGTGTTAACAACGTTGTTTATAGACCGCATAGTACCGTTTACTACCTCATTTATAAAATCTATCATCTTGTTCATGTCGTTAACCAGGTGCCCGACAGAGTCTTTGCTCTGATAATCAATATCCACTTTTATATCTTTTGTCACGATTTTATCAACAACACCGATAAGCATTCTCATTGGGTTGACGACCTTTTTTCTTGCAAATAACCAGATAAGCACTAACACTATAACGTTTACTAAAAAAACTATAGACTGTATTATTTTTAGCATCAATACGTTGTTCTGTACATGTTTATTAGCGGCTACGACAGCCTTCTTGGAAAGTGCATAGAAGGCGTCAAACTCTTTTTGGAGAGGGTCATAATAAACGCTGTCTTGTCTTGCCTGCTTGATAGTTTGCTTGATATTACCCCACGCAGTTTCAATCTCTTTTACGTTGGTTTGAAAATCATTGCTATCTATTTTAGGTATCCCGTCTGCTTTATCACCTTCAAGACATGTCTTAACCGATCTATTTATTTTTTCTATGAAGGCATCTGAGTCTGTATATTTTCTGTCAGCCGGATCTGTGTATCTTTGGAGAAGTTCGAGGTTTAGTAGTCTCATCGCTCTACTTCTTATTAAGCTCACTTCTTCAACTAATCTTCCATCGTTAGCTATATCACTTGTATTGATAAAAACAGAACCGCTGCCTATTAACGAAAAGATGAATAGTATCGCTACCATAAAGTTAACCATTGTTGATATCTTCATTGAATAACCTCCATCCTTTTTTTAGTAACCTATAATCTCATATAACCCTTCAGCTATTATGTTTACATTTTGAGAGATTGTACAAAAAACAATAGTATCTTGTCAAAGATAGGACTCTACTGGGGTGCATAAGAAATTCATGGGGGACTTTCGGAGCATGTAGAGTAAGCCCTCACAAATGTTTTAGAATATATTATTGAAGAAAAAACAGGTTCTTCCACAAAGTGAGTGGGTAATAGTATAATAGGGGTAAAACAGATAAGGAGACAGAGTCTCCCCTTCTATACCACAATACTGGTATGAACGCAAGTTGGTATAAGTAGTTAAGAAGACTTTAAGGACTACCCTTCACTTTGAATCATAGTCCTTATAGTCTTCATATTTTCTTCAAGTTATTATGTTTAACTATATTTAATAAAAAATTAAAATACATACACAAAGGAGAAAGCAATGAAAAGGTATCAGGTGTTATTTGCAGTATTGGTGTTAAGTTTATTCTTAAGAGCCTACTATGTCCATGCTATGGGTATGGGTGGTGGTATGATGGGCGGTAATGATAACTACGGGATGATGAACGGGATGTCAGCTGCCCCTGTTGTTGGAGGCGATGGTACGGCATATTTACTAACATACCAGGGTAGCGCAGCATCTGGCGCAGGCAGCGGCTCGTTTAAGTCAACACTGACAGCTATAACTACCGCTGGACAAAAATCGTCTATTACGTTGACGGGCTTTGTATCGCGCCCTGTCCTTTCTCCTGACGGCGGACTCTTGGTAGCCTCAACATCCATGCCGGATATGTCTCAGTACAACATGATGGGCTATTACAACGCATCTGGGACATCAAAATCAACTGTATATGCGGTGCAGCTCCCGCTGACAAATGATTCAAGACCACTGGCAATCTCTCTTGATGGCAACTTTGCATCCGTCCCTGTGTTTGCCAACGGTAAGCTCTACGTGGTAACAACTGATTTTGGCGGCTCTATGATGGGCGGCGGTATGATGCAAAACCCGCAGCAGGGTAAATCGTACCTGTATATAATCAACCTCGACGGTACTGTCGTCTCTAAAGTGGAAATATAGGCTAAAAGGTATACACAATTTTGGAGTCTAAGGGGGCCACCCCTTTTTTTTGACTTCCTTAGTTTGACAATGTCATATTCCGAATGTTTGCAAGGAAATATCTGAACCACGATTTAACGGATTAATGGATTATCATTATTATGTCAAAAGAGGCTTTATGTCTTTTTCCTGTAAATCCTTTAATCTGTGTAATCCTAGTTCAGACAGTCCCTATGTTTTCTTAAATGTAACATTGTCAAATTAATATACCTTTTATAAACTGTAATTGGGGAGGTACAATAAACAGCAATGATATCAAAGATTATTGAGTTTAGCGCACGTAATAAGTTTGCTGTAATACTGCTGGTTGGATTTTTGTCCCTATGGGGCTACTGGTCGTTTATGAACACCCCGCTGGATGCCATACCAGACCTGAGCGACACACAGGTGATAATCTACACGGAGTGGATGGGCAGAAGCCCGGACCTTGTTGAGGACCAGGTCACCTATCCCATAACCTCCACCTTGCTTGCCGCTCCACAGGTCTCTGCTGTTAGAGGGTTTTCTTTCCTTGGCAGCTCGTTCATATACGTGATCTTCGCCGAGGGGACAGACATCTACTGGGCACGCAGCAGGGTGCTGGAGTACCTGCAGGCAGTGCGCACCAAACTGCCGGTTGACGCAAATCCTGTGCTGGGACCTGATGCAACAAGCCTGGGCTGGGGGTTTTCGTATGCCGTGGTGGATGACACCGGCCGTCATGACCTGGCTCAATTGCGTAGCCTCCAGGACTATAACCTCAAACTTGCCATCGAGAGCATAGCCGGTGTCTCACAGGTGGCAAGCATTGGTGGTTTCGTAAAACAGTATCAGGTGACCATTGACCCAAACCGGCTGCTTGCCTATAACATCACCATCACCAAGGTGATGGACGCCATACGCAGGAGTAACCGGGACGTCGAGGGGCGTGTGATAGAGTTCTCCGGCATCGAGTACATGGTCAGGGGCAGGGGGTACATCAAAGACATCAAGGACATCGAAGACATCCCGCTTGGGACAAGCGCAGAGGGCACGCCGGTGATGCTCAGAGACGTTGCCCGCATACAGCTTGGTCCCGAGATAAGACGCGGGATGGCCGAGCTTGACGGCAGAGGCGAGGTGGCCGGCGGCATAGTCGTTGTCAGGTTTGGCGAGAACGTCCTCAGCGTCATTGACAGGGTAAAGGAAAAAATCGCCAAGGATATCACCCCGTCCCTGCCAGAGGGCGTCAAGATAGTGGTGACCTACGACAGGTCTGATCTCATACTCGGCGCTATAGACACGCTGAAGGAGGAGATTATAAAGCTCTCTGTAGCCGTGAGTGCTGTCTGTATCGTGTTTCTGTTTCACATGCCAAGCGCCCTCGTTGTGATACTTACACTTCCCATAGCCATATTAATGTCGTTTATATGTATGTACTATCTGAAGGTTACATCAAACATAATGAGTCTCAGCGGTATAGCCATTGCCATTGGCGCTATGGTGGATGCCTCCATATTAATGTCGTTTATATGTATGTACTATCTGAAGGTTACATCAAACATAATGAGTCTCAGCGGTATAGCCATTGCCATTGGCGCTATGGTGGATGCCTCCATAATAATGGTTGAAAACGCCCACAAGAAACTTGAAGAGTGGGAAGAACAGGGACGGCCAGGCACGAGGTCTGAAGTGATAATCAACGCCGCCACGGAGGTCGGACCGTCGCTGTTCTTTTCGCTGCTTGTGATAACGGTTGGTTTCTTCCCCGTCTTTACACTTCAGGCCCAGGCTGGCAGGCTTTTTAAGCCGCTGGCCTATACAAAAACCTTTGCCATGCTCTTTTCATCATTTCTGGCCATAACGCTAACCCCCATGCTTATGACCATCTTTATAAGGGGTAAGATAAGGCCGGAGGAGAAAAATCCAATCAGCATCATACTACATAAGCTGTATGAGCCAATTGCCAGTGTGTCCTTGCGTTTTAGAAAGACGGTGATATTCTTGGCCTTGATAATACTTGGGCTAACGGCGTATCCATACATGAAACTGGGGACGGAGTTCATGCCCCCGCTTTATGAGGGGACGCTCTTTTACATGCCGGTGACGGTGCCTGGGGCATCTATCTCAGAGGCGGCCAGGGTCTTGCAGCTGCAGGACAGGCTGATCAAGTCAGTGCCAGAGGTAGCGCAGGTCTTTGGCAAGGCGGGCAGGGCGGAGACGGCCACAGATCCGGCACCGGTTGAGATGTTTGAGACCGTCATCAACCTCAAACCTGAGAATCAGTGGCGAAAGGGGATGACCGTTGATAAACTCAAGGACGAGTTAAACGATGTCTTATCCATCCCCGGGGTAGCAAACTCCTTTACGATGCCCATAAAGGCTCGCCTGGATATGCTCGCAACAGGGATAAGAACCCCTGTTGGCATAAAGATACTTGGGGCCGACCTCGGCGTGATAGAAAAGATTGGACTGGAGCTTGAGACCCTCTTAAAGGACGTTCCAGGTACGAGGAGTGTCTACGCTGAGAGGGCAACGACCGGCTATTTCCTGGACTTCAGGGTCAAACGCGCCGAGGCAGCAAGATACGGCCTGACGATAGATGACGTACAGGAGGTCATACAATCAGCCATAGGCGGCATGAACCTGACAACAACCATCGAGGGCAGGGAGCGCTACACGGTGAACCTCCGCTATCCGCGCGAGCTTAGAAACAGTATAGAGCAGCTCAATCGTGTGCTTGTACCGCTCATGCCTGGCGCTGTTGGGATGGCATCTGCCTCTGCACCAGTTGGGATGGTCGCCTTCTCACCATCATCAGGACAGGCCGGAGCTGTGATTGCTCAGGTACCATTAGGGCAGCTTACGGAGATCAGTATCGTTAAGGGGCCGACGGTCATAAAGAGCGAGGAGGGGCTTTTGACGTCATATGTGTACATAGACTTCTCAGGCAGGGACGTTGGGGGGTACGTCAACGAGGCCAGGGCAAAGGTAGCAAACCTCAAGATACCAAACGGTTACAGGCTTGTCTGGAGCGGCGAGTACGAGTATCTCGTAAAGACGCATGAACGGTTGAAGATTGTCTTACCACTTACTGCGTTTATCATATTTGTGCTTATCTACTTTAATACCAAGTCGTTTACAAAGACGGCGATTGTGCTTTTAGCCGTGCCATTCTCCCTTGTGGGGTCTTTCTGGCTATTGTATCTGCTGCATTACAACATGAGCATAGCTGTGTGGGTAGGGATAATAGCCCTTGCCGGTCTGGATGCAGAGACAGGGGTTGTGATGCTGTTGTATCTGGAACTTAGCTATGAGGAGTGGCAGCGCAAGGGGCTACTTGTAGGCAGGTCGGGGTTGCGTGAGGCGATCATGCACGGAGCGGTCAAGCGGATAAGGCCCAAGATAATGACTGTGAGTGTAATCCTTGCCGGTCTGGTGCCGATCATGTTTAGTCACGGCACAGGTTCAGACGTTATGAAACGCATAGCTGCCCCGATGGTTGGGGGTGTTGTGACATCGACTATCCTGGAACTGATCATCTATCCCGCTATCTACATGATCTGGAAGGGCAGAGGCTTACCCAAAGACAGATATTAACCCTACAACGTCACTTCCAGTCTAAACGGTTGATTTCTGCGGTAACTTCAAATAACACCAAAGCATGTAAACCGTTTATTTTGCCATGTTCTATTTCTAAACTGTCGTTGTAGGGTTAATTACAATACGAAAAAAAGAGAAGAGAAGGAGGGCGGCTCCGCCCCCTCCTTAGACCTCACCTGCAAGGGGACCAGTCCCCTTGACCCCATAAATAGTGATATCTATGTTGTATTTTATCAGTCGGGATAGCTGCTATAATCTATCTGTATCCCGCAGTCGATACAGTTTATGAACTCTTCTGATTGGCACTTGACGTAGATAATCAGTCCGCAACTGCCGCATACTACGCGTAGACCGCCATGATCTCTTGTGACTGCCGAGGTTATCTGATTACCTCTGATGGCAATGACGGAGATTGGGTATCGGCGTATATTGAGGGTTTGTCCGCAGTGGTTGCACTTGTTATCCTTAGTGTCTAGGGATATGACGTTATCGGTCATGCAGTTGGAACACAGGGTATGATAGTTATTGTCAAGGCTGTATCTCAGGCAGTATTTGTCTATATCCAGTTCCATATTATCTCCACTTGTTCTAGGTTACTTATGTGTCTTTTTATTAAATAAATCGCCAACAAATTCTTCCGCCCTGTCCATGTTTTCAATTGCAGGACTACAGAAGTAAGAAACTCTTTTTGACAAAAAAAGAGTTCGGGGTCAGAGCAGCATTCTACAGAGTAAGATGCCACTACAGCCCCCGCATTACTGTTAGGGATGGGTTTTAACGGTTAAACCGTTAGTTATATACTAATTGCATTTAACATGCCTAAATGTGTACAAGCAATCATAACACTTTTGTTAAAGAGACGGGGATATTTGTGACATATTTTGTAAGCATGTGACAGAACATGTCAGTTTAAGAGAATGGGGAATTTTTCCCCCTTAGACCCTCCTACAAGAGGACCAGATCCCTTGAACCCATAGTTAGAAGCAATTCTCTTCTACACAACATCACCTCCATTGCCTGATAGATTAAACCAAGTTTTATTTGATTTGATAATGTCATATTCAATTGTAATTGCAATTAAGAATGTCTGAACCGCGATTTATCGGATTAATGAATTGATATGATGGTAGTCCTGTAGAGGTAGTGATATTCAATCCCCCTCCCTTGATGGGAGGGGTTAGGGGTAATGCTGTTGACTTAAGCATTATTGATGTATAGCAAGTAACATCTTTAGCAGCCACGCCTGACATTTACGGATCAAGGGGACGAATCCCCTTGTGGGAGGGTCTAGGGAGGGCAAAGCCCTCTCTATTTTTTTGCATCTTTACATCCTTAAGTCAACAGCATTAGGGGTTAGGGGAGGGTGTTAAGTTTATTGTCACCACTACTTGTGCAGGACTACTTGCTAATGAATGTATGTTATTGATATATAAGCAATATGCTCTAAATATACAGCGAAAAACATTTTTCATACACACAGTAAAATTCTTATAAAAAGCCATTCTGCAAATTCAGTGAGAATTGCTAGTATTTAGAGGATAGCGTATCTGCAAAAAAACATACTTGACATTACGACAGTGTACTGTTATAATAAAACATGTCAAATAAAAAGTATCTTATCAATGAAGTATCTGAGATGACAGGCTTCAGTCTTAGAACCATACGGTACTATGTTAGCTCAGGCATAATAGAACCACCGGAGGGCAGAGGCCGTGGAGGCTTCTATAACGACAGTCATATAGACAAACTGCGCCAGATCAAAGGCATGCAGGAAAATGGAATGAGGCTAAAGGATATAGTCAACCTTGATAAATCAAGCGAAGTACATAAAACAGAAACGAATCGGGAGGTGTGGTTTAAGTATGAAATAATCCCTGGCCTGGAGATTCACGTCAGGAAGGATATAGAAGATAGCGAGAGGAAAAAAATATTTGACGTTGTCAAATTATCGAAAACTATACTTAAGGGGAATCAAGATGTTTGAACCAAGTTTTGGACTTCTTACAACAAACAAAGTTGCAGTCCCTCTGACGGCTGTTGAGGTGTATGGGGACATTATTGGGAGAGGGGCGCGGGTGAAAATAGTCCAACGTTTTAAAAACACTGAACCCACAGCCATTGAGGCGGTATATAAGTTCCCTCTTCCAGCCGATTGTTCCGTCTGTGGTTTTAAGGTAACAACTGGGGATAGGGTCCTTGAAGGGGAGATTGAGGAAAGGGATAGGGCGTTCCACATTTACGATAAGGCCATCTCTGAGGGGCATGGCGCGTTTCTCCTGGATGAGGAAAAGCCTAATATCTTTACCCTGTCCGTTGGAAATATCCTGTCAGGTGACGTTGTGATATTAGAGATACGTTATGTTACCATGCTTGACGTAAACAAGAATGAGGTGCGATTCTATCTGCCTACAACCATAGCGCCTCGATATGTGCCGGATTATGTTGAAGACATTGATGGTATACCGGTAGACGAGCTGCTGAATCCACCGCTTACGAAGCAGGCCATGTACTCTTTAAGCCTTAGCGTTAACGTATACGGGAAAGAAGATATCTTAGGCATAGAATCGCCTTCTCATAAAGTCAGCAATAGTTTTAATGATGATAGCATCACCGTTAGTCTCACATCCAATACCAACGTAATGGACAGGGATTTTGTTCTTAACGTTAGGTATAAGGGAGATTTTACCACAAGGGGTTTTTTGTATGACGACGGGAACGAAAGATTTATTCAGATAGATTTTGTAAATAATATCAAAGAATCTGAGAAAACAGAAAGGAATGATGAGCCTAAGGAAATTATTTTCTTGGTAGACTGTTCTGGCTCGATGCAAAACGCCCCTATACAAGCCGCAAAACGTATCGTTAAAGCAGCCATCAAAAATACAATGAAGGAAGGAATGCTGTTTAATTTATACGTGTTTGGCGATTCTTATAAGAATGTCTTCCCGTTGAGCGTACCGTACAATAGAAGTAATAAGGCTGCTGCCTTAAAATACGTTTCAGAGATAGACGCCGACTTAGGTGGTACTGAGATACTTCCTTTATTACAGCATGTGTTCAGCAGTCCTGTTAAATCTGATATTAGGAGAAGCATTATAATGCTCACAGATGGATTAACAGGAAATGAAGAGGGGATTTTTCAGCTTATTAAATCTAATTCGAGGACAATCCAACTGTTTATCGTCGGTATAGGATATGGAAGCAATGATTATTTGATTAAGCAGGCGGCTTCAATGTCAGGCGCTGCCGCTGCATTTATCTCTCCAGATGCCGCAGACATTGAGGCAAAGGCATTGGATTTTTTCAGTAAGGCACAAGGAGTATGTATCAGAGATGTAGAGATCACAGGGAGTGTTGATCTTGACCAGGTACCTATTCGCCCTGTAGTTTATGAAGGGGATTCTATCTGCATATTTGCAAAGACAAGAGACTCTGAGATTTTAAAACATGATGAGATCCATATAAGCGGTACTATAAACGGTAAAAGACATAGTGACTGGACAGTGCCACTGAAAAGGGTCGAGGGTGGCACTATCCCAATCCCTGTGCTGTGGGCAAGGGAAAAGATAAGAGAAGTTGAGGAAAACAGCCTGGCGATAACTGGTTCCAGGCAGAGCAAGCGAAAAGACAAGAATGCAGTCAACGACGAGTTGGTCAGTCTGTCAAAGAAATACGGCCTTATATGTCGTGAGACCTCTTATGTAACGGTTGAAAGAAGGCTGGACAATAATAACAGAGACGAACAGGTTGTCTTAAGAAAAGTGCCGGCTCAGTTGCTGCATGGATGGGGTGGCGATGAAGAAGAGATGGCGATGGATATACCACCAGGGCTTGAGATTGAGGAGGTATTTGTGTGCTGTCTTCCTAAAAAATCATTTTTGGAACATATCAACTCAATCCTTGAACAAGGAAAGGGGGTTGAGCTTGATCCTACAATCGCTGACTTTTTTGGCATTTCTATCTTTGGCATTTCTATCAAGGAAATCAAGAAGTTAGCCAAAAAGATAAAAACTGAAAAGAAGACTAACAAATACAGACTTCTTTCCACGCAAATACTCATTGAGTTACTTTCGGACTTTCACGTAACGAACCCTGAAAGTTTGGATATCCTCTCAAAGGTAAGGGCATGGTTGAGTGCTGAGACAGAGCGTTGTCGTCCGAGCTTGGAAGGCGTTACACTGGAAGAATGGGTTTCAAAATACGTTAAAGAAATTAAAGAACTTGAAAAGATGTCTGAAAAGATAAACGAATTAGAATAACCGGTTTCCGGTTAAAACGCAAATTAAGGAGGAAAAAGTAATGAAAGTTCTAAAAGTATTAATATCTTCAATAGCCATTTTGCTGGCAGCTAATTTATGCTACGCAACTGATTGGGTTATTGAGCAGAATGGTTCAAGTGTTACCATGAAGGAGAGATACAACTATGATTACTCTAAACAATACCGTGGCAGTATTGATAACAGCGGTGACATCAGAATGCGTAATTATAGTGGAGATACGCTGAGAGGTAACATTGACAATCAAGGTTATGGCAGAGTGCGGGATGACTATGGAAACGGCTACAGAGTTACTCCCAGATAACATCAATTAATGGAACTCCTTAAGGAGGTGAGGTTATGCGCACTATTTTGATATTAGCAATCTTGTTTGTTCTTGTGTCGGTTCAGATCGGGGTAGCATGTTCGTTTGATACTGACTGCTATCCAGGCAGCGTTTGTTTAAAAAGTTCCGGCAGTATTTACGGAGCTTGCGTTGGCGGGATTCGTCCTGGCAATTCACATGACCGTCAACCTGTCTATGCACCAACAGACCCAAACAGATCATACGGTAATACTTGCCAGTTAGACTATCAGTGTGGACCAGGTTCTGTTTGTGTAAAAGGGTCTGGCATATACGGCACTTGCATGTGAGATAACGCAGGTCGACAGGGGTACATTCCGTCTGCGTAGGGTGTACCCCCCTTACAACCACTGGTTAAGATGGGCATATATAAATGGATGGGATATACGTAACAAGGGCTAGGATAGACAGGTAAATTATCTGAAAATGGTAGTAAAATACCATTTATGAAAAGCTTAAGAGGAGGCTATAATGGGAGCTGATTTCTTTAAACGTAAAAATAAGGATGCCGAAGATTACTTTAATCGTGGTATTGAGTGGGCTGAAAAGGGAGAGTACGACAATGCTATCCCAGAATAAGAAGAGTGAGGATAATTATACTGTCATAAATACGAAAAAGTTAGGTTTTAAGTATTGCGATGTTCTTGCTGCTGTCAGTTTTCCTTTTAGTGTCATTTCATTTCTTTCTAGCGTTGCTTTGTTGTTTACAGAAAACAATAAAACAGTAGAAAAAACAGTAGAATTAATCCTAAAACTTATCTTTAGTCTTATGTCAATAGGTGCTTCGTCTGGATTATTGAAACGCAAGATATGGGGTTTGTATTTAACATACGTATTGTTAGTGCTAGGGACATTAGGAGTATTAGTTGAACTTAAAGAAACATCTGACATAATAATAGGACTTTTAGCTATTTTTATCTTATTTATTCAGCTTCGTTATTTTTATATTAGAAGAGACTGTTTTAATGGTGGCAGTAAGCAAAAAAATGAAACATCACAGTCACCACTTAGTTTCAAAGACAATGGCAATGGTACTATCACAGACCTACGAACAGGTCTTATGTGGACAAAGGACGCTGACCTTGCCGGTGTTGAAACTTGGCAGGGGGGCCTGGACTATGTTGCCTCGATGAATATGTTTGCAGTGTATGGCCATACAGATTGGCGGTTACCTGATATAGACGAGCTTAAGAGCCTTGTGAAAGACAGCTATGTCCCGTATGTTTGGCTCATATCACAAGGCTTTACCAATGTGCAGTCGGACGTCTACTGGTCGTCTACTACCTACGCACACAAGTACTGTTGGTCCGGCGCGTGGCGCGTCTACATGCGCGATGGCTACGTCTACGCCGGCGATAGGTCCTACGACTACAGCTATGTTTGGCCCGTTCGTTCTGGACAGTAGGTTGCTTGGATATTTGATTATTTCCCTTGCAAGCAAACACCGTAGGCCAATAGGCTAAAATACACTCCTATGTGCTACAATAGTTACATGGAAACACAGACATTAGAGCCAGACTTTGACGCCTCAAAAGATGAGTCTTTATATGCAAGCGACTTCTATAAGTGGTCACTAACTTAAATGGCAATATCAACATGATAAACGT
Organism: Nitrospirae bacterium MYbinv3; assembly: GCA_002753395.1. Taxonomy (GTDB): domain Bacteria; phylum Nitrospirota; class Thermodesulfovibrionia; order Thermodesulfovibrionales; family Magnetobacteriaceae; genus Magnetobacterium. The sequence continues at coordinate 20,245 of PEAB01000040.1, read as the reverse complement.
TCTAAAAGCTGGAAATCAACAATAAACATTCAGAGGGTAGAGATTAAGTTTGGGGTAGTCCTGCAGAAGTATTGGTGACAGTAAATCTAACACCCTCCCCTACCCCCTCCCATCAAGGGAGGGGGTTTGAATCTCACTACCTCTGCATGACTACCGAATTTTTTTAACATAATCCTGATAATCCTTTAATCCGTTAAATCGTGGTTCAGACATTTTTTTCTAATGCGATTGCCCTGGAGATATTCGGGTAGACCTGCAGAGATTAGGTAATATGTTTTATAATAGTTAAGTGGAATGTGTTATTAACATAAAACAGGAGTCAAGGAGTTTCTGTCCACTTAACACAAACGTGAGACAATAACGGAGGGAGACGTCAATGATACTTAACTTAGGTAGATACATAAATCTTACGGAGGTAGGGCGTGGGGCACAGGGGGTTGTATACAAGGGATACGATACGGTTATAGAAAGGATTGTTGCTGCCAAAACGGCAAACAATCTACGAGAAGCAAAAAACCTCGGTAAGCTCCACCATCCCAACATCACCATGATCTACGACGTAGAGAAATACGACGACACACACTTCATCTTTATGGAGTACATCAACGGTGTTACCTTGAAAAACATCATAGCAGAACATACAAGGCTGCCGCTGAAAGAAAAGATAAAAATAATAATCCTCATTGCTAGAGCACTCCACTACGCCCATCAAAACGGTATCATACACAAAGACATAAAACCAGCTAACATCATGATAATCGACGACAGTCAGATAAAGATCATGGACTTCGGTATTGCCGACACCGAGTCCAAGAACGCTGAAAACTCAAAGACCTATTTAACCGGCACCCCCCACTACATGTCTCCAGAACAGTTGTTTGGACAACCCCTCAACCGTCAAACGGACATATACTCCCTCTCTGTTCTGGCATATGAGTTGTTTACAGGAAGAAAGCCGTTTTTCGCAGAATCACTCCAGGCCCTATTTAAGACAGTCCTCATGGAGACCCCTACCCCTCTGTATGAGATCAACAATGACATCCCGCACGAGGTAAGCAGGATCGTCATACATGGCCTCGAAAGGAACAAGGAAGACCGCTACACCTCAGCATCAGAGCTTGCCGATGATCTTGAGCTATTCCTCCACTCTCTTGAGAAAGAAGAGTGTGCAGATCTACCTGAACTAACAGACCAGGACATGAAAGACCTCATAATCTCGCTGAAAGAAAACTACACCTTCTTTTGTGATTTTACACCAAACGAGATAATGCAGATCATGAACATGAGTAACATTGTCACGTATGCAATTGGGGATGTGATATTTAAAGAAGGCACTGTCGGACAGAAGATGTACATACTGATTAGCGGGAAGGTAATAATATCTAAAAATGTCGCAGATAAGGAAGAGACCATTGCCACATTAGGACAGGGCGCCTGTTTTGGCGAGATGGCAATCCTCGATCAATCCTTGCGTTCTGCCACAGCAGCGGCTCAGACGCATTGTACCACTATTGAGATCAACGAGGTGGTACTAAGAAAAACCAGCGAGAGCCTATGCTTTAAACTCTACAGAAACCTCTCCTCGGTGATCTCCGAAAGACTCAGGGATGTCAACACAAAATATGCAGAGATGGAAGCATTACTGAGGCGTACAAAGACTAGACAAATCAATTGCGCAGCGGCAACGAGCCTTGTAGATATGGGCAGCTTTCAACACATGATCCCTGTTTATGTGAAAAAAGAAGACATAGAGATACACGTACTACCCGTTACGTCTGGATTAGCCCTGGAACTTGGCAAGAGAGGCAGTGTAGATATAGTGTTTGCAGCGCTCACCAATGAAGAACTCAATAATATGGATAAATGTTTTGTAAATGTGCATCAGCTAAATCAGAACAGACTCATGTTGGTAGGCCACTATTCAAATCCAGCTAAACTCAGCTCTAAGACCACACATCAGGAGGCCTTACGGATAATAGCACAACATGGGGATTGTCTTTTTATCTCACGTGGTGACAACTCCGGTGTTCATTTGCAAGAAATGACATTGTGGAAGGAGTTAGACATTGATCCTGCTGGAAAATCATGGTATGTAGAGACAAGACAAACCATGTCCGACACACTTAAATTGACTGAAGCGCTCAAGGCATACACCATTACCGATCAAGTCACGTTTGAGTACCTGAATTCCACTGAAAATCTCAAACTTGAAATCTTCATAGACAGCAATTCTGTTATAGATTATTACTACTATGTTATGGCTGTAAACCCTCTCATCTATCCTTCTGTAAATTACAGGGACACATTTGAGTTTATCAAATGGCTAACGTCGGATGAGGGCAAGTCAGTATGTAGCGAGCTTAATACCAGCACTCCACAGCAACAACCAACCGAGGTGTCTACAGCGGAGCCTGTTGAAGCAGGCATCGAACTCGTTGATGATTCCATCGAGCTTATCAGCGTGGATACCCAGGATAGCACAAACCCTAATAACAGCATGGAGTCACATAACGGTAACGGAGACATCCCAGACACTATCGATACACCAGGCAATGGAGAGACCCCTACGCTGCTCGATGTACCGGTTGACTTCTAAGAGCAATGCAGACGTGATATAATGGATAGTGATATTCAATTCCCCTCCTTTGATGGAAGGGGTGTATGGAAGGGGTGTTTAGTTTACTGTCATCCCTACTTGTGAAGGACTATCTAAATCCTTATGCACCCTACTAAAGAGGGATTGCTTCCGTTGAAAAAATAGTATCTTCTTTATATCTCATGGTAATAATGCTTTTAAGATTTCTGGATTCCTGCTTACCCCTGTTCAAGCCAGGGACAGGCTGTGGAATGACATACTTGGAAAACGCCTATTACTGTCATTCCCACGAAAGTGGGAATCCATGTCTTGAAACCATGCAAATAAATTTACCATGTTTTTTTAAGAGGATACAAAAAATGGTATAATAAATTATGCAGTTTGTAGATATAAGAAGTGATATTGCGTTTAAGAAGGTATTTGGCAATGAAAACAAGAAGGAGATATTGATATCCTTTTTAAATGCGGTATTAGACCTAAACGGTGATAGAGAGATAGATGACATAACGATACTGAATCCCTATCAGGCGCCAAAGATAGAGGCTTTAAAAGAGACGATATTAGATATAAGGGCAACAGACAAGAGAAAGGTCACTTTTATAGTGGAGATACAGCTCCAAAATCGTAAAGGATTTGAAAAGCGTGTGCTGTACTATACGAGTAAGGCGTATGTTAGTCAGCTAGAGAAGGGAGATGATTATCCCAAATTAAATCAGGTGATATATATAGGAATAGTGGACTTTGAGATATTTGAAGGCGCCAGGTACCTGACACGACATCTAATACTAAATAAAGATACGCTTAAACAAGAGTTGAAGGACTTTGAGTTTAATTTCATAGAGCTTCCCAAGTTTACCCTAAAGGAGGAGGAGGTAGATAGTATCGTAGATAAATGGATACATTTCATAAAGAACGCCAGTTCTCTACAGATGGTACCCAAGAGCGCTGACTTTATGGAGATAAGGGAGGCGTATGATATAGCGAATAAGATGCAGTGGAATAAAGAGGAGCTTGATATCTACGACTATTGGCTGATGAGATTACAGGATGAAAGGGGTGCAAGGGAATATGCGTTTGAAGAAGGTGAGCGTAAGGGGTTACTGAAAGGGATCGAAGGTATGCTTGAGATCAAGTACGGAGATAATGGGCTTGAGCTTATGGGTAATGTTAGAAACATTGGAAGTATAGATGAATTAGAGGAATTTAAAGAACAGATAAAGAAATCTACCTCGATAGATGATTTGTTTAAAACACCCAAATGAGAAGGGGGGTGCATTGCCTCCGTTATTAAACGGGTTTCCACCCCCAATACTATCGTAACTACTGTGCTATTTCAGACATTTATCTACGATTTTATCCTGGGTTTCGTAATCTTTACACGGTTTACCATCACCAACCAGGCAGAATTTATCAATAGGCTCGATTTTATCCGTTAGTGAGCTAAAACCGTATGTGACACCTTTAATCTCATTTGGCGTAATGTCCATAACAGTAAAACTGTACTTAGCAGCACACGCAGAGAGTCCTACCGCCAGGTCTGGTCTGTGCAGGGGGGCGCCGCCGCCGCCATCAACTATGTGGGTCACTCCGTTTGGCCATTTTTGGTCATGCGCCTTCTCAATCTTCCTTCTCACATAGTAGTGCTCATGGCCTGCGAAGTATATGTCGACGTGGTTATCGTTTAACACATTCATCAGCTCACGCATGGACTTTGTTGGGAGTTCATTGTGAGAACCAGATGAGTAAATGGGTTTGTGTGCAAAGACAAACTTGTGCTTCTTCTTGGTGTTTACCACCTTTTCCCTAAACCACTGCAACTGCTCCGGTGAGATGTCATCGATGTATCTGGCGCTATCCGTTACATAATAGCTGTCCAGTATTGCAAAGAAAGAATTGCCAAACTCAAAGGCGAAGGCAAGGTTCTTGTACCCAGGCAACTTTGGATCCTCTGGAAAACAGATTGGTCCAACGGTGTTTGATGTACAAAAACTCCTCTGATACTCTCTCTGCATCTCTACCGTTACGTAGTTTTTGACACCTAGCATATACGAACCATATAGTTCATGGTTGCCTAGCACCACTGCATACGGGATCTGGGCATCATTAAATTGTTTCATGGCTTTTTTCCCAAGATCATACATATCAGCGCCACCTCTTAGAACCAAATCACCTACGTGGATTACAAAAAGCGGTTTTGGTTGAAGTGAAACGATATATTCATTGATCTTAGACATCACTGAGAAATTAACATAAGCCTCATCGCTGTCCCCCCTGCCGTTGCCCCTGCTGTCGCCATAGACTACAAAACGAAACGTATCTTTACTTGTGGCTTTTGAAGAAAGATAATCCTCAAAACTAGGTTCATTTGCAACAACCCTACTTGTATCTGGTACTGTCTCCCCTCTGTTTGCAACAGAACACCCAACAAACATCAATAGCATTACTACCGTTAACCAACTGCTCCGCAACACCTTAACAAAACCGTCTTTTAACATAACCGAATCTCCTTATTTAGACTAATATTTGAATCCACTGCGATTATTCAATAGCAGATTCATTGTATCTTCTTTATATTTCATGGTAACTATGCTTTTAAGCTTTTTGGATCCCTGGACCCGCTGGATTGACATACTTGGAAAATTGCTATTACTGTCATTCCCACAAAAGTGGGAATCCATGTCTTGAAACCATATAAAATAAATTACCATGTTTTTATAGATGATACGATTTGTTTTTATTCCGCAACTCAAACCTGCAGTAAATTCAGCCTCATACTTATGTAACTGCAGCACCTTAACTTACGGAATTATCTGCCAATTATTATCAGGTACCAGGGATACTATCTTATAACTAGCAATACTTGTCCCGTTCATATACCAGATAACAATCAAACCTGTTGATGTATTCCTCCATAGTATATCACTTTTGCCATCTCCGTTGTAATCGTTAACAGCGACAATGTGCCAGTTCAAATCAGGAACAACAGCAGGCATTCCACCACTTAACACAGTACCATCACTTTTCATAAGATAGATATAAAGCATACCCGTTGTTTTGTTATACCATAAGATATCGCCAATGCCATCACCATTGAAATCGTGTGTTACAGAGGTTACAGATGTTGCCGTAGATGGCGTACTTGTTGCGTAACGCTCGTGATTGTTTGTGTAGGAAAGCGTGCGATTGTATTTGGGGACTTCGTTAGCCGCCTCTGTTATTTGTTCTCCGTAGGTGTATGAGGCTCTTGCCACTGTAACAGGTGATGTTGTGTTACTATTCGAAGCAACGGTTTGAGGCGTTTCCTTTGAAGTATCTACTGTGTCAGACCAGCCGTTAACGATAATGCTGTCAACATAGTCTATACGCAGTGTACTTCTCTTAGAGGACACATCATTATACATGTCCATAACAAGTGAATTCCACGGATAATATCCGTCAATCCATCTTCTGATATCAGCAACGGCCACCCCTGCACTTACAACAAGCAAACAACAAACAACTGCCATTATCGAAATCATAACCCGTGATGCTAACCTATTCATCTTGCCACTCCTCGCTTTCTTGATATATTGCGATATCCAGCATACCGATAAAAAAGTATATCAATATTAACTCATAGCTGTCAACGAAAGATATAACTCTATAGATTTTAACACAAAAATTTGCCTTGACAAGTCGTACAAGACCTGCTATAGTATTACTGCATTGGGGCTGTAGCTCAGTTGGGAGAGCGCTTGAATGGCATTCAAGAGGTCGACGGTTCGATCCCGTTCAGCTCCACCAAAATAAAGTAAACTCGGTAATCACAACGGAGTCATCCACATTATTCTTTATCCAATATACTACAATATTATTGTAAATCTTCTTTTAATTTGACAATGTCAGATTGAAGGAAACATAGGGATCGTCTGAATTTGGATTACTCGGATTAAAGGATTTACAGGAAACTATAGTTTTGCACTTTCTGGATTCCTGCTTACGCAGGAATGACATAGAACAGCCAAAACGCTATTTGATGTCATTCCCGCGAAAGCGGGAATCTATTTTCAAGAGCTACATAAAATGCTGGTTTACAAAAAAGTGCAAAAGTATAGAGGAAAATAGAGATAACATAATCCTGGCAATCCTTCAATCCATTAAATCGTGGTTCATACATTTTTAACTTTGACACTTACAACTAAAAGATGCTAAAATAGGTTCTATGAAAATAGCGATAACAGGAAAAGGGGGAGTGGGCAAGACCACACTCTCAGCAGTGTTATGCCACTTATTTGCGAGCGAGGGTAAGACCGTGATAGCCGTTGATGCCGACCCTGATGCAAACCTGGCGGCTGCCTTCGGACTGAGCAAAGAACAGACAAAAGACCTCCGCCCCATCGCCGAAATGGGACAACTAATAGAAGAACGCACCGGAGCCAAACCAGGCAGTATGGGTGGTGTTTTCAAGCTCAACCCAAGGGTCGACGATATACCGGAGGTGTGCAGCATAAAGGTTAACGGTATCCGTCTCCTCGTCATGGGAAAATCAAAAGATGCCTCATCTGGATGCTACTGCCCGGAGAACGTGTTTCTCAAGCGGCTGCTAAAGCATCTTGTCACAGAAAGAGAGGACGTCGTAATCGTAGACATGGAGGCTGGGATTGAACACCTTACCAGGGGGACGGCTGAAGGGGTGGACGCTTTTATCGTTGTCGTTGAACCAGGTAAGAGGAGCATCCAGACTGCCCTGCTCGTCAGAGATATGGCTAAAACATTGGGCGTTGTTAACGTCTTTGTCGTTGCCAGTAAGGTTAGAGACAGCGGAGATGTCCAATTCATAAAAGGACTCTTGGAAGGGATGAACTACGTTGGCGCCGTTAGCTTCAGCAAAAATATAATAGACGCCGACATAAAAGGCACCCCACCGTATGAAAACGCACCAGATGCAATATCAGACATAAAGCTCATAAAAGAAGCCATAGAGTCCACTATCAAAAACACCAACGACAGTAGAGACCGTTGAGTGATAGAAAAATCGCTCATCAGAAAGCTTATCCTGCGCAGAAGAGACACAATCAGCGCTCAAGACAAAAAAGCAAAGGACATAGAGATAAGAAACAGGCTGCTGACCCTCAAGGAGTTTAAAAGTGCAAAAAAGGTTATGTTTTATGCCTCCTTCAGGAGTGAGCCGGAGACGCTGACTATCATAGAGGAGGCCATAGGTCTAGGTAAGTTGATAGCCCTTCCAAAGGTTGACATGAAGGAGCATAGGTTAGACGTATATGAGATCTGGAGCGTGGACGAACTTGCAAGCGGATGTATGAATATCCCTGAGCCTGGCGTTTCTGAATCGAGGCGCGTAACCTTACATGAGTTGGGACATTTTGACCTTATCATAACCCCTGGGGCAGCCTTTGACGCCTCTGGCGGTAGGCTTGGTTATGGCGGCGGCTTCTATGACAGGCTGCTTAGCTCCATGAAAAATAGGCCGCTGTTGGTTGCCCTTGCCTACGTGGAGCAGCTAGTCGATAGTATTCCGATGCAGCCACACGACATAAGGATTGACAAGATAATTACAGACGTTGGGATCATAGATGCAAAGAATCACATTGCTATACCTTTAATTAAGGCGGTTACAACAGTATAAATATGGACAGCGAAAAGATAAAGCGGGGTGTAGAACTGATATTAGAAGGCATTGGGGAGGATGTGCATCGGCCCGGCATCAAGAGAACTCCACAGAGGGTTGCCTCTATGTACGAGGAGATACTCTCAGGCATGGCTACACATCAGGAACAACTTCTTATGCCAATAGAAGATGAAAGTCATGACGAAATGGTGATCCTCAAGGATATCACGTTTTATTCTATCTGTGAGCACCATATGCTGCCGTTTTTTGGAAGGGCCGACATAGCATATATACCCCACGCCGGTAAGATTGTGGGCATTGGAGAGTTAGCAAAGGCCCTCGACCTGATGGCAAAGAGACTGCAAGTTCAGGAGAGACTCACAACGCAATTAGCCGACCTGATCATGGACTCACTAAAACCAAAGGGCACAATGGTAGTAATCGAGGCCGAACATCTGTGTCTGAGCATGTGAGGGTTAAAGAAGCCCGGCGCCAAGGTCGTTACCTCCGCTGTAAGGGGGATATTCAGAAGCAGACAGTCTACACGTAACGAGATACTATCATTGATCAGGCAGTAGTTAAGCATACACTTTATGACATACTTCAAGCAGCGCTTGATGTTATGTTTAAGTAAGACTTTAAGTAAATTTTATTAATAGACTAATCTTATTAGAATAAACATAAGGAGGATTTTGTGTCTGCAACCATAATAGACGGTAAGAAGGTTTCAAAGGATATAACGGATGAACTGAGAAAGGAAGTGGCAGAGCTGCATTCCAAGGGTGTCGTACCTGGGCTTGCTGTTGTCTTAGTGGGTGAAAACCCTGCTTCTAAGAAGTACGTAGGAAGCAAGGAAAAGATGTGTGAATCGCTTGGTATCAAGAGCCTTGGTCATAAGATACCTGAGACAACTACTCAGGAAGAACTTATAAGACTCATAGACACCCTAAACTCAGATCCTAGTGTTCATGGCATTCTAGTACAGTTACCGCTGCCCAAGCACCTGGATGAGAAGGCAGTGATGCACCGCATAGCCCCGGAGAAGGACGTTGATGGCTTTGGCCCTGACGCCCTTGGCAGACTGGTGTTGGATGAGCCTGGCTTCCTGCCATGCACCCCTCATGGATGTATAAAGCTCTTAGACGCCTACGGGATTGACCCAAAGGGAAAACACGCAGTGGTTGTAGGTAGGAGCGTTATAGTGGGTAAACCGATATCGCTGCTGTTATTAAGGAAACACGCTACCGTTACGATTTGCCACAGCAGAACGCCAGACCTCAAGGAGACGTGTCTTAATGCTGACATCCTCTGTGCCGCAGTAGGGAAGGCCGAGATGATCAAGGGCGATTGGGTCAAGGAGGGCGCCGCTGTCATAGACATTGGCATCAATGTAACGTCAGAGGGAAAGCTCGTGGGCGACGTGGAATTCGCTACGGCAAAGGAGAGGGCCGGCTTTATAACACCCGTACCAGGGGGCGTTGGCCCTATGACAATAGCCATGCTCATGTATAACACGGTTGAGGCTGCCAAATTCGCATCAAATAACAAGTAAAACTGGAGACTTTATACCATGATTATAACTACAAGGAAGGATAACAAGAAGTTATTAGAGACCCTCGATAGATATAAGAGTTTCTATTTGATTGGCTGTTCGGAGTGTGCATCCCTCTGCGGGACTGGCAACGATGAGGCCATCAAGGATCTGACGGAGACACTCACGGCAGCAGGAAAGACCGTAACCGGAGGGATGGTGCCTAAGACCGGCTGCCAGACGCTGGGCACAAAGATAGAGCTGAAAAAAGATAAAGAGGCATGTGATAATGCCGAGGTCATAATAGTCATGTCCTGTGGGGCAGGGACACAGAGCGCCGTTGAGATATTCCCCGATAAGCCTGTCTACCCCTCTAATGACAGCCTGTTCTTAGGCAACATGACAAGGTTTCAGGTGTTTGATGAGCGCTGCTCCCTCTGCGGAGACTGTGTATTAGATATGACTGGCAGCATATGTCCAGTAACCAACTGCCCAAAGGGTCTTTTAAACGGCCCATGCGGCGGTATGAAGGACGGTAACTGTGAGGTAAGCGCCGATATTCCATGTGCATGGATACGTATATACGAACGGCAGAAGAGGCTCAACGAACTGGAAAAGATGGAAGAGATTGCTCCACCAAAGGATTGGTCCAAGAGTCAAAAGCCACACTCACTACGCATGAGAGAAGACAAGAAGAAAGAAAAGAAGGCGGAAAAGGAGAAGAAGCAATGAGTTTTAAAGAAACCCTCCAATCTGGTAAATTTGTTGTAACGGCTGAGGTAGGACCACCTAAGGGAACTGATATTGCAACAATGCTTCACGACATGCATCTGCTAAAAGGTAAACTGGACGCCGTAAACGTTACAGACAACCAGTCAGCCGTCATGCGGATAAACTCTCTTGCTGTTTGCAAGATTGCCATCGAGCAGGGCCTTGAGCCAATACTTCAGATGACATGCCGAGACAGAAACCGCATAGCGCTTCAGTCAGACCTGTTGGGCGCAAGCATCCTAGGTATCCACAACGTCCTGATTATGACTGGCGACCACGTCTCAGCCGGGGACCAGAAGGGCGCAAAACCTGTTTACGATATGGAGTCTGTACAGTTGCTTCAGGTCGTAGATTCTCTCAATAATGGTAAGGACATGTACGGCAACGCATTAAAGGGTGCCACTGACTTTTTCCAGGGGGCGGTAGTCACCCCAGAGGCTAACCCACTTGAACCACAACTTATGAAGTTCAAGAAAAAGGTCAAGGCAGGCGCTCAATTCTTTCAGACACAGGCTATCTATGACATCGAGAAGTTTAAGGATTTCATGTCTTTTGCAAGAAACTATCCGGTCAAAGTCTTAGCCGGACTGGTAGTGCTAAAGAGCGTCGGGATGGCTAACTTCTTAAACAATAACGTACCTGGAATCAAGGTACCTCAGGCTCTTATAGATGAACTAAAGGCAGCAGGCAAGGAAAAAGCCCTCGATACAGGCCTCAATATCGCCGCCAGGCATATCAAGCAACTTAAGGAAGAACACATATGCGATGGCGTTCATATCATGGCCATCGGGATGGAAGACAAAGTACCAACAATCATACAACGGGCAGGTCTGTTATAAAAAAAGGGGAGGTTTTGCCACCTGACGCATGGGTTCGCAACCCCTCCCCTCAGCCCTAATACTGTTGACTTAAACATTTATATATGCATCTATGTATGCTTTTAATCAACTACGCCTGACATTTACGGGGTCAAGGGACAACACGACCACCGAAGATTTGCTATTGGTAACTTCTTATTAAGATATTAATATAGGAGCTTTAATGCTATGCCAAGGATTACTATAAAAGATTTTTTTGAAAAAAAACGGCAGAAAAAAAATCTTACCCTGATAACGGCCTATGATTACCCGTTTGGACGTATAGTGGACGAGGTTGGATTTGATGCCGTTTTAGTTGGTGATTCACTTGCAATGGTTGTACAGGGGCAGGAAAATACCTTGTCGGTGACTATGGATGAGATGATATATCATACTCGGCTTGTTTCAAGGGCAGTGGAGCACGCAATGGTTATTGGTGACATGCCGTTTATGTCTTATCAGGTAACGGTTTCTGACGCCGTAAAGAATGCAGGGCGGTTTATTAAGGAAGGCGGCGCACACGCTATTAAGATAGAGGGTGGTTCAGAGGTGTGTGCGCAGGTTGAGGCGATAGTGAGGGCTGAGATACCGGTAATGGCTCACATTGGCCTAACCCCACAGGCGCTTTACAGGATGGGGGGTTATAAGGTTCAGGGCAGGACGGAGGAGGCAAAAAGGCGTCTCATCGATGATGCCTACAAATTACAAGAGGCAGGAGCTTTCTGTCTGGTGCTTGAGGCCATACCTATTGAATTAGCAAATGATATCACAGATAGTTTAACTATACCAACCATAGGGATAGGGGCCGGTCCATACTGCGATGGCCAGATATTAGTGTTGCATGACGTGATCGGGCTTTTTGAGCGTTTTGTACCAAAGTTCGTCAAGAGATACACAAACATGAAAGAGACAGCCGTACATGCTTTAAAGGCTTACAAGGAAGAGGTAGAAACAGGTGTCTTTCCTTCCGAAAAGGAGAGTTTTGTGTAGAACTGATACGTTCTCAAAGACATATAAAAAGGGGGCGGCTCTTGGTTTTTTGTCGCACCAGGACGCTTCTACCCCCTCAGTCCCCTTGACCTCGTTATTGCTTAATGCTTATCATTGTAATAGTTCACCCGTATGTATTAAGAAGGGAGGGCTTTGCCCTCCCTCAGACCCACCCACAAGGGGACCAGTCCCCTTGACCCCATAATATCACATGTCTATCCACAATGTTTCAATCGGATACTGAACTATGATACTTATCATCTTGTTTGGTTTTGTAATAATCTAAGATTTTCAGTTGCCTCAGCATAGTCAGGTTTAATTTTTAGCGCCGTTTCGTATTCTTTTCTGGCTCCGTAAAAATTACCGAGGCTGTGGTATAAAGCTCCGATATTATTGTGTGCCTCAGCAAAATCGGGACTAAGCTCTATGGCTCTTTCATAGTGTACTATTGCACTTGAGACATCATTGAGTTTTTCATAACAATAACCAAGATTATTATGGACTTCAGCGCTATTATCTACTAATAGTTCTGCCATATACTCCCTGATAGCCTTGTCAATCTCACCAGTTTTAGCATAAATATTGGCGAGACTTATATGCGCCCCTTTGCATCTCGGATTAATTCTCAGTGCATATTGAATCTTTCTGACAGCGCCAGCAATATCACCGCGTTCGGCGTAAAGAGTGCCAATACTAATAAGTGCATCTGTATTACGTGGTGCAATTTTCAATGCAGCCTCAAATGTCTTTAACGCATCCTCGCCTCTGCCAGCTTCCATATATACTGAACCAAGATTGACGTATGCAAAAATACTGTTAGGGGACTTCTTAATGTTGTCTTCAAATACAGTTATCTCAGATCGCCATATATTGTTTCTATTGTACGTGCTGGCAGTGTATAAAAGTAAAATTGTAAAGAGCGTGATAAAAACAATACCCTCTAGCCTTTTTGAATTTATGGTATTTACAATTTTAAACAATGTTCCAACTAAAACGACAAAAAAACCAACTGATGCCAGATACACCCTGTATTCGAGGATTACCCAGTTGTTTAATGGTATAATACTTGACTGAGGTGATATAGTTATAAAAAACCACAGAATTCCAAATGATATTAAAAGCGTATCTGAGTTTCTACCATCGCGGTTTTTAAGTGCATGATAACTAAGGTAAACTCCAAGGACAAAGATTGATGATAGCACAATAAAAGATATGTACACATCACGTATCCAAAATGAAAGATAGAAAGGGTAATCGTATATTAGAGTCAAGTTTACGGGAAAACAAAGCATTCTTATGTAAGTAATAATCACTCTAAATTGTGTAAAAAGGTTTTGCCATCTGTCTAAAACCAATTGACCTGTAACAATTTTACCGATAGTAACATCGTTTGTCTCCAAGTATCCACGAGATAAAGAAAGGATCACTGGTATAGTTAAGTAAAAAGGGATAGAATAAGACAAACGTTTTAAAGGTTTTCCATAAAAAAACGTAAACTCTATAATTGTGATAATAACAGGTAAAGTAACAACGCTCTGTTTTGTCAATGTTCCACCTAGTGCTGTTATAAATGCAAGCATGTACAAGCAAATAGATTTAAAATTTATTTGAGATACATTATTACTAGCGTTTTGTGGGGATACTATGTGATTAGATTTCTCATTTATAAAAAAACGCCATTTTAGATATAGATTTATTGTAAGCAAATAAAACATAGTTGCAAGCAATGTGGATCTTTGAATAGTAAGTGTTACGGCCTGAAGCTGCAAGGGATGGGTAACAAAAAGAAGAGATATAAACAATGCGAGCTTTTGACTAAAAAGTGTGGCTTTTTCATTAGATTTGTCATAAAAATGACGTTGAGATATATTTAGATATTCGATTAACAGATAAACAAAAAAAGCATTGATTAAATGGATCGCAAGATTAAAAATATGATACCCAACAACATTATAACCATGCAGCTTATAGTTCAAAAATAACGTCAGATTAACTATTTGTCTATGGGAGATGAGCCAAGGATTGAAGTTAGTTACAATTGCCTTTATCTGATAATCATCAAAAAGAAGCGGGACATTAAAACTATTTGAATATGAAATAACACCAAATACTATTATCAAAAACACATGAAGTATTGGTTCATTAATATATCTATTAAGTATTTTTTTGTATCTCAACACTTTTTATGCCTTATCTAATCCTTCACAAATGCTATTATCTTTCAACATATTGAATTTAACACAATAAAAAAAACAATGTCAAGGATTAGACCGTTTGCATTAGAAAAACAGTAATAGTTCAGTTTACGATATAAACATTGTGGATAAACATGCGATATAATGGGGTCAAGGGGACGAGTCCCCTGCTTCCTTATGTTACGTCAAAGCTGCTGTCAATACGGCATAAGGAGTTGACAACGTGGATGTTTGTTTTCAGGTGTACCTCGTGGCTTTCTATAATCAGCGGGATGTATGCCTCTCTGTCAAGGATGCCAACACATAAGATATAATTTGCTTCTACCAGATTCAGTTCTTTTATTGTAATTTTAACATGTCTTTTTTGGTCTGTAAATAAGTATGGTCCCTGTTTGTGATCAGATGTAAGAGCAAATGATATCTGCAAACGGTCCTTTCTGAGGATACCCCAACCCACGTGTCCATAATAGGGCTCTTTTGATTCAACCGCAAATTCTATACATAAGGAACGTTCGTCTAATTGATTAACCTTCAGATCGTATATAACCAGGAATTTAGATTCCTTTTTTGCATAAATCGAATCGGGCGTCTCTGGCTTAGTTGCACCAACCCTTGTCAATCCAAAGTCCACATAAGCATTTACCACATCTTGCGTCGGTCCCATCATCATCACCCTACCGTGATGCAGCCATATCGTTGTGTCACAAAATATCTTAATCTGATACATATCATGAGAGCAAAACAAGATAGTCTTACCATTGTTTTTAAAGTCGATCATCTTATCGAGGCATTTCTTTTGAAAGTACTGGTCTCCTACCGATAGAGCCTCGTCGATAATGAGGATGTTTGGATCGATAAGCGTTGCTACGGAAAACGCCAGCCTCACGAACATCCCTGTAGAGTACGTCTTTATAGGATAGTTAATAAAGTCGCCAATCTCTGAAAAGGCTATTATATCTGAGACCTTCTTTTTCATCATCCCTCTGCCTATCCCCAGTAAAGAGGCGTAGAAGTATATATTTTCTAGTCCGCTGAGTTCCGGGTGAAACCCTGACCCCAGTTCAAGCAATGCAGACACCATCCCCTTAACCTCAACCAGTCCTGATGTAGGTGTCAAAGTACGTGCAAGTATCTTCAACAAGGTACTCTTACCTGAACCATTATCACCTATGATACCTATAGTCTGACCTTCCTCAACATTAAACGTAATATGGTCAAGAGCTACAAATTTCTGATGATAAGTTCTTCGAAAAAGAATCTCTTTTAGCCGATTAATTGGTCTACTGTACATCTTGTAGACCTTTGTAAGTTCATTTACATTAAGTACGATCATAAATAGCTACCTAGTATTTAAAAACGTTGAGAAATAAAAAGTCTTGCATTTTACCTCTGTGTCTATAAAACACGCGTGATTATTGTAGGCAATCAAATCTGCAGCATTGATAAATATAGTAAAGATCGTATCTTCTTTATATTTCATGGTAACTATGCTTTTAATCTTTCTGGATTCCTGCTTTCGCAGGAATGACACAGTTAGAAAACGGATATTACTGTCATTCCCACGAAAGTGGGAATCCATGTCTTGAAACCACAAAATAAATTACCATGTTTTTTAAAGAGGATACTAAAGATCCTACCATTCAGTAGGGATAAACCCTTTTGTGTTTTCTACTTCCATAATATTCTTTGCATTTGCTTTTATTCTACCATTTCATTCCGATTTTAATCTATAACATAATCATCAAGGGGTGCATAAAAACTTAAGGTCGTCTTGTCATTGCCGTGCAAGACAGGGCAATCCACAAGCTAATAGATTCTTGTTTTCGCAGAGCCTGCCCCTGGCTTGAACAGGGGAATGACAGGAAATGGCGTTATTAGGCTTTATGTGTCATTCCTGCGTAGGCAGGAATCCAGAAAATGAACAACTATAGTTTTGGACTCCATTGTAAGATGGATAACAAATTAACCGTGCACTGCAATTTTGAAACTGGAAAATATAGTGCAACGTCTGTTATACTGAGTCAAGGTCCACATAACGAAGGAGATAAGGGTATGAGGCAGGTTTGTAGATTATTTATAGCGCTGCATTTAATCTTATTCATTTACTCGAGTTTCGTGTATGCCGGTGAGGATTATTATTTAAGCGTCAAAGAGGCGTGGAGGGTTGTCATCCAGGATGATGGCAGCCAAAAGAGGTCTGATTACAGCAAGGTGGGAGATGCGCTCCCCGGAGTTGTTGTCCAGCGCAAGGGTGGAAGCATCGTCAAGAACATAAAGGTCGGTGACAGGATTTACACAGGGGATACGGTAACTGTCACTGGAGGCGTCAATGTTACATTTTCTTCGAGCAGGAACAACGAGCTTACAACAAAGAGTGGAACAACGTTTATAGTATCAAACATTACGGACAAGGGCGAGTCATATTATCTGAAGATGGGCAGTTTTTTATCCAAGGTTTTTGCCAGGGGATTTTTCAATTTAACACATGGGACAAGGACGATTGCATCGCGTGGCACTATATTTGACGTAACCGTGGATGAGGAAAAGAGGGTGATGACACTTGCCGTCAACGAGGGAGAAGTTGAGGTAACAACAGACTACAGCATCAAGGTCGCAGATAAAGACAAGGAGATAACCGGTCTTAAGAGGGTGGAGATAGTTTCAGCACGCACAGGGAAGACGCATTCCGTCAGATATAATCTTGGTACAGATGAGGCATTTCAAGAGTTCAGGAATTACGACGATGTGCTTAAGTATTTCGAGCAGCAATTGGCAGAGGATGAGAAAACAGGAGACGACCTAAAGTTACTTGCCGATAAAAACAATATCGGCATAACACTCTATTATTTAGCTCGATACGATGATGCGCTGAAGATGTTCGATTCTGTGTCTGAGACTGCTAAACGATTATCGAATGAGGGTTGGATTGCAACCTCATATAACAATATTGGTAGTGCATGGGATAGTAAAGGCAGCTACGACAAGGCTATTGAGTTTTACGAAAAGGATCTTAAGATTAGTCTTAAGGTCTTTGGGGAGGAACATCCCTCTGTTGCAACCTCATATAACAATATTGGCCTTGCATGGAAGGCAAAAGGCAGCTACGACAAGGCTATTGAGTTTTACGAAAAGGCGCTAAAGATCCAACTTAAGGTCTTTGGGGAGGAACATCCCTCTGTTGCAACCTCATATAACAATATTGGTGGTGCATGGGATAGTAAAGGCAGCTACGACAAGGCTATTGAGTTTTACGAAAAGGCGCTAAAGATCCAACTTAAGGTCTTTGGGGAGGAACATCCCTCTGTTGCAATCTCATATAACAATATTGGTAGTGCATGGAAGGCAAAAGGCAGCTACGACAAGGCTATTGAATACCTTGAAAGAGCGGTAGATATCCTTAAAAGGTTTGTATCTCCTGAACATCCAAATCTCATTACGATAAAGAAAAACCTTGAAGAGGCAAAGCAAAGGCAAGCTGAACAGAAATGACTCCCCAGCAATGGAGAAAAAGAAGGCGCTGCTGGTTCTCACGGCCGCTTTCATTCTCCTTGAGACAGCCCTTATTTATATAACACGAACAAACGAAATAGACTTCTACATCTACGGGGCGTCGATCGGCGCCATTCAAAAGACACCCGCATCTGACGATATTGTCATTGTAGACGTTGTCGCCGATGAAGACGTTGAGTTTAGAAAAAACGTTGCTGATTTCCTAACGCTCCTCTTGAGCACAGTCGAAAAACCCAAGGCCATAGGGCTGGACGTTTACTTCATAAGACCTTTTGATATCAGCTCTGATAAAGTCAAAAACGCAACTGATAGGTTAATCTATGCAGCGAAACAACTCAGGGGCAAAAACGTACCAGTCATCGCCGGCTGGAACATCAATAGTAAAGAAAAGCATGATCCTGCTTTAAAAGACATCTTTACAGCAGTCGGCCACAGTTCAGTCAACTTTGACAGCCACTTTATAGAAATTCTAACGAAAACCAACCCTGCACACGACGGTACACAAGAGTTGATGCCATTTTTCGGCGTCCTCCTCACTCAACATACCGAACGCCGAGATGCTGACTACCCGTTAAGCATGAACAAAGAACATAACAACAAGATTCTCTTTCAATATCAAAAAGGCTTTAAGGCCAAAACGTACCGCTTTATATATAACAGCGTTTATACCCTTACCCTCAAGAAAGAAAACAAGTACGAACAAGTCTCCAACTGTGTAGAGCTCCCAGATCTGAGCGACGTCTTTGGAAACAAGATATTGCTTGTAGGCAGCTTTGACAGAGATCACGACGATAAAAGCGATACCTACGGTCTGCACGTCATGGCCAACGCAGTCCACCTCCTGCAGAACACCAAGAAACTCACAACATACGAAGAAAGATCTTGGGTTATTATCCTATTCATTTTATTCTTTTCAGCCCTTGAGTTATTCATCTTCTATCTGTTTATGAACCTCCCAAAAGACACAAAAAAAACCGCAAAGAGGTTGTTTAAAGCTTATGCCCTATCAGTATCGCTGAGCAGCTTGATTCTTATAGCAGCCGTGGTCATGAGTTTAAGGTTCAATCATCTCTTCCTTGATGTATCGTTGGTTCTTTTTACAGTTATAACAGCCGGAGGTCTTTATTTTGTCTATACTGGTATGTTTGAGTGGGATTTGATCGAAAAACTAAAGTTACCCGGTTTCTTAAAACGTATAGTTAATAAACGTCATAGACATAAAGCAACAGTGATGTACACAGACCTCAAACGCTCTACAGCCTTGACAGCAGAGATTGGAGATGAGAATGCAAAGTTGATAATCTCACCAATAATCGACGAGACAATAAAGATTGTTAAAACCAGTACAGGGATATTTGTCAATAAGATGGGGGACGGCACCTTATCATATTTCACAAGTTCTGTGGATGATGCGCTCAACGCCGCTGTCTCTATTCAAAGGTGGTTTAAGGATTTTATTGAGCAGTATAATACAGGCAGAAAGCCTGACGAGAAAATAGGGTTACGGATTGGATTACATACAGGTTTTATTCTTATTGATGGTAACGATATCTCTGGAGATGTAGTCAATACCGGCAGCAGGTACGAGTCTCTTGCAAATGAGAACGGAATATGCCTATCCGATGAGTCATTTAAGGAACTCGGCGAAATCGGACAGGTTAGATTCAAATGCAGATTTGATAAAAAAGCCACCTTGAAAGGAAAAGAGGGAGAGCATGATATCTACATGTCAGATTGGGAGAAAATCGAAAAGGCAAGGGAAGAATAATTAAGAAGGGGAGGGGTGAGGCACCCCAGCCACAAAGGAGTCCCCTTGACCCCTTTATACACCACTTCTTTTTTTTGGGTAAATTTATACTAAACTAAATGGAGTTTGCAAAAAGATTTTGACTTTGACATCCAATAACATGAACATGTCATTCCTGCGTAGGCAGGAATCCAGAAGATGAACAACTATAGCTTTGGACACCATTGTATGATAGAGAATAAATTAACCGTGCACTTCTTTTGGGTGCATAAGAAAGTCGTGGGGATTTTT
Organism: Nitrospirae bacterium MYbinv3; assembly: GCA_002753395.1. Lineage (GTDB taxonomy): Bacteria > Nitrospirota > Thermodesulfovibrionia > Thermodesulfovibrionales > Magnetobacteriaceae > Magnetobacterium. The sequence goes on along the minus strand of PEAB01000040.1, from coordinate 149 downwards.
GAATAGAATGGAGGGCTTTGCCCTCCCTCAGACCCACCCACAAGGGGACCAGTCCCCTCGTATGATATAGTATATACATAAGGCTGTAATAGCCCGTAGTCCCCTAGGGTACAGTAGCCCGTGGTCAAGCCTGGAGCGTTACAGCAATA